>NZ_JBEORY010000002.1:0-293998 GCF_040302665.1 Kitasatospora sp. NPDC097691 | reverse complement strand
CTCGGGGGCATGCTGGCCGACACCGCGGACGTCACGCTGATCGGCCGCCCGGCGGCGATGGCCGCGATCGAACGGGACGGGCTGACGCTGACCGGCCCCGGCGACGCACGGCGGGAGGTGCGCGGGCTGACCGTCGCCACCGGCGCGGCCGCCGCCGGGACGGCGGACTTCGTGCTGGTGACGGTCAAGTCCGCCGACACCCGCGCGGCCGCGCTCGAGCTGGCCGGGCAGCTGGCACCCGACGCGGTGGTGATCAGCTTCCAGAACGGCCTGCACAACGCCGAGGAGCTGCGGGCGGGTCTGCCGGGCCACCGGGTGCTCGCCGGGATGGTGCCGTACAACGTGGTGCGCAGCGGTCCGGCCGCCGTGCACCAGGGCAGTGGCGGTGCGCTCATGGTCGAGGACGGGCCGGCGGTCGGCCCGTTCGCGGCGGCGGCCCGGGCGGGCGGGCTGAGTCTGGCGCTGCGCGCGGACATGCCCGCGGTGCAGGCGGCGAAGCTGCTGATGAACCTGAACAACGCGGTGAACGCGCTGTCCGGCCTGCCGCTGCGCGAGGAGCTGGGCACCCGGGCGTACCGGTCCTGTCTGGCCCGGTGCCAGCGGGAGGCGCTCGCGGCCTTCCGGGTGGCGGGCATCAGGCCCGCCCGGCTCGGCCCGGTGCCGCCGCAGTGGACGCCCCGGGTGCTCGGGCTGCCGGACGCGCTCTTCCGGCGGGTGGCCGCGGCCGCGCTGCGGATCGACGCCCGGGCCCGCTCGTCGATGTGGGAGGACCTGCAGCGCGGCCGTCCGACCGAGGTCGATTCGCTGCAGGGCGAGGTGATCGCGCTCGCCGCGCGCTGCGGGCTGTCGGCGCCGGCCAACGCGTGCCTGGTCGCGCTGGTCCGCGAGGCCGAGCGGGCCGGGCCGGGCGCCGCCCGGCGGTGGTCGGGCCCGGAGTTGCTGGCGGCGCTCGACGGGGCGGATGTTTGACAAACTCAACCTTTCAGGCCTAGCGTCGCCCGCGTTGTTTCATGCGATGAACCATTGGGCGGACACGCCGTCCCGAGGCGCCGCGAGACCCGCATTCCCGGAGAGGGCGTTCATGACCCCGCACGACCACGGCACGGCCGTCGCCGCCGAGACCGCCCGCTTCGTCGCCACCGTGCGGCACGCCGACCCGTCGCTCCCGGTGCCCGGCTGCCCGGGGTGGACCCTCGCCGAGCTCGTCCGGCACGCCGGCAGCGTGCAGCGCTGGTTCTCCGTCCTGCTCCGGCAGCGGATCCAGGAGCCCCCGCGCAGCCGCGACGTCGACCTGCAGCTGCCCGAGCTGCCGGAGGACTACCCGGCCTGGCTGGCCGAGTCCGCCGAGCAGGCCGCCGCCGTCTTCGCGCAGACCGACCTCGACACGCCGATGTGGGCCTGGGGCGCCGACCAGCACGCCCGGTTCTGGGTGCGCCGGATGCTGTTCGAGACCCTCGTCCACCGGATCGACGCCGAGGTCGCGCTCGGCCTCACCCCCACCGTCGACCCGGCCCTCGCGGCGGACGGCGTGGCCGAGTTCCTCACCAACCTGCCCTTCGCCACCCTCTTCGCGCCCAGGACGGCCGAGCTGCGCGGCGACGACCGGACCATCCGCTTCACCCGCACCGACGGCGCGGGCGACTGGCTGGTGCGCCTGCGCCCCGACGGCTTCGCCCTCGACCCGGACGGCGCCGGCGCGACCGCCGACGCCACCCTCCGGGCCACCGCCGCCGACCTGCTGCTCGTGCTCTACGGCCGGCTCGACCGCACCGCCGACGCCGTCGAGGTGTCCGGCGACGACGGGCTGCTGGCCCACTGGTTCGCCAACTCCGCCTTCTGACCGCGGCCGTGGCCGCGCCGCCCGCCGCCCCCGGTCAGGTGGGCGGCGCGGCGTCCGGGGGTCCGCCGTCCCCCGCCCAGGAGCGGTAGGCGGCGACCGCCGTCGACAGGGTGGGGAAGATCCGGTCCGCGCCCACGGACTCGCTCAGGCCGTACGCGTCGAGCTCGTCCCGCAGGTCCTGCTTGACCCGGGCCAGGGCGAACACGATGCCGCGGGCGGCCAGTTCGAGCCGCAGGGCGTCCAACGAGTCCAACGCGGTGATGTCCACCTCGACGTTCGCCTCGGTGTTGAGGACGAACCACCGTACCGGCTCAGGCTGTTCGGCCAGCGCGACCAGGGCGCGGCGGTGCAGGTTCTCCGCGTTGGCGAAGAACAGCGGGGAGTCGTAGCGGTAGATCAGCAGACCGGGGACGGTCCGCGCCTCGGGATAGTCGTCGACGTCGTGCATCCCGGCCACGCCCGGCACCAGGCCGAGCACCGCGTCGTGCGGTCGCGCGACCCGGCTGAGCAGCTCGATCACCGACAGTCCGACCGCCACCAGCACGCCGTAGAGGATGTCCAGGCTGAGCACGCCGATCATGCAGCCGAGCGCCAGCAGCAGTTCGCGGCTCCGGAAGGCGGCCAGCCTGCGGAAGCCGGCGAGGTCGATCATCCGCAGCGCGGCGAACACCACCAGGGCGCCCAGCACCGCGTCCGGCGTGTCGTGCAGCAGCGGGCTGAGGAACAACAGCACGGCGACCACGCCGAGGCCGGCCGTGAGCGCGTACGCCTGGCTGCGGCCGCCCGCGGACTCGGCCAGCGCGGTACGGCTGGCGCTGCTGCTCACCGGGAAGCCCTGGAAGAAGCCGGCGCCGAGGTTGACCGCACCGAGGCCCAGCAGTTCCTGGTTGGCGTCCAGCCGCCCCTCCCCGCCGGCCTTCTCGAAGGCGCGTGCGGTGAGGATGAAGTCGGTGTAGCCGACCAGCAGGATGCCCAGCGCGGGCAGTACCAGCCGGTTCAGCTGGGACAGGTCCGGCAGCTTGGGGACGGGCAGCCCGGCCGGGATCTCGCCGATCACCGCGATGCCGTGATCCTTGAGCGAGAACCCGGCCGAGATCGCGGTGCCGAGGACGACGGCCAGCAGCGGGCCGGGCAGGCGCGGCAGGAAGCGGGCCACCAGGAGGAGGAAGAGCAGGGTCGCGACGCTGAAGGCGACGGTCGGCAGGTGCGCCTCGGTGATGTCCGAGACGAACGACGTCAGCTGCGGGAAGAAGCCCTCGCCGCGCACGTCGATCCCGGTGAGCTTGGACAGCTGGTCGACGATCATGATCAGTGCCACGCCGGCGAGGTAGCCGATCAGCACCGGCCGGGAGAGCAAGTCGGCGACGAAGCCGAGCCGGGCCAGCCACGCCAGCACGCACAGCAGGCCGACCACCACGGCGAGGCTCGCGGCCAGGACGGCGTAGCGGCCGGTGTCGCCGCCGGCCATCGGGCCGACCACGGTGGCGGTCATCAGCGCCGTGGTCGACTCGGGCCCGACCGACAGCAGCCGGGACGAGCCGACGAGGGCGTACAGCACGATGGCGGGCAGGATGGCCCACAGCCCGGTGACGGGCGGCAGCCCCGCCACGCTCGCGTACGCCATGACCTGGGGCACGAGGTAGGCCACCACCGTGACACCGGCCAGCAGGTCGCCCCGCAGCCAGTCGCGCCGGTAGCCGCGGAGCACCGCGAGTCCCGGCAGGGTGGGCACGACGCGGCGCCATCCTGGGTCGGGTGCACCGGCAGCCATGGTTCTCCTCAGGGACTCCGGGACACCGTCACGGGCGGGTGGCGACCGGCGCCGCGGCGCGGGCGGTCGGCGATCTGCGCGCCAGCAACTTGCCCAGCTCCCACAGCAGCAGGAACGCGACGGCGGCCAGCAGCGCCCAGCCGAACTGCCGGGCGTTGATGTCGGTGGTCCCGAGGATGCGGTGGAACGCGTCCATCTGGGTGACCAGCACGGCCAGCACGAACTCGGCCAGGGCCGCCCGGTTCATCTGCTTGCTGTCGAAGGTGTCGGCGCTCAGCGCGGACGCCCGCTCGCTGCGGCACTCGAAGGCCGCCACGATCAGGCAGAGCGCGAAGGCGGTGAACGCGATCGAGTTGCCGACGTGCGCGCTGTGGTAGTGCGCCTCGCCCAGCTTGGTCAGCCCGAGCAGGGCGACCGTGACGGCCAGCCCGGCGAGCCCGACGGTGACCATCACGGACCCGGTCAGCACCGTCTCCCCGCGTGGGCGCGGGGTGCGCCGCATCAGACCGGGACTCTCCCGGTCGAAGCCGAGGGCGAAGCCGAACGGGGCGTTGACCACGAAGTGCACCCACAGGACCTGCGCCGGGGTGAACGGCTCGCCCGCGGCGATGTTGAGGATCGCGGCGCCGAGGAAGGTCAGCACGAAGGTCACCAGCAGCACCAGGACGAACCGGATGTACTTGGTGAGGTTGTCGTAGAGCTTCCGGCCCTCCTCCACGGCGTAGACGATGGTGGCGAAGTTGTCGTCGGAGAGGACCATCCGGCTGGCGTTCTTCGCCGCGTCGGTGCCGCTGCCCATGGCGATGCCGATGTCGGCGGCCTTGATGGCCGGCGCGTCGTTGACGCCGTCGCCGGTCATCGCGACCACGTCGCCCTTCTGCTTGAGCGTGGCGGCGAGCAGCACCTTGTGCTCGGGCGCGACCCGGCCGACCACGCCGATGCCGTCGATCCGGGCCAGTCGCTCGTGCTCCGGCAGGGCGGCGAAGTCGGCGCCGAGGACGGCCTCGCCGTCGATGCCCAGTTGACGCGCGATGGCCGCCCCGGTGGTGACGTCGTCGCCCGTCACCATACGGACCCGGATGTGCGCGGCCTGCGCGCTGGCCACCGCCGCCCGGGACTCCTCGCGCGGCGGGTCGACCATGGCCACCAGGCTGGTCATCCGCAGGCCGTCGACGAGCGCCAGCAGGTCGCCGTCCGGGTCGAACTCCGCCGGGTCCAGGTCGCGGACGGCCCCGGCCATCACCCGCAGTCCTTCGCCGCCCATCCGCTCGACCTGCGCCTGGGCGCGTCCGCCGAGGTCCGCGTCCCAGGGGACGACCGCGCCGTTCGAGAGCGCGGTCGCGGCGCGGGCCGTCACCGCGGGGGCCGCGCCCTTCACGAAGCACCGCACCACCGGCCGGCCGTCCGCGTCCTTGGCCTCGTTGAAGCTGGCCATCAGCTTGTAGCTCGGGTCGAACGGCAGTGTGGCGAGGCGGGGGAAGCGCTCCCGGGTGGCCTCGATGTCCAGCCCGGCCTTGTGGCCGAGGACGAGCAGGGCGCCCTCGGTCGGATCGCCGACGACCTGGCCCTCAACCAGCTTGGCGTCGTTGGCGACGAGGTAGGGCAGGACGGCCTCCTCGATGCTCGGGGCGGAGCCCGCAGCGTGGTGGATCCTCCCGTCGAGGCGGTAGCCGGTGCCGGAGACGGTGTAGCGGTCCGTCGGACTCAGCACCTCCACCACCGTCATCTGGTTCATCGTCAGGGTGCCGGTCTTGTCGGAGTTGATCGCCGAGGTGAAGCCGAGCGTCTCGACGGACGGCAGCTCCTTCACGATCGCGTTCCGCTTGGCCAGGTTGAGGCTGCCCACGGAGAGGATGACCTGGCTGACCGTCGGCAGCGCCTCCGGGATGGCCGCGATGGCCAGCGAGACCGCGCTGACGAAGAGGGCGTCCCACGCCTGGTCGCGGCTGCGGCCGAGCGCGAACATCACGATCATGGTCAGGCCGGCCGCCGCGGCGATCCACAGCGTCAGCGTGTTGAGCTCCCTGGTGAGCGGCGACTGCTCCTTCTCGGTGGCCGACAGCATCCCGGAGATCTTGCCCAGTTCGGTGCCCTCACCCGTGGCGGTGATGACGAGCAGTCCGCTGCCGTGGGTCACCGGGGTGTTCATGAAGGCCATGTTGGTCTGGTCCCCCGGGCCCAGCCGCTCGCCCGTCAGCGTGCCGGCGTCCTTCGCGGCGGGGACGCTCTCACCGGTCAGCGCCGACTCGTCGATCTGCAGCGCGCTGGCCTCGACGATCCGGCCGTCCGCCGGGACCTCGTCGCCCGCCCGGACGACCACCACGTCGCCCACGACCAGCTGCTCGGCCGGGATCTCCGCCTCCGTCCCGTCCCGCCGCACCCGCGCGGTGGCCTTCATCATCGACCGCAGCGCGTTCATCGCGCTCTCGGCCTTGCCCTCCTGCCGCAGCCCGACGACCGCGTTGAACAGGGTCAGGACGATCAGCAGGATCGCGGTGGTCCACTCCTTGATCGCCAGCGAGACCACCGCCGCCGCCACCAGGATGATCTGCATGTAGCTGCGGTACTGGTCGAGGAAACGCAGCCAGTCCGGCCTCGGCTTCTCCTCGGGCAGCGCGTTCGGCCCGTGCGCGGCGAGCAGCTCGGCCGCCCGGGCCGCCGTCAGCCCGGTCGCCGGGTCCACGCCGAGCACGGCCGCGACCTCCCGGGGAGGCCGCGCGTACCAGGGGTCCGGGGGCTCCTGCGGTCCGGGCAGGCCGGCCTGCTCCGCCATGGTCACTCCTCAAGGTCCGGGAACTCGACGTCGCGCCTCAGCCGGCGCGGTGCTCGGCCGCGTACGGGTCGCGCGCGGCGCCCCTGGGGGCCTCCCGCTCCAGGCGGCGCTTGGCGGCCAGGAGTTCCTTCCGGGCGTCGTCGTCGACCGTGGGGTACTGCGGATCGATCCCGATCAGCGTGTGGGCGAGCACCGCCGCCGCGCAGATGCGCGCGAACCACTTGCGGTCGGCCGGCACCACGTACCAGGGCGCCCACGGCGTGCTCGTGGCCGACAGCATCTCGGAGAACGCCTCCTGGTAGTCGTCCCACCGCTCGCGCTCGCGGATGTCGGCCGCGGAGAACTTCCAGTTCTTCTCCGGCAGGTCGATCCGCTTCAGGAAACGGGTGCGCTGCTCCTCCTTGGAGAGGTTCAGGAAGACCTTCACCACCTTGATCCCGTTGTCGGTGAGGTAGCGCTCCCAGTCGTTGATCTCCCGGTAGCGGCGGTGCCAGACCCCGTGGCCCTTGGCCTCCGCGGGCAGCTTCTGCCGGTCGAGGTTCTCCGGGTGGACCCGCACCACCAGGACCTCCTCGTAGTGCGACCGGTTGAAGATCCCGATGTCGCCGCGCGCCGGCAGCCGCCGCGCGTACCGCCACAGGAAGTCGTGGTCGAGCTCCTCCGCCGAGGGCACCTTGAAGCCGCTCACCGTGACGCCCTGCGGGTTCACCCCGCTCATGACGTGGCGGATCGTGCCGTCCTTGCCGCCGGCGTCGAGCGCCTGGAGGCAGAGCAGCACGCCGTAGGTGTCCTGGGCGGCCAGTCGCGACTGGTACTCCGAGAGCAGCGAGACGCCGCTGCGCAGCAGCTCCGCGCCCTGCCGCTTCTTCAGGCCCGCCTTGTACCGGGGGTCGAAGTCCTCCGCCAGGTCCACGCTCGAACCCGGCTTCACCCGCAGCGGCTTGACGAACTTCGCAATGCGCTTGGCCGTCCGTGCGTCCGACATCGCCCGTACCACGTCCTCTCGGGAGAGTGCTACGTGCCACGCTGCGGCCGTCGGGTGGATGCGGCAATCCGGCGGCATCCTTCCGGGTCGGCCTGCCCGTGCGGCCCGGCGCCGGCGCGGCGGCGGTGCGGCGGCGGTGCGGCGGCGGTGCGGCGGCGGCCCGGTGGCGGTGCGGCCGCCGTCCTCCGACGGCCCCGGGTCGCCCGTCCGGTGCCCGTGTGTGGCGGCACCGGAGAGCGGGGCCGACGATGGGCCTGTCGTGCGTACCCCCTCTGACCGGAGACCATGATGGCGACCCTGACGGTATGGCGCTTCCCCACCGCGGCCGGAGCCGACGAAGCCCTCGGAACACTGAAGAAGCTGCAGCACCAGGAGCTGATCAAGGTCCAGGACGGAGCCGTGGTCAGCTGGCCGGACAACGCCAGGAAGCCCAAGACCCGCCACCTGAGCGACATGACCGGCATGGGCGCCCTGGGCGGTGCCTTCTGGGGCTTCCTGCTCGGGCTGATCTTCTTCGTCCCGATCCTCGGCGCGGCGGTGGGCGCGGCCGGCGGCGCGCTGGGCGGCCACCTCGCCCACCTCGGCATCGACGAGGACTTCATCAAGCGGCTGCGGGACAAGGTGACGCCCGGCACCTCCGCGCTGTTCGTCCTCAGCACGGACGCCGTGCTCGACGCCGTCCGGTCCGCGTTCGCGGGCCTGCACGCCGAACTCCTGGAGACCAACCTCTCGGCGGAGGAGGAGGCCCGGCTGCGCGAGGCGTTCACCGAGGGCGAGTGACGCGAGGCGTTCGCCGAGGGCGAGTGAGGGGCCGGCCCGCCGAGGACCGTCATCCGGTCCGGGCGGCGGGTCCGCGGCGCGCCGTGACCGTGGACGGGCGGCGCGCGTCGTGATCGGGGGCGACCCGTCGGCACCCCGGGCGCACGAGATCGCCCGGCTCCGGGTGCGCGCCGTCGGGCGGACCGGTGCGCCGACGGCTGCGCCGGACGAGCGCCGGGAGGAATCCGGCCACGAACGGGGTTCCCGGGGGTGATCGTGTGCCACCGAACGGAACACACCGACCGGGTGACGATCGCGGCACCGCCGCCGGCCGCCGCGGTCCGGCGCTGCGGCCGGCGATCCGGCGCCGTTGATCACCGCCCGGGCCGCGCGACCTGCGTCCCCGTGGAACGGCCCTGCGACGGGGCGGAGTCACCCCTGCACCCGGAGCGATCACGGCTGGTGGGGGGCCATGCCATTCATCCCGATCAATATTCCGGTGGGATATTCGGCCAAACATCCCGGAGCCACTGGCGTCCGGCCGAACGCTGACCGCAGACTCTCCCCGGACCGCTCACCAGTTGCCCCGGCCTCCCACCCGAGGCCTTCACACGGGCGATCCGCCTCTCCCAGGTTTCTCCCCCGGCCCAGTGGTGCCGTGCGCCCGGACGACGGTGCGCGGCGACGCTGCTCGACGCCTCCTGGAGGATTCCGATGGACATGCGCTACGAGGCGTACTCCTACGCCGACCCGCTCTTCTACGACTCGCCGGTCCGCTGGGCCACCCTGGAGGAGTTCCCCGCGGCGGTCGAACCGGCCCCGGCCGGCTGGACGCGCAACGCCCGCGAGGTGTGGGTGGGATTCCAACCCGTCGACCTCCGGCTGCCCGAACAGGGCTGGAAGATCCACGTCTCGGCGTGCATGGACAACGCCCCACGGATCCTGGACGTCGTCCGCACCCACTGCTTCGCCCACCGCGTGGCGTTCAAGTTCCTGCGCAGCCCGGCCCTGGTCCAGACGCAGAACGCGAAGTACGCCCCGCGCGGCTCCAGCGGCAAGTTCATGACGCTCTACCCGGTCGGCGACGACGCGCTGGAGCGATGTCTCACCGACCTCGACGCCTCCCTCGCCGGCGAACCCGGACCGTACATCCTCAGCGACCTCCGCTGGCGGGAGGGACCGCTCTACCTGCGCTACGGCGGGTTCGTCGAGCAGTTCTGCCGCACCGAGACCGGCGAACTGGTCCTCGCCTTCCGCGAACCCTCCGGCGCGCTGCGCCCCGACGTCCGCCGGGCCGTCTTCGAGGTGCCCGAATGGGCACCGGTGCCCGCCGTCCTCGCCCCGGCCCTGGCCGACCCGGCGCGCACCGGCCCGGGCGACTTCCCGTACGCGGTGGAACGGGCCCTGCACTTCTCCAACGGCGGCGGCATCTACCTCGGCCGGCACAACGACGGCGGCCCGCAGGTGGTGCTGAAGGAGGCCCGGCCGCACGCCGGCCTGGACCAGCGCGGCGAGGACGCCGTCCGGCGGCTCGGCCGCGAACACGACGTGCTGCGCCGGCTGAGCGGCCTCGATGCCGTACCGGACGCCCTCGGGTACCTCACCACGTGGGAGCACCACTTCCTGGTCCAGGAGTACGTCGAAGGCGAACCGCTGCACCGCTGGTTCGGGCTGAACTACCCGCTGGTGCACCCGGAGGCGGACGACGCCGCCGTCGAGGACTACCGCGCCGCGGCGCTGCGCATCCTCGACGGCGTGACCGAGGGCCTGCGCGCCATCCACGACCGCGGCATCGTGTTCGGCGACCTCCACCCGCGCAACCTGATCGTCCGGCCGGACGGCAGCATCGCCTTCGTCGACTTCGAACTCGCCTCCCCCGTCGACGAGTTCCTCCGGCCCGCGCTCGGCGCGGCCGGCTTCGCGGCCCCGCCCGGACTGACCGGATTCGCGGTCGACGAGCACGCGCTGGCCGCCATCCGGCTCTGGCTCTTCCTGCCGCTCATGCCGCTGACCGTCCTCAGCCCCGGCAAGGCGGGCGCGCTCGTCCACGCCGCCCGGCAGCGGTTCGGGCTGTCCCCGCACCTGCTGCCCGACCCGCCGGCCCCCCGGGACGCGTCGGCCGCGTCGACCTCGGGATCATCGACCCCGGGCGCCGTCGGAGCTCCGGGCCACGCCTTCGAGGAACTGCTGGACGGCGGACCCGACAGCTGGCCCCGGCTGCGCGCGGAACTCACCGCCGCCATCACGGCCGCCGCCACACCGGACCGCACCGACCGGCTCTTCCCCGGCGACCCGGGCCAGTTCACCCACGACGGACTGGGCCTGTCGTACGGCGCGGCCGGGGTGCTCTGGGCCCTGCACACCACCGGCGCCGAGATCGACCCCGACCACGTCCGCTGGCTGACCGCGGCGGTGCACCGGGAACCCTGCCGGTCCGGCCTGTTCATCGGCGCACACGGCGTCGCCTACGTCCTGGACCTGCTCGGGCGGCGCACCGAGGCCCTCGACCTGCTGGAACGGCTGGGCAAGGACGACGCCGACGGCCTCGGCCCCGACCTGGCCGGCGGCCTGGCCGGAGTCGGCCTGACCCTGCGCCACTTCGCGCAGGCCACCGGCGACCGGGCCCTGCACGAGGCCGCCGTGGACGCCGCCGAACGCGCCGTCACCAAGCTCGGCCTCCACCTGCCGGACGGCGCGGCCACCGGAGCCGGACCCGCGACTGCGGCCCGGACCGGGTTGCTGCACGGCCCCACCGGAGCCGCCCTCCTGCTGCTGCACCTCTACGAGGACTCCGGCGACACGGCGCTGCTGGACCTCGCCCGGCGCGCCCTCGACCGCGACCTGGCCCGCTGCGTCCTCGCCGAGGACGGCACCCTCCAGGTCGACGACGGCACCCGGGTCCTGCCCTACCTGGAGTCCGGCAGCGCCGGCATCGCCGCCGTCCTCCACAGCTACCTGCGGCACCGCCCGGACGCCGAGCTCGCCGAGCGGCTGGAACAGATCCGCGGCGCCGCCCGGCCCGAGTTCATCGTCCAGTCCGGCCTGTTCAACGGACGGGCCGGCCTGATCGCCCTGCTCCGGCAGGCCCAGGGCGGGGGCACCGCGCACGCGGAGACGATCCGCCGCCACATCCGCCGGCTCGCCTGGCACGCCATCCCCTACCAAGGCCACCTCGCCTTCCCCGGCGAGCAGTTGCTGCGCCTCTCGATGGACCTGGCCACCGGCAGCGCCGGTGTGCTGACCGCGCTCGGGGCGGTGTTCGCGGACACTCCGGCCCTGCCGTTCTGGCCCGGCGCCGCGGGCCCGGACGGACCCCGCGCGAACCTCGCCTGACCAGCCCACCGCGCCGGACCGGCCGGACCGGACCGCCGTCCCGACCGACCCGACCGTTCCGACTGCTTCGCAGGGCACGCCGAGCGCCGCCTCCGGCCGGCTGCCCACCCTGCGGCGTCATCCGCCGCCCACGAGTTCCGGCGACAGCCGGGAGCACCGCACCACAACCCGATGGGAGTTCACCATGTCGATCCTGAACCTGCAGGCCCTGGAGACCGTCGAGGAGACCGTCGAGTACCGCTCGGTCCTCAGCTCGCTGAGCGCCGTCAACTGCACCAACAGCACGGTCAGCACCCTGCTCTGCCTCTGAGCAACCGCCGGCCGCGGGCGCGTCCCGCGGCCGGCGTCCGAGGCGGGCCGGCCCCGTGGGTCCGGGGCCCGGCCCGCCGAGGACGCCGCCGGGCCCCGGTCACGCGACCGGGGCCCGGTTCCCGTTCCAGGCCCCTTCCCGGCCTCTCCCCTCCCCTCCCCTCCCAGGCCCGGTCCCGGTTCCCAGGTCCGGCGAGGCACCCGTCCGGAGGTCACCCGTGCCGACCGAACCCTCCCCACCTGCGGCGCTCCGCACGGATCCCACCCACCCGGCGCCCGTGCCGCCGCCGCAGCCGAAGCCGCCGCCACCCGGCCCGGTACCGCACGGCGGTCCGCCCCGAGACGGGAAACAACGGACCACGGGGCTGCGGCAGGTACTCGGCCTCACGCACCGCCGGTCGGCCGTCATGGCCCTCGCCGTCGCCACCAGCACGGGCGCGACGCTGGCCCTCCCCGCCGTACTCGCCCACGCCGTCGACGCGGCGCTGTCCGGTGCGGGCGGCGGGGGCGTCCTGTCGCTGGCCGGGACGCTCGCCCTGCTGGCGGGCTCCGAGGCCGTCGGCCAGTGCGCCGGCCCCGCGATCTCCGCCGAGGCCACCGCGCGCCTGCGCGAGCACACGGTGCGCCGGGTGCTCGCCGGCAGCCCGCTCGGGGCGCAGCGGCTCCCGGTCGGCGACGTCGCGGCGCGACTGACCGCGAGCGCCCCGCAAGCCGCCCTCGCCGCTCCGGCCGTGGTCTACTCCGTGGCGCAACTCGCCATGGCAGCAGTGGCCCTGGCCGCCCTGGCGGTGCTCGCGCCGACCGCCGCGCTCGCCTTCCTCGGCACCGCCCCGCTCGGGTACGCGGCGATCCGCCGTCAGCTGCGCCGGACCACCCGGCTCGGCGAGGGCTACCAGCAGGCGCAGGCCGACATCGCGGTCCGGCTGCTCGACGCCGTCTCCGGCATCCGCAGCATCGCCGCCGCCCACGCGGTGGACCGTGAGATCGCGCGCGTCCTGCGCCCCGTCCCCGCGCTGTCCCGGCACGGGCGGGAGCTCTGGGACAGCCAGCGCCGGATCGCCTGGTGCTCCGCCCTGCTCGCCCCGGCGACCCAACTCGCCGTCCTGGCGGCCGCCGGAGCGGCGGTGGCCGCCCACGCCCTGTCCGTCGGCGGGCTGCTGGCCGCGCTCGGCTACACCGGCATCGGGCTCGGCGGGTTCGGCGCCGCCCAGAGCCTGCTCGACGTCTCCCGGGCCCGCGCCGGAACCGCCCGGCTCACCGAGGTGCTGGACGCCCCGGTCCGCGCCCCGGGCACCCGTCCGCTTCCGCCGGCCACGTGCGGTGGCGGGCGCCTGGAGCTGCGCGGGGTGGTCGTCCACGGGCCCGGCGGCCCCGTCCTCGACCGGCTCGACCTGACCGTCCCGGCCGGGAGTCGGATCGCCGTGGTCGGCGCCGACGACGCCGCCACGTCGGCGCTCGCCGCCGTCGCCGCCGGCCTGCTCGACCCGGACGAGGGGTCGGTGCTGCTGGACGGCGTCCCGCTGCCCGCCGTCCGCCCGGACGAGCTGCGCACGGCCGTCGCCTGCGCCTTCGCCGATCCCGTGCTGCCCGGCCGGACGGTCGCGGACGCCATCGGCCTGGGCCTGGTGCCCGGCCCGGCGGAACGCCTCCGGCGGGCCGCCCGGGCAGCCGGGGCCGACGTGTTCGTCCGTCGTCTCCCGGACGGCTACCGCACCCCGATGAGCCGGGCCCCGTTCTCCGGCGGGGAACGCCAACGGCTCGGAATCGCAAGGGCGTTGGCCCGCGACGCCCGGGTGCTCGTGCTGGACGACGCGACCTCCTCGCTGGACGCGGCCACCGAGAACCGGGTGCTGCGGGCCCTGCGGGACGAGGCCGGCGACCGCACCCGGCTGGTGGTCACCCGGCGGGCCGCGGTGGCCGCGCAGGCCGACACGGTGGCCTGGCTCCGCGCGGGCCGGGTCCATGCGCTGGCCACGCACGACGCGCTCTCCGCCGTGCCCGGCTACCGGGCCCTGTTCGGCGGCGGGCCGCAGGACTGACGCCGTCCGGCTTTCCGGCCCACCCGCGCCCGCCGTCGCCCGCCGTCGCCCGCGGCGCGTCACCCCACACCCGAGAAAGGTGCCTCGATGTCCCCGTCCGCCACGCACCGACCGGATCGACCGCACCGACCGGCCCTGCACCTGCTGCGCTCGGCCCTGGCCCGGAGCCGGCCGGCGGTGCTCCGGCTCCTCGCCCGGTCACTGCTCTCGGCTGCGCCGGCCCTGGTGTCGGGCAAGGCGCTGGCGCTGGCGGTCGACCGCGGCTTCATCGCCGGCCGGCCGGCCCAGGCGGCGGGCTGGCTCGCCCTGTTCGCCGTGGTCTCGCTGGCCGGCGCGTGGGCGTCCCGACAGGCGTACCCGTGGCTTGCCGAGGTGGTGGAGCCGATGCGCGACCGGCTGTTGGGCGGGGTGGTGTCCGGCATGCTGCACGACGCCGCCGCCACACCCGGCCGACCGGACGGTTCGGGGGCGGTCGCGGTCGCCCGGCTCACCCGCCAGGTCGAGGTGGTCCGGGACACCGTCGCGGGACAACTGCTGGTGGTGTCCCACTTCGCGCTGACGGCGGTCGCCGTGGTGGCCGGCAGCGCCGCCCTCGCCCCGGCCGCCGCCGCACTGATCGCGGGCCCGCTCCTGCTGTCGCTGATCGCGTTCGCGGCCCTCGCCCCGGTCACCGCCCGGCGCCAGCGCGAGGCCTTCGCGGCCGAGGAGGAGCTGGCCCGGTCCTGCGCCGACGTCCTGCGGGCACTGCGCGACCTGGTCGCGTGCGGCGCCCGGGACGAGGCCGAGCGCGAGGTGCTGGCCACCGTCGCGGCGAACGAGGCGGCCGGCCTGGCCCTCGCCCGGCTCGCGGGCGCGCGCCGGCTGGTCGTGTCCCTCGGCGCGCACCTCCCGCTGCTGCTGGTCGCCCTGTCGGCGCCGACCCTGGTCGGACGGGGGCTGACCCCGGGCGCCGTGGTCGGCGTGCTGGCGTACCTGACGGGCACGCTGGAACCGGCCCTGCGGCTGCTGGTGCAGGGCGCCGGCACCTCCTGGCTCCGGCTGGCGGTGGCCGCCGACCGCCTCGCCGGGGCGAGCCGTCCGGAGCCCGCCGCGGACGGAACGCCCGAGCGCGGTGCGGCGGTGCCCACCGGCGGCTCCCCGGACGGCACCGGCCCCCTCCCCGCGGACGGTTCCGTCGAACTCTCCGGCGTCTGCTTCGCCTACGGCGCCGACGCGGACCCGGTCCTCGACCGTCTCGACCTCGCCCTGCGCGACGGCGAGCACCTCGCCGTCGTCGGCCCGTCGGGCATCGGCAAGTCCACGCTCGCCGACGTCCTGGCCGGCGTCGTGGCCCCGGACCGCGGCCGGGTGCTGCTCGGTGGGGTCGCGCCCGCCCGGCTGACGGGCCCGGACCTCGCCCGGGCCCGGGTCCTCCTCCCCCAGGATCCGTACGTCTTCACCGGTACGGTCGCGGAGAACCTCCGGTGGCCGGCACCGCACGCCTCGACGGCGGCCGTGCTGAGGTCGGTCGACGCCGTCGGCGCGCGGTCCCTGGTGGAGCGGCTGGGCGGACCGGACGGGCAGCTCGCCCCGAGCGCCCTGTCACCCGGCGAACGCCAGCTGATCGCGCTGGCCCGCGCCCACCTCTGCGAGGCGCGCCTCGTCATCCTCGACGAGGCGACCCGCCACCTCGACGCGGCCGCGGAACGGCGGGTCGACCAGGCCTTCCGCACCCGGCCCGGCACGGTCGTCACCATCACGCACCGTCTCGGCCCGGCCGCTCGCGCGGACCGGGTCCTGTTCCTGGACGGGTCGCAGGCCCGGCTGGGCACGCACCGCAGCCTGCTGGCCGAGGTGCCCGCCTACCGTCGGCTGACCGGCGCCCCGGAGCCGGACGGCGTCACGGCGCCGCCCTCCGGCGGGAGCTGACGGGCCGAGCGCGGTCGCCGGCGGCCCGCCGACCCCGCCCGGTGCCCGCGCCCGTCGTTCAGCAGCCCGGCCGGATCGTCAGCTCGCTCAGCGTGCCGTCCGCGGGGAAGTCCAGCACGCCCACCACGGCCGCGGCCACGGACTCCGCGGCGAGGCAGATGCCCGGGTCGTACGGCAGACCGAGCGCGCCGTGCAGCCTGGCCTGCATGGGGGTGTCGACCTCGCCCGGGAAGACCGTCGTGACCCGCACGCCGTTGCGGTACTCCTCCGCCCGCAGCGACTCGGCCAGCGCCCGCAACGCGAACTTCGAGGCCGCGTAGCCCCCCAGGCCGGGCGGCGCGTGCAGCCCCGCCCCGGAGTTGACGAACACCACCCGGCCCGCGGCCGCCCGCAGCGCGGGCAGCACCACGCGCGTCAAGGCGGCCGGGGCCACGCAGTTGACCGCCAGCATCCCCTGCCACACCGCCGGGTCGAGGTCCGCCACCGTGCCGGGCTCCAGCGTGCCGGCGACGTGCATCAGCGAGTCCAGCCGCTCCGGCAGCTCCTGCTTCCCGAGCACGGCCGCCAGGGCCGTCGGCTCCGCGAGGTCCGCCGCCAGGGTGCGGCTCCCCGGGAAACGCGACCGCAGTTCCTCCGCCCGGGCCTCGTCCCTGGCCAGCAGCCAGAGGTCCTCGCCCCGCTCCGCCAGCACCCCGGCGACCGCGGCGCCGATTCCCGAGCCCGCACCGGTGATGAGATGAACGCCCATGCCGGCCCCCTTACCCACCGTGACCGCGTCGGAACGGCGATTTCCCGCCGTCCTGGCCAGCCGTGCCCCGGGGCACCGGAACCGTCGCGCCGTCAGCCCGTCGGCGCGTCGGCCGGTCAGCCGGTCAGGAGCCCGACCCCGGGGCCGCGCCGGGAAGTCAGCCCGCCACGGGCCGTTCGGCCGTCGGGGCGGCACCCGAACCTGCACCGGCACCTGCACCGGCACCGGCGCCGGCCAGGGTGACGGGCAGGCCGGCCTCGATGCGGTTCAGCAGCCGGCCGCCGTGGACGCCGGGCGCGTCGAAGCCGCGCAGGTCGTCGGGGTCGTCGTCGGCGCCGGCCAGGACGTCGGGCACGAGCACCGTCTCGGCGGGGCGGGCCGTTTCCGCGGCGGCGGGGGCGAGGTAGGCGGGGGCGAGGACGGGGCCGTGCAGGGTGCCTGCGACGAGGTCGGGGGCGAACTCGGCGGACAGCACCGTGACCCGGGCGTGCAGGTCGCCGTGGAGCATCACCAGCTTGTCGGTCATGTTGCCGACGAAGGCCTCGACGTGGACGTCGCCGCGGACGAGGAGTTTGGCGTCGCCCTCCAGGTAGACGGCGGCCGCCCTGAGGTCGCCGAGGACGACCAGGGCGGGGCAGCCGTCGTCGGTGTTGAGGACGGCGCCGGTGACGTCGAGGTCGCCGTCGACGATGTAGCCGGTGCCGTCCGGCTCGGCGGCGTCGAGGTCGAGGTGGCCCTCGATCGCGAGCGCGCCGGCATGGACGTCGTACTGCTCCTCGTAGAGGTTCCCGTAGGAGGAACGGGGCAGGCCGCGGCGCTCGAAGAGGGCGACGGCCTGGTCCCAACTGTGCGGTGTGGTGGTGAGGTTCATGCGCCGAACTGTGTCATGCGGCACTGTCAGCGGAGGCGCCGCGGAACGGATCCGCCCGGTGGCGGGTGCCACCGGGCGGATCGACCGGCCGCTGAGATCAGCCCGCGCGATCGGGCCCTGCGATCGGCCCGCGCGATCGGCCGGTGATCAGGCGGTCGGGGCGAGGGTGCCGTCGAAGGTGGCGGCCGCGAGGCCGAAGGACAGCGTCATGCCGATGCCGGAGGTGACGGAGATGGCGCGCACCCCCGGTGCCAGGTCGCGCACCAGCAGGGGCCCGCGGGGGCTGCTGGCGTAGATGCCCTGCCAGCGTTCGAGGACCCGCAGGCGCTCCACGCCCAGGACCCGGGCGACCGCGTCGGTCAGCAGCTCGTGGGTGCGCTCGTCGACGAACGGCGTGGTGGTGGCGTCGTAGTGGTGCGAGTCGCCGACCAGCACCGTGCCGTCCGGGAGCCGGGTGAACATCACGTTGGCGCCGATGTCCAGCAGTTCGCGGCTGTGGCCGAGGACCTCCTCCCGCAGCCGGGCCGCCGAGGGGCGGCTGGTGAAGGCGTCGTAGCGGAGCATGGACGTGGCCGTCAGCACCGCGGAGGAGGTGCGGAACCCGACCGGGGCGGCGGCCCGGGCCATGGTGAGGCGGCAGCGCTGGATCTCGTGGTCCTCGGCGATGTCGGGGAACAGGTAGTCGAGGTCGTGGCCGACGCAGATCAGGATCCGGTCACCGTGGACCGGCCCGCGCGTGGTGTGGACCGTCCCGGGCTCGACGCCGGTGACGGCGGTGCCCCACAGGACCCGGCCCCGCGGCTGCTCGGCCACCCAGCGGGCCAGGCCGGGCGCCGCCTCGCGCGGGTTGACGCGCAGGTCGGCGGGCAGGAACGCGCCGCCCACCAGGTCGTCGGCGGCACCGTCCGCGCGACCGAGCAGCTCGGCGGTCTGCGCGGCGGTGCGCAGCTCGACGGCGTCGCCGCCGCGCTCGTCGTGCAGTTCCTCCAGGACGGCCGCCTCGGTCGCGGAGCGGGCCACCACCAGGGTGCCGGCCTCCTCGGCCCAGATGCCGGCGGTTTCGGCGGCGCGCAGCCAGCCGGGCCGGGAGCGCTGGGCGAGGGCGAGCAGGTCGCCGTCCTGGGCGCTGATGCAGCAGTGGCCGAAGTTGCGGACCGAGGCGCCGACGGGCTGCCGGTCGCGGTCGACGACGGTGACGGACAGCCCGTTGCCCAGTGCCTCGAAGGCGTGGGCGAGGCCTATGATGCCGGCGCCGACGATCACCACGTCGCTGCGGCCGGGAGTGCCCGGTGTGCGCGTACGGGAGGAGGCGGGGGCGGTCGTGGGTGTGGTGCTGCTGCTCATGGCTCCAGGTTCCGGGTTCGTCGGCATCGCCGTCAAGACATGTATGTACAAGTTACCGTCTGTTCACCCACGCGACGGCCACCGGTGAAGACTGGCTGACAGCAGAAACGACCAGGTGGGCCCGCCTTGAGAAGTTCCGCCCTCGGGTGTCATAGTCGACTTGTGAAGACAAGTGACGAGCTTCCGCTCCACCAACGGCTCGGCGCCGAGTTCCAGCGCCGCATCGAGTCCGGCGAGTGGCCCGAGGGCCTGCCGGTGCCCAGCGAGTCGCAGCTCTGCGCCGAGTTCGGTACCTCCCGCGGCCCGGTCCGCCAGGCCCTGGCCATGCTGCGCCACGAGGGCAGCCTGGTCGGCGGCCGCGGGAAGCCGCCCGTCGCCCGCCGCACGGCGCCCTCCCAGCCGTTCGGCACGTTCCTGTCCTTCACCCAGTGGGCCCGCACCATCGGCCGCGAGCCCGGGCAGCGCACCATCGAGGTGGCCCGCCGCCGGGCGTCCCCGGAGGCCGCGGCCCGGCTCGGCCTCGCCGAGGGCGCACCCGTCGTCGAACTCGTCCGGCTGCGACTGCTGGACGACGTCCCGGCCATGCTGGAACGCTCCACCTTCGTCCACGAGGTCGGCCGCATCCTGTTCGACTTCGACCCGGACCGCGGATCCGTCTACGAGGAACTGCTGCGCCGCGAGGTCGATCTGCACCGCGCGCGGCACACCATCGACGCCGTCGCCGCCGAGCCGCCCGACGCCGAACTCCTCCGGGTCGCCGTCGGCGCCCCGCTGCTGCGCGTCCGGCGGCTCACCACGTCGAGCCTGGGCGTGCCGCTGGAGGACGCGGACGACCGCTACCTGCCCGCCATGGCCACCTTCACCATCGAGAACACCATCGAAGGCCGTACCGTCATCGGCCGCTACCGCACCGAAGAGGACTGACACCGTGATCGAGCTCGCCGCCCTGGACATGGCCGGAACCACCATCGACGAGGCGGGTGCCGTCTACCGGGCGCTGCGCACCGCCGTCGAGCGCACCGGAGTGGCCGTCACCGAGGCCGACCTCCAGACCTGGATGGGCACCGACAAGCGCGAGGCCATCGCCGCCCTGGTCCGCATAGGCGGAGGCACCCCCACCCCCGAGCTCGTCGAGGACGGCTACGCCGCCTTCACCGAGTTCCTGCGCGAGGCCTACCGGGCCACTCCCCCGCAGGCCGTCCCCGGTGTCGAGGACGCCCTGGCCGAGCTGCGCCGACGCGGCATCAAGGTCGCCCTGACCACCGGCTTCAGCGACGACGTCGCGTACCCGCTGCTGGAGTCGCTGGGCTGGTCCACCGGCGAGGGCGGCAACCTCGACGCCGTGGTCACCTCGGACGAGGTCCCGCGCGGGCGTCCGGCCCCGCACATGATCCACCGGGCGATGGAGAAGACCGGGGTGATCGACACCCGCCGGGTGCTGGCCGCCGGCGACACCGTCGTCGACGTCGAGGCCGGCGCCAATGCCGGGGCCGGCGTGGTCATCGGCGTGCTGACCGGGGAGCTCACCCGCGACGACTTCGAGGGGCACCCGCACACCTACGTGCTGGACAGCGTCGCCGACATCCCGTCGCTCCCCGAGGCCCGCCCGACGGCCTGACCCCACCGCCTGATGCCGGTGTCGGGCCGCTGGAGCCGTGAGCCGCCGGGGCGTACGCCCGGGCGGCTCATGCTTCTTCCACGGCTGCGGCCGGGGCGGCGGCCCGCCGGGGCCGCCGCGGCGGACGCCCCGTCAGGACGGACTGGTGGCCAGCAGCGCGGTGGTGGTCACCTTGTTGTCGCACTCGGCGAAGAGCCCGTCGTCCAGGGCCACCTGGTGCGCTCCCGCGCCCGGCAGGCCCAGCACGAGGGTGGGGTAGGCGACCGGCGTGGCCCCGGAGGCGCAGCTGCCGTCGCCCTCGCCCTGCACCTGGACGAAGGTGAGCTTCACCCAGGCCTTCCCGCCCGGGGCCACCCGGACCGGGGTGGCGGAACCGGTGTGGGTCACGGCGAGCGGGGCGTTGCGGTCCGGGGAGCCGTTGGCCGCCCCGGCCACGGTCGGGAAGCCCTGCAGCGTGCACGGGTGCGCCGAGGTGTTGGTGAACGCGACGATCGCCGCTCCCACCCCGGTGCCCGGGGGCCGCTGCTGCGCCTGGTGGGCGTCGACCTTCAGGTCACCGGCCGCGCAGGCCGGAGCCGCGCCCGCGGACGGCGATCCGGCGGTCGGCGTGGTTCCGGTGGCCGGTGCCCCGGACGCCGTGGTGCCCTTGGTGGGGGCCGGGTGCGTGGCACTCGGCACGGTCGAGGCGGTGGCCGCCGCCGTCGGCGCCGCGGTCGGCGCCGCAGCCGGCCCGGGCCCGTCGCCCCCCGGCCCGCAAGCCGTGATCAGCAGAGCTGCGGTGGCGGCCGAGACGACGGCGACCGCGGCTCTTCGGGTCTGCTTCCCGTACTGCGTGTCCTGCATGGTTCCCCCGAGGGATGGAGATGGAGCGGTGCCGGCCCGGTGCGGGCACCTGCCCCGTACACACCGCCGTCCCGGTTCCGGTTCCCCTGGCGCCCGGGTGTGACAGGACGGTGACGGAACCGGGAGGCAACCGTCGCATGGTGACGACCGGCCAGGCCGTCAGTCCCGGGGTTCGGGCAGCGCGGGGTACGGGACGAAGCTGCTGCTGTGCTCGTCGACCGCCAGCGGCCGGCCGATCGCGGGCGCGGCCCGCTGCGGGCAGGCGGGGCGGTCGCACACCTTGCAGCCGAGGCCGATCGGGGTGGCCGCCCGCTCGTCGCCCAGGTCCAGGCCCGCCGAGTAGACGAGCCGTCCGGCGTGCCGGATCTCGCAGCCGAGGCCGATGGCGAAGGTCTTGCCGGGGCGGCCCCAGCCGCCGGGTGAGCGGGTGACGGCGCGCGCGGTCCAGAGGTAGCGGCGGCCGTCGGGCATGGCGGCGACCTGGACGTGGACCCGGCCGGGCGCGGCGAAGGCCTCGTAGACGTTCCACAGCGGGCAGGTGCCGCCGGTGCGGGAGAAGTGGAAGTCGGTGGCGGACTGGCGCTTGGAGACGTTGCCCGCCCGGTCGACCCGGACGAAGGAGAACGGCACCCCGCGCAGCCGGGGCCGCTGCAGGGTGCTGAGCCGGTGGCAGACCGTCTCGTAGCCGACGCCGAAGTGGTCGGCCAGGTATTCGATGTCGTAGCGCGCGGACTCGGCCTCCGCGTGGAAGGCCGTGTAGGGCAGGACGAGGGCGGCGGCGAAGTGGTTCGCCAGGCCGATCCGGGTGAGCGACCACGCGGTGGAGCCCTCCGGGCTGTCCTCGGCCGCGAGTTCGGACAGCAGCGGGTCGTGTTCCAGGTAGCCGAGCTGGGTGGCCATCCGGAAGGCCTGCTGCCCCGGGCGCAGCCGGTCCGACAGGCTCAGCACCCTGGTGCGCGGGTCGTACCGGTGCAGGTGCTCGCCCCCGGCGGCGATCCGGACTCCGTGCGCGCCGGCCAGCCGGTCGGCCAGCGCCGCTCTCACCTCGCCCCGCCGGAGGTCGATGCTTCTCGCCAAGTCCTCGGCTGCGGTGTCGAGTTCGTCGACGTAGTTCCGGCGGCGGTAGAAGAACTCGCGGACCTGCTCGTGCGGGGTGAGGGCGTCGGCCGCCGGGCCGCGTTCCCCGGCGAGGACCGCGAGTTCCTCGGCGACCGCGCGGCGGCTGCGGCCGAGGTCCATCAGCAGCCGGGCCACGGTGGGCAGTCGGGCCGCGAGTTCGTCGAGCTCCCCGGGGGTGACCCGGCCTGCGGCGAGCTCCTCGCCGAGCGCGTCGCGCAGTTCGGCGGTGAGCCGGGCGCTGTCCGGCGGGGCGAAGTACCCGACCTCGACCCCGAAGGCCTCGGTGAGGCGCAGCAGGACCGGGACGGTGAGCGGGCGGGCGTCGTGCTCCAGCTGGTTGAGGTAGCTGGGCGAGAGGTCGAGCAGCCGGGCGAGGGCGGCCTGGCTGAGGCCCCGCTCCTCGCGCAGCCGGCGCAGCCTGGCGCCGGCGAAGGCCTTCCCCATGTCGCTCCCTCCACTGCGCGCCCTGGGCGGATGCGGCGGGGGCAGCCTATCCGCCGGGGCCGGGGCCGGATCGTCGCAACCTTCGCAGATTTGCTGCCGATCGTTCGCAGAAGTTGGCAACGGTCCACCGGTGACGGCGGTTCCGTGAGCTGCCAGAGTCGGTGGTGCGGCCGGGAGGTGCGCAGGACAGCAGCGGTACACCGGGTCGGTCGCGGCCGGGCGCGCTGTCCGGGCGTCCACGTCTCGCGGTGTTCCACCGCCGCCCGGCACCACCCGGCCGCCCACTCGCCCTCGCGGTGAGGTGTGTCACATCCTTCGCAACGAGCACCCTCGGGGAGCAGACCCATGACTCAGTCGGTTCGGCGGCAGCAGGAGCAGCAGGCGGCGGAGCTGGCCGCCCGGTGGGCGTCCGACCCGCGGTGGGCGGGCATCGAGCGCACGTACACGGCGGCCGACGTGGTCCGTCTGTCCGGCACGGTGCGCGAGGAGCACACCCTGGCCCGGCGCGGCGCCGAGCGCCTGTGGCGGCAGTTGCACGAGCAGGACTACGTCCACGCCCTCGGCGCGCTGACCGGCGGCCAGGCCGTCCAGATGGTGAAGGCCGGACTGCAGGCGGTCTACCTGTCCGGCTGGCAGGTCGCCGCCGACGCCAACCAGGCCGGGCAGACCTACCCCGACCAGAGCCTCTACCCCGCCAACTCCGTGCCCCAGGTGGTGCGCAGGATCAACAACGCGCTGCTGCGCGCCGACGGGATCGACGCCGCCGAGGGCAACGACGGCCCGGACTGGCTGGTGCCGATCGTCGCCGACGCGGAGGCCGGCTTCGGCGGCCCGCTGAACGCCTTCGAGCTCACCAAGGGCATGATCGCCGCCGGCGCCGCGGGCATCCACTACGAGGACCAGCTCGCCTCGGAGAAGAAGTGCGGCCACCTCGGCGGCAAGGTGCTCGTCCCCACCGCCCAGCACGTCCGCACGCTCAACTCGGCCCGCCTCGCGGCCGACATCGCCGACGTGCCGACCCTGGTCGTCGCCCGCACCGACGCGCTCGCCGCCAACCTGCTGACCAGCGACGTCGACGAGCGCGACGCCCGGTTCTGCACCGGCGAGCGCACCGCCGAGGGCTTCTACCGGGTCGAGCCGGGCATGGCACCGGTGATCTCCCGCGGCCTCGCCTTCGCCCCGTACGCGGACCTGATCTGGGTGGAGACCGGCACCCCGGACCTCGCCCAGGCCCGCGAGTTCGCCGAGGCGATCAAGGCCGAGTACCCGGACAAGATGCTGGCCTACAACTGCTCGCCGTCCTTCAACTGGAAGGCCGCGCTGGACGACGACCGGATCGCCAAGTTCCAGCGGGAGCTGGGCGCGATGGGCTACCGCTTCCAGTTCATCACCCTGGCCGGCTTCCACGCGCTCAACCACTCGATGTTCCAGCTGGCCCGCGGCTACGCCGAGCACGGCATGACGGCCTACGTCGACCTGCAGGAGGCCGAGTTCGCCGCCGTGCCGGACGGGTACACCGCGGTGAAGCACCAGCGCGAGGTCGGCACCGGCTACTTCGACCTGGTCTCCGCCGCGCTCAACCCGAACGCCGAGACCCTCGCGCTGACCGGCTCCACGGAGGCCGAGCAGTTCCACTGAGCCACCCCGGCGGGCTCGTCGGGGACGAGCCGCCGCCCACTCCGCCCGGGGCCTCGTCGAGGGACGAGGCCCCGGGCCCATCTTCCTGGAGAACCGGATGAGCCAGCCCAGCCGTATCGAGATCCTCGGCGAGCCCGAGGACCGCTTCGAGGAGGTCCTGACGCCCGAGGCGCTCGCCTTCCTCGCCCGTCTGCACGACGGGTTCGCCGCCCGTCGCACCGAGCTCCTCGCCGAACGCGCACGCCGCGCCGCCGCGCCGGCGGCCGGCGGCGCCCTGGACTTCCTCCCGGAGACCCGCGCCGTCCGGGAGGACCTCGGCTGGCGGGTGGCCGGTGCCGGGCCCGGCCTCGCCGACCGCCGGGTGGAGATCACCGGCCCGCCCGAACGCCGGATGGCCGTCAACGCCCTCAACTCCGGTGCCAGGGTGTGGCTCGCCGACTTCGAGGACGCCACCTCTCCCACCTGGCACAACCTCGTGACCGGCCAGCTCAACCTGATGGACGCGATCGACCGCCGGATCGACGACACCACCCCGGAGGGCAAGCGCTACTACATCGGGAACGACCCCGCCACCATCGTGGTCCGCCCCCGCGGGTGGCACCTGGACGAGCAGCACCTGCTGATCGACGGACGCCCCGCGATCGGCGCGCTGGTCGACTTCGGCCTGTACCTCTTCCACTGCGGCCGGCCGCAGATCGCGGCCGGATCCGGCCCGTACTTCTACCTCCCCAAGCTGGAGAACCACCTCGAAGCCAGGCTCTGGAACGACGTGTTCACCTACGCACAGGCCGAGTTGGGCATCCCGTACGGCACGATCCGGGCCACCGTCCTGATCGAGACCGTCACCGCCGCCTTCGAGATGGACGAGATCCTCCACGAGCTGCGCGACCACGCCGCCGGACTCAACGCCGGCCGCTGGGACTACCTGTTCAGCCTGATCAAGAACTTCGCCCACCACGGCCCGCGCTACGTCCTGCCCGACCGCGCCACCCTCACCATGACCCAGCCCTTCATGCGCGCCTACACCGACCTGCTGGTGCGCACCTGCCACCGGCGCGGCGCCCACGCCATCGGCGGCATGGCCGCCGCCATCCCCCAGCGCGACCCCGCCGCCAACGAGGCCGCCCTGACCAGGGTCCGGGCCGACAAGGAACGCGAGGCCGGCGACGGCTTCGACGGCTCCTGGGTCGCCCACCCCGGCCTGGTCGCCACCTGCCGCACCGCCTTCGACGCCGTCCTCGGCGACCACCCGCACCAGCTCGACCGCACCCGCGAGGACGTCGAGGTCACCGCCGCCGACCTGCTGGGCGTCCAGCGGCTCTCGGCCGGCCTGCCCACCGAGCAGGGCCTGCGCGCCAACGTCGCCGTCGCCCTGCGCTACCTGGTCGCCTGGCTGAACGGCTCCGGCGCGGTCGCCGTCTTCGGGCTGATGGAGGACGTCGCCACCGCCGAGATCGCCCGCTGCCAGATCTGGCAGTGGCAGCACCACTGCACCCGGCTGACCGGCGGCTCGCTCGCCACGCCGGACCTCGTACGGCGGCTGATCGACCGTGAGCGGGCCGCCCTGCTCGCCGAGGGCGCCGACCCGGCACCGGTGGACGACGCGGTGCGCATCCTGACGGACACCGCCCTCGGCGCGGAGCTGCCCGCCTTCCTCACCACCGACGCCTACGCCCGCCACCTCGTCCGCACCACCGCACCGGTCAGCTGAAGGGCATCCTCATGAACGACATCCGCCGCGTGGCCGTCGTCGGCGCCGGACAGATGGGCTCCGGCATCGCCGAGGTCTTCGCCCGCGCCGGGCTCGACACCGTCGTCTGCGAGAACGGCCGGGAGGCCCTGCGCGCCGCCCGGGCCCGGATCGACCGCTCCCTGCACCGCGCCGTCGACCGCGGCCGGATCAGCGAGCAGCAGCGCACCGACGCCTGGGCCCACCTGCTGTTCGCCGACGACCCGGAAGCGCTGGCCGACCGCCAACTCGTCGTCGAGGCCGTCGTCGAGGACAAGCGGGTCAAGACCGAGGTGCTCACCACCCTGGACAAGGTGCTCGTCGCCGAGGACGCCGTCCTCGCCACCAACACCTCCGCCATCCCCCTCACCCGCCTCGGCATCGCCACCGGCCGGGCCTCCCACGTCCTGGGCCTGCACTTCTTCAACCCCGCACCGGTCATGCCGCTGGTGGAGCTGGTCTCCTCGCTGCACACCGCCCCCGCCGTGGCCGCCCGGGTCGAGGGCTTCGCCCGGGACACCCTCGGCAAGCACGTCATCCGCTCCCGCGACCGGGCCGGCTTCGTCGTCAACGCCCTGCTCGTGCCCTACCTGCTCTCGGCGATCCGGATGGCCGAGGCCGGCCACGCCACCCCCGAGGACATCGACGCCGGCATGGTCCACGGCTGCGCCCACCCGATGGGCCCGCTCGCCCTCGCCGACCTCATCGGCCTGGACACCGTCGAGGCGATCGCCCGGTCGCTGTACGAGGAGTACAAGGAGCCGCTGTACGCCCCGCCTCCGCTGCTCTCCCGCATGGTGGAGGCCGGACTTCTCGGCCGCAAGAGCGGGCGCGGGTTCCACGTCCACCGGACGGCCTGACGGCCCCTCGGCACCAGCCGCAGTCCGCCGTCCGCCATTCGCCGTTCACCGACGGCGTTCGTGACCGACGGACCCGACCGAGCCCCGGAGTACGCGCCGACCGCGCGCCCTCCGGGGCTCCGTGCCGTCCGAACCGCCGGAGCGAACCGCCCGGGCGGGCGTGGAAGTCCCGCCACACGTCCGGATGGTGAGACTCCGTCACCGTTCGGCGCGCCCGCGCACGGCGCCGTCCGGGGCCGGGCCCCGAGCTGCGCCCGGCGGCTCCCCCGCAGGTCACCGCGGGGTCAAGGTCCGGTCAAGGATTTCGCCGGACCGGCGGCGGGGGCCTATCCTGGGGCCGATTCAACAGACACCTCGTTCGGTGAGGCGTCTTCACGGACACAGGCCACTGATCCCACCCGTCGAGAGACGCTCCGGATCAGGACAGGTCTCCCCGGCCCAAGGGGTGACCCCAAGTGGCTTCCCGTCGCTCACGACCAGCGACCAGGGACACGCCGTGGAGTGCCAAAGCTCTGACGAGTGGGGGTGCACCCGGCGGTGACGCCGGTCTCCCCCTGCCGTGCCGCCGCGACCCCGATGCGCGGCCGAGACCGGGAGGGAGGCGTGATGGACGGAAGTCCTGGCCATAGTCGGCCCATTCCCGTGTCGTCCTCGCCGTCCTTCCGCCGTCCGAGGCGCCCCCTCCTGCCCTGACCGACCCGGTCCGGCCCCGCCGTCCCGTCCCGCCCCGCGCGGGACGCCTCGGCGTGCGCCCGGAACGGCCCGCGCGGTCGGGGCACGCCGTGGCGCGCCGTCGGGCGGCCCGCATGCCCCGAACCGTCCGGGGCGAGGGGGTCTTCCTCATGGCTGCCACCACCCTGTTCACGTCCGCCACGGCCCGGCTGCGCGATCGCACCGTCGACGCCGAGCACCGCACCACGGTCTCCCGGGCCGTGCGTTCCTCGCTGGTCTCGCTCGCCGGGCTGATCGGCGGCCCGGTCGCCAACCAGGCCGGCGAGGAGATGGGCCGCGTCGTCGACGTGGTCGCCCGGCTCTACGGGCCGGAGCCGTACCCGCCCGTCACCGGTCTGATCATCCGGATAGGCCGCCGCCGCGCCTTCATCGCCGCCGACGCCGTCGACCGGATCCTGACCGGCCGGGTACGGCTGCGCACCGCCCGCGTGGACCTCCGGGAGTTCAACCGCAGGCCCGGTGAGGTGCTGCTCGCCCGCGACGTGCTGGACCATCAACTCGTCGACGTCGACGGCGTGCAGGTCACCCGCGCCGCCGACCTCTACCTGGCCCCGCTGGCCGCCCGCACCGTCCTGGTCGGCGTCGACGTCTCCCTGCCCACCCTGCTGCGCCGCCTCGGCCCGCGCCGCTGGCAGATCCGCCCGACCCCGGAGCGCGTCCTGGACTGGCAGTCCGTCGCACCGTTCGGCGAACAGGCCACCCACGGGCCCGCCGAGGTGCGGCTGCGCGCCTCCCGCTCCGCGCTGCACCGGCTGCGCCCGGCCGACCTCGCCGACATCCTGGAGGACCTCGGTCGCCACGAACGCCAGCAGCTGCTGGGCTGGTTGGAGCCCGAGCAGGCCGCGGACGCACTGGAGGAGATGGAGCCCGCCGAGCTGGAGAACCTGCTCCGCGAGGCCCCGCCCGAGCACGCCGCCCGGCTGGTCGACGAGATGGAGCCCGACGAGGCCGCCGACGCCCTGCGCGACCTCGACCCCGGCGAGCGCGAGACCCTGCTCGCCCGGATGACCGCGCCCGGGGCGGCCGAGCTGCGCGCCCTGCTCACCCACCGCGAGGGCACCGCGGGCGGCGCGATGACCACCCTGCTGGTCACCGCCCGCCCCGCGCACACCGTCGCCCGGGTCCGGGCGGAGCTCGCCGCGCAGGCCGACCATCGCACCGACATCGACGCGGTGGCCGTACTGGACGACGACGGCCGACTGCTCGGCGACCTCCCCCTGTTCGACCTGGCCGTGGCCGAGGACACCACGGTGGTCGCCGATCTGGTGGCCTGGCTGGCCCAGTTCGGGCCGCCGGTGACCGTCCCGCCCGACACCCGGCTCGCCGAGGCCGCCGATCGCCTGATCGCGGCCCGGGCCACCTCGCTGCTCGTGGTCGACGACACCGGCCGCCCGCTCGGCCGCGTCCTGGCCGACGACATCCTCGACACGCTGCTGCCCGAGCGCGGGCGCCTGCACTTCCGGAGGCTCCTCAAGTGACCCGCGACCTCGACACCCGCGGCCTCGACACCCGCGACCCCGACACCCGGCCGGGCCCCGACACCAGCCCGGACGTCGCGCACGCGGCCTCGGCGCCGTCCGCCCCGACCCGCCGCCGGGGCATCCGCCGGCTGGCCGCCGTCGCGATGATCGCCGGCCCCGGCCTGGTCGCCGCCAACGCCGGCAACGACGCCGCCGGCATCGCGACCTACGCCAGCGCCGGGTCCCAGTTCACGTACGGCACGCTGTTCTTCATGGTGCTGGTCACCGTCGCCCTGGTCATGGTGCAGGAGATGGCGGTCCGCCTCGGCGCCCACACCGGCAAGGGGCTGGGCGCGCTGATCCGCGAGCAGTTCAGCCTGCGCCTGACCGCCCTCGCGGTGTTCTGCCTGCTACTGGCCAACACCGGCCTGGTGGTCAGCGAGTTCGCCGGGATCGGCGCGGCGTTCGAGCTGCTCGGCGTGCCCAAGTGGGCGGTCGTCCCGCCGGCCGCCGTGCTGCTCTGGTCGCTGGTGCTGTTCGGCTCCTACAAGTGGGCCGAGCGCATCTTCCTGATCATGTCGCTGGCGTTCTTCGCCTACCCCGTCGCCATGGTGCTCGGCAGCCCCGACTGGGGCCGGGTGGGCGAGCACCTGGTCGTCCCGCACCTGGAGCCCGGCAAGGACTTCATCCTGCTCGCCGTCGCACTGATCGGCACCACCGTCAGCCCCTACATGCAGTTCTACGCCGCCGCGGGAGTCGTCGACCGGGGCGCCAAGCCCGCCGACTACAAGCTGATCCGGGCCGACGCCGTGCTCGGCGCCGTGTTCGCCTGCGTGATCAGCCTGACCATCATCATCGCCACCGCCTCGGCGATCGGCGGCAGCGGCCCCCTGGAGTCCGCCGCGCAGGCCGCCGAGGCGCTGAAGCCGGTGGCCGGGCACGGCGCCGAGCTGCTGTTCGCCTTCGGTCTGATCGGCGCCTCCGCACTGGCCGGCGCCGTGGTGCCGCTGTCGGCGAGCTACGCCGTCGGCGAGGCGGCCGGTGTCGAGCGCTCCGTCTCCCGCAGTTTCCGCGACGCGCCGCTGTTCCTCGGGGTGTTCACCGCCCAGATCGCCCTCGGCGCGGTGGTCGCGCTGACCCCGGTCGACGTCATCCAGCTGCTGATCGGCACCCAGGTCCTGCAGGGCCTGATCAGCCCGATCGTCCTGGTCTACCTGCTCGTGCTGACCAACCGCCGGGCCGTCCTGGGCGAGGCCGCCAACGGCCCGCGCTACCGCATCGCGGCCACCGCCGTGGTCGTCGGCGTGGCCGCCATGTCGACGATCCTGCTCGTCCAGACCGTCCTCGGCTGGTTCGGCCTCGGCTGAGCCGGCCCGTGCGGGCCCCGCCGGCAGCGGCCGGCGGGGCCCGCACCGTCGTCCGCGATGCGGGCAGCCGAACCCCCGCGCAGAGATTCTGACGGATTGTCATGACTGAAACACCGTCCGGCCGGGCATAACGAGGTCAGCCCACCGACGGGCCCAGCCGACGCTCCCCCACGAGCACGGCCGGGCCCTTGGCCGGCGCCCGGGCCTGGATGCGACTCCCCCCACGGAGTGGCAACCAGGCCCGCATGGTGTTCAACCAGCGATACGCAGCGTACATGCCACGTCCACTCAACGCTACCGCGCTGCACATCCGGACATCCGGCGATCCCGTCGACGCGTCCGATCGAGCGGGCGGACGACCCCTGACCACGGGTCGGATCGCCCCGACCGGGTCACGACGCGGGCACGACGCGGGCACGACGGGGCCACGACGCGGGCACGATGCCGCCACGACTCCACCGTGCGAGAACCGTCGGCGGGCCGCAACTCCCCTTGCCCGCCCGGCACTCCGCGTCCCGCGTTCCCGCGTCACGCCCCTTCCGGCCACCACCCTGGGAGAGCCATGTCGACCGTCGCACGCACCCGCCCCGTACGCCTCCTGCTCGCCGCCCTGGCCGCCCTCGCCCTGCTGCTCTCCGGCGCGGCCGGCGCGACCCCCGCGAGCGCCACCACCACCGGCCTGGACGGCGCCTGGGCCTGCACCGTCCCGTCCGGGTACGTCTACGACCAGGTGTCGATGAACCGCACCTGTAGTGGCGGCGGGAGTTGGAACTCGCCGCAGTTCCACCTGCGCACCCCCGTCGACGGCCTGACGGCCTGCGTCAGCGCGCCCGGCTTCGTCTATGACCAGATCACCTGGGGGCTCGCCTGCAGCCAGCAGACCGGCGTCCAGTCCAACCAGTACCACCTGCGCACCCCGGTCGACGGCCTCACCGCCTGCGTCGGCACCCCGGCCTTCACCTACGACCGGCTCACCTGGGGCCTCGCCTGCAGCCTCCAGCAGGGCGTGCAGTCCAACGCCTTCCACCTCCGCACGCCGGTCAACGGCCTCTGGGCCTGCGACGTCCCCAAGGGCTTCACGTACAGCATGACCACCCAGAACACCGACTGCAGCCTCTACCAGGGCGTCCCGTCCACCAAGTTCCTCCTGCTCGGCTGAGCGGGCCGCGACGCAGGACGGGAGCGGGAGGTCGGCCGGGCCGGCGTCCCGCTCCCGTCACCACGTGTGCCGACCGGCGGCGGGCTATTCCAGCAGCCGCCGCCGGATCCGCGCCATCACGTCCGCGCGGGCGTACCGGCCGTCGTCGGCGGCGTGCAGGTGGCTGCCGATGCGCAGGGTCACGGTGATCAGGCAGCGGGCCTCGACCTCCTCCTCGTCGGGGCAGAAGGAGGAGTACAGGGAACGGAGGTACTCCATGCGGCGGTTGTCCACCCGCCGCAGGCGCTCGGCGACGGCCGCGTCCCGGCGGGCCCACTCGCGGACCGCCAGGTCGGCGGTCATGCCCCGCACCGGCCCCTCGGAGGCGGCGACGACCGCGAACAGCCGGTCGAGCCGCGCCCTGGCGTCGCCCCCGCCGCCCTCGACCTCCTCGATCACACCCTCGGCGACCTCGTGCTCCCAGGTGTCGAGCATCTCCGAGAGCAGGGCGTCCCGGTTGCGGAAGTACCCGTAGAAGCCGCCCTTGGTGACCCCGAGGGCCTGCGCCAGGACCTCCACCCGGACGGCTTCGGGCCCGCCCGCGACAAGCGCCCGCAGGCCCTCCTCGATCCACTTCTGCCGTGGCGTGCGGATCGCGCCCATGCCGTGCTCCTCCTCGCGTCGGCAGCGAGTATACGGCAGCGTATAAAGGACCCTATGCTGGATCTATACGCCACCGTATAGATTGGGGTCCGCCCGTGAGACTTCCCCGAACCGCGCACACCGACCGCCCCTGGCGGATCCACGGGATCGCCGGCGACTTCAGGGTCGAGGACGTGTGGGTGCTGCCCACCCCCGGCGGACCGGACGACCTCGACCGGCTGGTGCGCCAGTTCGCCGAGGGGATGACCGGCGGGATGTTCGGCGACAGCGCCGCCTCCCGGGCGCTCTTCGCCGTCCGCCACAAGCTCGGCGCCCTGTTCGGCTGGGACGAGCCCCGCGCCGGCACCCGGCCGCCCTCCCTCCGCGACCGCCTGCCGGCGGACCTCCGGGACGGGCCCCGGGGCCCGGACCTCGGCACGTCCGGGTTCGTCTCCCTCTACCAGCTGGACGACGAGTGGGCCGCCGAACTGGCCAACCGGACCGTGCACGCCGTGCTGCACCTCGGCTGGGTGCCGGACGGAGCGGGCGGGTACCGCGGCCGGCTGGCCGTCCTGGTGAAGCCGAACGGGGCGCTCGGCACCCTCTACATGGCCGCCGTCAAGCCCTTCCGGCACCTCGTGGTGTACCCCGCCCTGCTGCGCTCCGTCGGCCGCACCTGGCAGGCGAACGCCCCGGGCACGAAAGCGGACTGACGGCGTGCCGACGGGCCCGACCGGCGACGCACGGCCGCCGGTCGGGCCCCTCCCCGCACGGATCAGGACAGGTAGTCCTCCAGCCCGCCGTCGCGCCGGATGTCCAGCGTGACGCAGTGGAAGCCACCGCCGAGCACCCGGGAGTGCCGCAGCCGGTGCGGCAGGACGGTGATCCCGGAGTGCTCCAGCAGCTTGATCAGGCTCTCCTGGCCGGACTCGACGATCGCCGTGTCCGGGGACACCATCAGCAGGTTCATGCTGATCCAGCTCTCGCTGAGCGCGTTCTCGGGCGTGTCACCGGTGGGCTCGGCCGGCGGGCACCACAGGATGTCCCAGCCCCGCAGCGGCTCCGGGACGGTCTCCGGGCTGATCCGCTCCGGGTTCAGCAGCACCAGCCCCGGCCGCAGCAGCGCGATGGTGCTGTCGATGTGGGTGTAGCCGTAGATGTCGCGCAGCGGGTGCAGCCGCAGGCCGCCGTCGCCGAGCAGGCCGAGGGTGGATTCGAGCCACTGCAGGCCGAGTTCGTTGCCGCTGCGGGAGACCTGGTAGAACACGTCCCGGCCGAGCCGCAGCACGTTCGCGGCGTCGAAGACCGGCTCGGCCTCGCCCAGCAGCGGGAGCCCGTCCGCGTCGAACTCGAAGAGCTCGTCGCCCAGCTGCGGCCGGGGGGCGGCCAGCCAGCGCGCGCCGCGGCGCAGGTAGTCCTGGAAGAGGCCGCGCAGCCCGAAGACCTCGAAGTAGCGCTGCCGCATCGGGCTCGCCACCTCGATCACCGTCTCGCCGACCACCAGGGTCAGGTCCCGCGGGCAGTAGGAGTGGAAGCCGCCGTCGGCCTTCCACAGCGGCGAGGCGAACTCGGCCGCGTGGTCGACCGCCTCGGGCTGGTGGACGGTGACGCCCAGGCCGCGCAGGGTCGCCACCAGCGCGTCCAGGTCCTCCTCGGTCTCCTCCACGACCTGCTGCGAGTAGGGGCCGACCTCAATCGAGGCGAGGTCGGCGGCACTGGTCTTCGGGAAGCAGGACAGCCAGGAGGACGGCTCGGTCTGCTCGGGCAGTCGGGCGCCGACGGCGGTGCCGACCACGACCTCCCGCAGTGTGGTGAACTCGTCCCAGCTGTGGACCGGACGGGCCGAATTGGACATGACTCCCCCTTGACACGGGTTTTAGGGACGGGCACTGCTCTGGCCCGGACGGGCACGGCAGGACGGTGCGGCCGGGCGGTGGGGCAGGACGGTGCGGCCGGGTGGGCGCCGAACAGCCGCGGACCCCCCGCGGGGCGAGGCCCCGGGAATGCGCGGAAACCGGCCGTGGACATCGGTGCGGATCGCCCGCCGAACCGTCTCCGGTCGAGCGCGGCGTACGGGAAATCACCGGCCGGGCAGCCGAATTCGCCTTTCGACGGGCCGGGATCGATCGTCAAGCTACCCGGCCGGAAGACGGCGGCGCAAGGACCGTGATCGGCACCGAACACGCCGCCGCGACGAACCACCGATTGATCCGTCCGTTGTTCAACTCCCTTGTCCCGGTGCCGATCAACGGCCGGTCGACGCTCCCCACCCGGGCGCCGGTCCGCATTCGGGCGACGGTCCGCATCCGGGCGACGGTCCGGACCCGGGCGACGGTCCGGACCCGGGCGACGGTCCGGACCCGGCTCGCGCGGGAGCGGCCGGGCGCCGCGGCGGGCGACCCGCCGCTCACCACCGCCAGGCCCGGCGGATCCGGCTCCCGCCCGCCAGGGCCAGCAGCGCCCCGCCCGCCGCGGCGACCGAGGCCACCGCCAGGTTCTGCCGCTGCGCCCGGCGCCGGTCGGCGGCGGCCGCCCGCTCCGAGGCCGCCAGGAAGGCCCGCTCCACCCCCGCCGCGGCCAGTTCGCCGGCGGCCACCCGCCGCCTGAGCTCCTCCAACCGGACACCCCGGTAGAGCAGTTCCGGATCGCGGTCGGCGGCCGCCCAGCCCCGCGCGGCCGCGGTGAGCCGGCGCTGCTCCCCCAGCGCCTGCTGGCCCTCCGCCAGCCACCCGCGCAGTCTCGGCCAGGCCTGCGGGAGGGCGTGGTGGGACAGCTCGACGGTGTCCCGGTCCACCACCACCAGCCGCGCCCGGACCAGCCGTTCCATCACCTCCGGTACACCGGGATCGTCGAACTCGGCCCGCCGGACGGGCTTGCGGGTGCCCTCGTCGGCTCCCGGCACCAGCTCGTCGCAGGGCGACAGCCCGTCGTCCGGCGCCATCGTGCCCGCGCCCTCGCCGGGACCGGGCAGCTCCCCGCCGAGCAACTCCCCGCCGAGCCGCAGGAACACCGCCCGCGCCCGCGCCCGGTCGGCCGCCTCCAGCCCGTTGTACAGCGTCTCCGCCGTCCGGGCCAGCGCTCCCTCGAAGCCTCCCGTGGCCTGGAACCCGGCCAGGGTGAGCGCGTTGCCGCTGCGCCGCCGCCAGGTCTCCAGCAGTGCCGCGGACAACAGCGGGAGTGCGCCCGGCTGTTGTGCGGCGGTCGAGATGAGGACGGCCAGCAGGGCGCCCTCGACGGTACAGCCGGCCCGTAACGCCGGTTCGGTGATCGCCCGCCGCAGCTCGTCCGGCGCCGGACGCCCGACCGCCAGCACGCCGTGCCGACCGGCGTCGGCCAGCCCCGGGTACGCGGCGAGCAGCGGCCCGCTGTGGTCCGAGCGGACCACCAGCACCACCCGGCAGCGGGCCGGCGCCCGCACCGGCAGCCCGGCCCAGGCCTCGACCGGACCACCCGCGGCCGTCGCCACCAGCGCGTCCAGGAAGCGCGCCCGCTCGGCGGCGTCCCGGCAACGGGTGAGCAGTTGCTCGCCCTGGTCCACCACCAGCACCGGGTCGCCGCCCGTCGGTCCGGACGCGTCGCGCGTCGCCTCCCCGGCTCGCTGCCCGAGCCGGGCGAGCGCGAGCGCGTACGCCTCCATCGGTCGTTCGCCGGGCGTCAGCAGCGCCACCGGGACACCGCCGCCCGGGGCCGGGGCCCTCCCCGGGCCGCCCCTGGCCCCGCTCCGCCCGGCGGCCCCGCTCCTCCCGGCTGCCGCAGCGACCGCGGGCGAGCCGCCGAGCCGGGCCAGCAGACCGGCTCTGACCAGCGAGGACTTGCCCGCCCCGGACGGTCCGGCGAGGATCACCAGACGCCGTTCGGCCAGCAGGGCGACCAGCCGGTCCAGCAGCGCCTCGCGGCCGAAGAACCGCTCGGCGTCGACCGCCTCGAACGCCGCACCGCCCGGGTAGGGGGCGCGTCCGGCGTCCTGGGCGCGCCGCCGGACGGCGGCCTCGGCGGCCAGTTCGGCGGCCAGTAACTGCCACCGGTGCCGCCACTCCCGCACGTCCCCGCCGCAGGCCTGCACGTAGGCGAGGGTGACGGCGAGGCTGGGCAGCCGCCGACCTCCCGCGGCCACCGACAGGCTGGCCGCCGAACAGTGCGCGCGGACGGCGAGTTGACGGTACGGCGGACTTCCGGCGCGCTCCCGCAGGGCCCGCAGATCGCCCGCGAACCGCAGCAGTGGCGCGTCCCCGGGGTCCAGAGGACTTTCCCGACGCGGCACGACGCCCCCCTTCTTCGGTGAAGTGGTGTCCTGAACCTTCGAGTGCTCACGAGTCGACGCGCGTCGCACGCGGCTCGTGTCCATCCCCCGGTGATTCATCATGCACAGGACGGTTGGCGTCAAACAATGGTGCGTACGGGTCGGTTGTTCCGAGTTGATGTTCAATGTCCAGCCGTACGGCGCCGAACAAAGCCGGTGGGATAGAACCGGGACCCGCAGCCTTCGCTGACTTCGGAGACATCCATGAAGTTCACGCGGTACTGCCGTTCCCTACTGTCCACACCCGCGATGGCGGTGGAGCGGTACACCAAGAGCCACCAGTCCGGGGCCGATATCGCCATGGTCGATCTGGAGGATTCGGTCCCACCCGCCCGGAAGGAGGAGGCCCGCCGGCTCGCCGAGGAGTTCTTCGCGCTCCCGTCGACCAAGCTCGCGCGCAGTGCGGTGCGCATCAACACCCTGTCCGGACCGGACGGTCTGCGCGACCTGATCGCCATCACCCGGTACCGCGTCAAGCCGGACCTCGTGCTGGTCCCGATGGTGGAGTCGCCCCGCGACATCGAGATCGCCGCCGGCGCGCTCGGCCCGGACTGCCCGGAGACGGAGTTCCTGGCCGTCGTGGAGACCCCGCTGGGCATCGAGCACGCACCCGCCGTCGCGGCCGCCGGGCACCGGCTGCGCGGGCTGGTCTTCGGCTCGGCCGACTACGCCTTCGCGGTCGGCGCCCGGCTCTCCTGGGAGGCGCTGGCCCACGCCCGCGCCCGGGTGGTCAACAGCGCCCGCGCCGCGGGGGTGGAGGCGATGGACGCGCCGTTCTTCGAGGTCACCGACCTCGCTGGGCTGCGCCGGGAGGCCGGGCTCGCCCGGGACTTCGGGTTCAGCGGCAAGATCGCCGTCCATCCGCGCCAACTCGCGCTGATCAACGAGACGTTCAGCCCGGACGAGGAGCTGCTGGCGCGCGCCCGCCGGGTGGTCGCGGCGGGTCTGGAGAACGGCCGCTCGGTCACCGTGGTGGACGGGGTGATGGTCGGCATGCCGTTCTTTGAAGCCTCGCAGCGCCTGATCGAGCAGTTCGACCCGCCGAGGCCCGACGGCCCGCCGAGGCCCGACGACTCTCCCCGGACGGCCGATTCGCCGCGGCCGGCCGGTCCGCAGCACCCGCCGGGCGACCAGCCGGGCGACCGGCAGGGCCACCACCCGGGCCACCCGCCCACCGACACCCCGAACCACGCGACGGAGAAGTGACGATGACCGAAGAATCCATCCTCGGCCCGCGCCTGTACCGCAACGCCGAGGCCATGCTGGCCAGCGCCGACCCGGTCTGGCAGGCGGCCGCCGCCAACGGCCTGATCGGCATCACGGTGGACTCGGAGTCCAACAACCGGCTGATCGTGCGCGAGACCGGCCACGAGTTCGCCAACATGGTCTCCTGTGCGTACCTGGGCCTGAACAACCACCCCTCGGTCGCGGCCGGCGCGGTGGACGCCCTCGCCGAGTCCCGCAGCACCTGGCTGGTCACCTCCACCACCCGGATCCGGCACAACCTGCTGGTGCGCCTGGAGGAGGAGCTGGGCGAGCTGTTCGGCGCGCACATCCTGCCCGGAGCGTCCTGCACCGCGCTCACCGCCGGCATCCTGCCGCTGATCGCCTCCGGCCACCTGGACGGCGACTGTCAGGGCGGCGGCGGACCCCGGGTGATGGTCTTCGACCGCTTCTGCCACTTCTGCATGGCGTACGTGAAGCCGATCTGCGCGGACGAGTCGCTGGTGCTGACCTGCCCGCACAACGACCTGAACTACCTGGAGGACATCTGCCGCAAGTACCCGCGGGTCGCCTACGTGGCCGACGGCGCGTACTCGATGGGCGGCGCGGCGGCCCTCGACGGACTGCTCGAACTCCAGGACCGTTACGGGCTGTTCCTCTACATCGACGACTCCCACTCGCTGTCCATCATGGGCGAGCGCGGCGAGGGCTTCGTCCGCTCCCGGCTGGAGATGAACCCGCTGACCGTCATCGTCGCCAGCCTCGGCAAGGGCTTCGGCACCGGCGGCGGCGTCGCGATGCTCGGCAACCGCGAGCAGTTCGAGTTCCTGCACCGGCACGCCGGCCCGGTCGGCTGGTCGCAGAACGTCGCGCTGCCGCTGGTCGGCGCCTCGCTGGGCAGCGCCGCCATCCACCGCTCGCCCGAACTGGCCGAACTCCAGGCGAAGTTGAACCAGAACATCGACCTCTTCGACGAGCTGCTGCCCACCACCTTCGCGGGCAACGGCCTGCCGGTGCGCCGGGTCGACGTCGGCGACGCCGAGCGGGCGGTCAAGCTGTCCGCCCAGCTCTTCGAGCGCGGCTTCTACAGCTCCGCGGTGTTCTTCCCGATCGTGCCCAAGGGCGAGGCCGGGCTCCGGCTGATGATGCGCGCCGACATGGACGAGCGGCTGATCCGCGAGTTCGCCGGCCACGTCAAGGAACTCACCGCCGATCTCTAGGACCTGGGGGAAGCCGCCATGGACGCAACCGAGCCCGCCGGCTACCGGCGGATCGGCGAGCGCCGCTACCGCGAGGTGGTCGGGCGCTACTACGAGGAGTTCGAGGTCGGCGAGGTGGTCGAGCACCGCCCCGGGCGGACCGTCACCGAGCTCGACAACGTGCTGATGAGCATGCTGAGCATGAACGACGCCCCGCTGCACATCGACGCCGCCTACAGCGCGCACACCCCCTGGGGGCGGCCGATCGTCTCCAGCCTGGTGACGCTCAGCATCGTCGGCGGGATGACCGCCCGCTCGACGAGCGGGCGCACCATCGCCAACCTGGGCTGGGAGAACATCCGGATGACCCACCCGGTGTTCACCGGCGACACCCTCTACGCGGAGACCGAGACCCTCGCCAAGCGGCTGTCCAAGAGCCGCGAGGGGCAGGGCATCGTGAGCTGCCGCACCACCGGGACGAAGTCCACCGGCGAGGCCGTGGTGGTGTTCGAACGCAGCTTCCTCGTCCCGCTGCGCGGCCACGGCCTGGACGAGGTCGCCGGGTACTGACCGCACGCGGGCCGTCCCCGCGGCACCGACCGTACGCGGGGCACCGACCACGCGCCGGGCCCGACAGAGCGCTGTCGGGCCCGGCGCGCATGCCGCCGCTCCGGGCTCGCCCGCCGCCGCTCAGTCCTCGCGGTGGACGTCCACCAGCACCTTGCCCATGGTCTCCCGCGCGGCCAGCGCCCGGTGCGCCCCGGCGATCCCGGACAGCGGTACGGTCCGGTCGATCCGCGCCACCAGCCGCCGCTCGGCGGCGAGCCGGAACAGGTGCTCGGCGATGCCGGCGAACAGCACCCGGTCCGCCAGGACGTGCTGGAGCCAGAAGCCCGCCAGCCCCGCCGAGCGGTCGGCCAGCTCGTCCACCGAGAAGCTCTCCTCCGGCCCGCCCCGGGCCCCGACCGACAGCAGCCGCCCGAACGGCGCCAGGGCGGCAAGCCCGGCGCGCAGCACCGGGCCGCCGACCAGGTCCACGAACAGGTCCACCCCGCCCGCCCTCGCCAGCCGCTCGGCGAGGTCGGGCTCCGCCGGGTCGAGGGCCGCGTCGGCGCCCAGCGAGCGCGCGAACTCCCGCTTCTCCGGCGTGGAGGCGAGGGCGGTCACCCGCCCCGCGCCCAGCTCCCGGGCCAGCTGCACCGCCAGGTGCCCGACCCCCCCGGCGGCGGAGGTCACCACGACGCTCTCGCCCGGCCGCAGCCGCCCCGCCAGGGTCAGCGCGCCGTACGCCGTCGCGCCCTGTTCCAGCAGTGCGAGCGCCTGTTCGTCGTCGACGCCGTCCGGCACCTCCACCGTGTGCGCCGCCTCGGCGCCGGCCACCCGGGCGTACCCGCCGCCGGCGCGCAGCAGCGCGGCGACCCGCCGCCCGTCCCCGCGCCGCCGCCCGACCACGTCGGCGCCGAGCACCGCCGGCAGCGGGTAGCGCGCGTACTCGCCGGTGCGGCAGTGCAGGTCGGCGTAGTTGAGCCCGGCCAGGGTGACGTCGATCAGCACCCGGCCCGGCCCGGCCTCCGGTTCCGGCACCGTCTCGGTGCGGAACTCCTCCGGCCCGCCGTAGCGGTGGATCACCGTCGCGCGCATCCCGTCCACGGCCGCCTCGGGTCTCATCCGGCGAACAGCGCGAGCAGCCGGGCCTCCAGGGCGCGTGTGGCTTCCGGGGTCCCGGCGACCACGCAGTACATCACCGAGCCGTCGGCGGGCGCGAAGTCGCAGCTGTAGAGCACGCCGGTGCCGGTCTCCGGGTCGAAGGCCAGCCCGGCCTCCTCGATCGCCGCCACGGCCGCCGCGAAGGACGGCACCTTGAGGCCGGCGAGCTCCAGGATGTAGCGCGAGTCGCGGTGCTCCTCGCGCAGCAGGCGGCCGAAGTAGGCGTCGTGCAGGTGGCTGGAGCCGGTGAGCCGCCCGTTGGTCTCGTGGAAGTAGATCTCGCCCTTGGGGGTCAGCACGGCGTCCGCGCTGACCGTGCCGCGGTAGCCGATCACCCGCAGCGCCTCGCACAACCTGGCGCCCTGCGCGACGAGTTCGGCCCGGACGTCGGTGTCCGGGGTGACCGGCGGGGTGATCTCCCCGACCACCACCGGCTGCATCACCATCTCGCCGCAGCCGGCGAGCACCACGGCCGCGTCGTCGATGAGGAACTGTGCGTACAGCGCCGTGGAGTCGGTGAAGTACCGCTCCACCACGACCCGTTGGCCGCGCCCGCCGGTCAGCCAGGTCCACCGCTCGGCCACGTACGCGGCCACCGCCGCGCGGTCCGGCAGCGGGACGACCCGTTCGGCGCCGGCCGCCACGTCCACCCGCTCGTCCCGGCAGAGGACCTCGTTGCCGAACCCGCCCGCCTGGAACTCGACCTTCACCATCACGCTGTGCCCCTGCGCCAGCAGGTCCTCGACGGCCGCCTCGACCTCGGCGGGCGAGCCCGCCACCCGCCCGGGCGGGATCGGCACGCCGGTACCGGCCGCCACCGCCCGGAACCCGGCCTTGCTGTTGACCAGCGCGTTGCCGCCCTGCGCGGCGAACGGCTGACCGGGCATGGCGTGCGCGATGCCGAGCGCGGCCGCCAGCTCGGCCACCGCGCCGTTCGGCGAGATCGCCAGCACCTCCTCGACGGTGTGCCCCGCCAGGACGCGGCGCAGCTCCGCCCGGAAGCCCGGGTCCGCCAGGCGGTCGGTGGTGAGCATCTGGTCGCCCTCGGCGCCCGGCGGCGGCACCACGAAGGTCAGACTGTCGGCCCGCACGCCGGTCAGCCCGGTGACGTACGCCAGGTACTCCGGGTCGGGGCCCCAGGGCAGCACCAGGACATCGCCGTCCTCGGCCCACCAGAGCATCCGCTGCGCCCCGCACCCGGCGAACCGCTGCTCCAGCGGCGTCATCCCGGTGAGGTCCCCGACCATCTCCTCGGTGCGGTTGTTCGCGATGCAGAGCGTCGTCATCTGGTGGACTCTCCCGGCGTTCGGCGCTGTTGCGGCCCTGGTCCCTCGCACGGCACGGGTGTGGCGTGCGCTACTGGTGTAGCGCACCGGGGTTGTTCTGGTTCGGCCCTCGGTCATTGAACAAAACGCCGAACAACCGGGGAGTCGGGCACCCCCGGAGGGCCTAAGCCCGGGTGCGGAGGCGGCCCGCGCTGCGGAGCCTGGTGCTTGACGCATCCCCACGCACCTGTCCCCAGGCACGCCCGGTCGGGCGGAGTCGGGCGGAGGAGGCTACCGATGAGCGCTGCGGACGTGCCCGCGGACGATTCCGGACGGTCGAGCGACACCCGGGCCGCGGAAGCGGCCCGGGCGGCGGTCGGTTCGCAGAAGATCACCTGGCTGACGCTGGCGCTGATGACCACCAGTTCGGTCGCGAGCCTGCGCGCCTCGCCCACCATGGCCGTGTACGGCCTGGCCTGCGTCTTCCTCTACCTGCTGCCGGCGGTCGTGTTCCTGATCCCGACCGCCCTGGTGTCGGCGGAGCTGGCGTCCGGGTGGAGCGGCGGGGTCTACAACTGGGTGGCGCAGGGTCTGTCGAAGCCGCTGGGATTCCTGGCCGTGTGGTGCCAGTTCGCCATGACGATCTTCTACTACCCCAGTCTGCTCGCCTACGTCGCGAGCACCATCGCGTACGTCATCAACCCGAGCCTGGCCAGCAACGGCGCCTACACGGCGATCGTCATCGTGGTGGTGTACTGGACCGGCGTCTGGGTCTCCTCCCGCGGCACCAACGCCGTCGCGGGGCTGGCCTCCTGGGGGCTGGTCATCGGCACGCTGATCCCCGGCACGCTGCTGGTCGTCCTCGGCTTCGTCTTCCTCGGGCAGGGCAACCCCTCGGCGGCGCCGATGGACGCCTCGCACTTCTTCCCGCAGTGGACGGGCATCGCCAGCCTGGTGCTGATCGTCAACAACTTCCTCAGCTACTCCGGCATGGAGATGAACGCCGTCCACGTGAACAAGCTGCGCGACCCGGCCAAGGAGTTCCCGAAGTCGATGTTCCTGGCCATGGGCATGGTGCTGTTGATCTTCATCCTGCCGGCCCTCGCCATCAGCTGGGTCATCCCGGCGGACCAGCTCAGCCTCACCGCCGGGGTCATGCAGGCCTTCGACGCCTTCTTCCAGTACTTCCACATCGGCTGGCTGGTGCCGATCGTCGCGGTCGGGCTGTGCGCCGCCTCGGTGGGCGGCATGCTCACCTGGCTGGCCGGGCCCTCCAAGGGCCTGCTGCTGATCTCCCGGCAGGAGGGCTACCTCCCGCCCTTCCTGCAGCGGCTCAACGCGCACGGCGTCCAGCAGAACATCCTGGTCACCCAGGGCCTGGTCACCACCGTGATCGCCCTGCTGTACGCGCTGATCCCCGACGTCTCCAGCGTGTACTGGATCTTCTCGGTGATCACCACCCAGGTGTACCTGATCATGTACCTCCTGATGTTCCTGGCCGCGATCCAGCTGCGCCGCAAGCAGCCCGACCACCCGCGCGGCTACCGGGCGCCGCTGCTCACCACGATCTGCGTCGTCGGGTTCATCGCCTCGGCGCTGGCCATGGCGATCGGCTTCGTACCCTCCTCGCAGTTCGGCGGCAGCAGCGTCTGGGCCTACGTCGCCATCGTCGGCGGCGGCCTGCTGCTGCTCGGCCTGGTCATCCCGTTCGCCTTCCTCAAGGCCCGCAAACCCTCGTGGCGCCGCCCCGACGCCTCCGACGCCCAGGTGGAAGGGGGTGCCGCATGAGCCCCACCCGGATGGCCTCGCAGCACCGGTGGATCTACATCGGCGCGATCGTGGTGCTGGTCGGTCTGGTGATCGCCGCGCTGCTCACCTACACCCAGCAGAAGGCCACCAACGAGGCCCACCGGAAGGCGAACCAGCTGAACGACGCCCTCGTCGCCAAGGGGTTCGCCTCCCGCAACACCGGCAACATCGCGGACACCCTCGGCACCGACGGCGGCGCGGCCTGCAACGACCCCGTCTCGGCCCTGAAGCGCGGCCTCTGGCTCGTCCAACTGTCCAACGGCGCGGGCGGACCGGGCATCCGTCCGATCATCGCCGACAAGATGGTCCTGGAGGCGGGCGCCGAGGTGATCAAGGTGTACTGCCCGGAGAAGCTGGCGGACTACCAGCACAGGATCGACGACCTCAAGACCTCGGACGTCATCAACGACTGAGGCCCCGAGCGCGGGACGTGCGGCCCCGGCCACCCGTGGTTTGCGGTGGCCGGGGCGACGCGTCCCGGATTCGGGAACTCAACGCCGTTGCAGGGAACGGACGTTGTCGCCGAAGGTCCAGCCCTTGGAGCCGTCCCAGTTGACCGACCAGGTCATCAGCCCCTTCAGTGCACCGCCGAAGGCGTTCCACGCCTGCCCGACCGAGCCCGGGTCCAGGTAGCCGCCGCCCGCACCGGGCTGGGCCGGCAGGCCGGGCACCTGCTTGTCGTAGGGCACCTTGACGGTCGTGCCCTGGATGGTCAGGCCGTTGTTCAGGCACGTGGTCTGCACGGTGAAGCCCTGGACGGTGCCGGCCTGGTAGGAGTCGCCGGAGCAGCCGTACATGCTGCCGTTGTAGTACTGCATGTTCAGCCACCACAGCTGCCCGTTGTCGGCGTACTTCTTGATGATCGGCAGGTAGGCGCCCCAGATCGAGCCGTAGGTGACGCTGCCGCCGGTGACGTACGCGGTCTCGGGGGCCATGGTGAGGCCGAAGCCGGCGGGCATCCGGGCGAGCACGCCGTCGATGATGCGCACCAGGTTGGCCTGGGAGGCGGACAGCGTGCCGATGCTGCCGCTGCCGGACAGGCCGGTCTCGATGTCGATGTCGATGCCGTCGAAGTTGTACTTCTCGAGGATCGGGACGACGGTCGCCACGAACCGGTCGGCGACGGCGCCGGAGCTCAGGTCGATGCCGGCGGCGGCACCGCCGATCGACATCAGGAGGGTCGCCCCGGCCGCCTTGGCCTGGCACATCTCGGCGGGGGTCGAGACCCTGACGTTGGCGTCCATGCCGTCCTGCCACAGGACGGTGCCGTCCGAGAGGATCACCGGGAAGGCGGCGTTGATGACGTTGTAGCCGTGCGCGGCGATCCGGCTGTCGGTGATGGGGACCCAGCCCATGCCGGGGTGGACGCCGTTGGCGGCGCCGTCCCAGTTCTCCCAGTAGCCCTGCAGGACCTTGCCCGACGGCCTGGGCTTCGTGGGGCAGGTGTCGCCGCCCGGCGGGGTGGTGGTGGGCGGCGGCGTGGTCGGGGGCGTCGTCGTGGGCGGCGGGGTGGTCGGCGGCGGCGTGGTGGGCGGGGTCCTCGTGGGCGTGGTGGCGGTCGGCGTGGGGCTGCTGCCGCCGGGGCCGGTGAGCGACACGTCGTCCGCGTAGTACGCGGGCTGCCCGTACCAGCCGTGCAGGTAGACGGTCACCGAGGTGGTGGTCGGCCCGGTGGTGAAGCCGACGCTGAGCTGACCGTACGAGGCGTTGTTCGGCGTCCAGGTGGACGCGGCGCCCGTGATCCCGGTGCCGGTGGCGCCCAGGTAGACGTAGCTGCCCTGGACGTAGGCGCTCAGCGTGTACGGGGAGTTGGGCTGCACGCTGACGGTCTGGGTGCACTGGGCGTCGTCCGAGCCGGCCGGCGTGGCCTTGAGCGCGGAGGCGCCGGAGTGGACCGGACTGCTGACGGCCGTACCGGAGCCGCCGGAGCAGGTCCAGTCGGAGAGACCGTTCTCGAACCCGGGGTTGGCCACCAGGTCGGTGGTGGCGGCCCCGGCCGTGACGGAGCCGGCCACGGCGATGCCGGCGCCGATGAGGGCTGCGGCGCTCGCCCCGGCGAGCGAGCGCCGGAGCAGGGTCGGCCCGTGCTCGGTGCGGCCGGACCGGTTCACCCGCGGTGCGCGGTGCACGGCCGCCCGCTGCGGGCGCGGCGCGCGGCGGGCCGGCTCGCTCCCGGCCCGGTCGCCGTCGGGGCGGCCGGGGTCCGGACAGGGGCGGGAACCGCCCGACGGGCGTGGCGTACGCGACCTCCGACGGAACATGCTGTGCTCCCTTCCCGCCGAGCGCCATGGACATGACCAGCGCGTGGGGGCGTGACGCCCGGCTCTGGGTGAGGTGGGGACATGTGGGGCTGTGCCGGACGGGATCGTAGGAGGGGCGGCATGACCCGTCAATAGGTCTGGACCAATTGAGGGGATCCCGCCGGACGGCGGCAGCCGGACCACCGGGGAGCGGAACCATCCCCGGAAGCGGAACCGGGCCCGGAAGCCGAACCGGGGCACGGGAACCCGACCCGGCCCGGGAACGGGACCGGGCCCGCCCCGACGTGGGGGCGGGCCCGGGGACCGTCGGACCGTCAGCCGGCGGCCACGGTGGCGGCGGTGGCCGCCGTGGCGACGGTCACCGCGGTGATGGCCGCGATGGCGACGTGCATGTTCCGGATCGCCTGGCCGACGGACTCGCCCGCCCAGTCACCCGCGGCGATCTCCCCGAAGCGCAGCTCGACCCGCGCACGCGGGAGGTCGGGGAACGCCAGACCGTGCAGCCGGGCGGCGTGCAGCAGGGCTATCAGGGTCGCGGTGCGGACGTCCGGCGTCACGTGGTGCCGGATCACGGCGGCCAGCCGCTCGCGGAGTTCACGCTCGACGGAGCCGTCCGCCTCCGGGTAGCGACGGACCGGGAAGAGGCCGAGGACCCGGTGGCGCTCCTCGACGACCAGACCGCGTTCGCACAGCCGCTGCACGGCGGATCGGACCGCCACGGGGTGATCCTTGGTCAGCCAGTCCGCCGCCTTCGCCTTGCCGGGGGCCTTGCGCTCGACCCACCCGGCGAGCCGCTCCAGGCAGTCGTCGAGCAGCGGGTCGCCGGTCGGGGTCCGGTCGGTGACGGCGAGCCGGCCCTCCTCGACCGCGATCCGCCCGGCCAGCGCGAGATCGGCGAGCAGGCCTCCCGCCGCCGCCCATCCGGCGCTCGAACCGTCCTTCGCCACGCCGGACTCGTCGTCCAGCGAGAGCAGCATCAGCTCCTCGGCGAGGGTGACGTGCATGTGCATTCCTTTCCCTGTGCGAACCGGTCACCCCGCAGCGGCTCGACGGCCGCCGCACCCGGGTGTCCTCAGCCAGGAACGCGCGCACCGGCAGCCCGGTTCCCACCCTCCCGGGCCGAGCCCCGCAGCCTACCTGGGAACGGCGATCTGCTGGTTGACGAAGATCAGGCCGCCGTCGTCGGTGACGACGTCCGGGCCCTGGTGCTCGCCCATCGGCACCGTGAAGTCGACCTTGCCCCGCTCGAACACCAGGCACATGCTCGACCCGCCGTAGCTGAAGTAGCCGAGCTCGTCGCCGCGTTCGACCCGGTCGCCCGGCCTGACGGCGATGGTGACCGAGGAGATCTCGGTGATGCCGACGGGGACGACACAGACCCGGCCCATCGACGACCCGGTGTCGATGACCACGATGCCCCGGGTGTTGACCGACGCCCCGTACCCCTGGGACAGCGTGCCGGAGCTCAGGTCCACCGTCGGGTTGTACAACTCGCTGAACGTCAGACCGGGGACGTTCTCCACGTACTCGACCACACCGGCCACGGGCGCGTGCCACCGGTGGTAGTCCGCGCCCGACAGGAACGACTGGAGGACGTCGCCGCCCACGAACCTCGCGGTGTCCGGGTAGTCGCTCAGCATCATCCTCAGCGAGTACGGCTGCGCCTTGACGGTGATGTCCGGCACCTCCTCCCGGACGTTCGGGTAGATCCGCACCACCGTGCCGTCGTTGGGGGAGATCACGGCCCGCGGGTCCTCGGCCATCGGGCGGAACTCCGGCTTGACGCGCCGGTGGAAGAAGTCGTTGAACGAGGTGAACCCGCCGTAGGGGTCGTCGCGGTCCACCTCGAACTCGTAGAGCTTGTACTGCTCGGAGGCGGCCCGGCCCAGCCAGCCGTCCGGGCCGGGCAGGACCTCGCGGCTGTCCTTGCTGTCGAGGAACCCGCACCAGTACGTCAGGATCCCGGTCAGGCGCCGGTTGAACTCCTCGTGCCGGAAGGTGTCCCAGCCCGAGGGCACCGCCATCATGTGGCAGAAGAGCGCCGACAGCGGGAAGAAGACCTGGTCCCCGAGGACGGGCGTGTACTCCGGCGCGCTCTCGCAGACCACGTCCAGGCAGTTCAGCAGGTCGTCGATGGTCCGCACCGTCCGGACGTCGCCGTCGGCGTCCACCGGGAACAGGTCGAGCACCTCCTTGATCGTCTGCGTGACGAGGGTCCTGAGGACCGGGTCCGCGTCCAGCAGGTCGGCGAGGTCCGCCACCGGGGGGAGGTGGGCCCCCGTCCGGCCCCTCGCCCGGTCCAGCAGTCTCCCGTGCCACCGGTCCACCGCGCTGCGGTTGCGCGGCAGGAAGCCGGCCGCCCGGCCGTAGGAGTTCTGGTACCGCGTTTCGAGTACTGCTTCGCTGATGGCCATGCCACGACTCCTCGTCGTCGGTCGATCCGCCGGCTCTCCGCCGGCGGCACGGGCCCGGTGGGTCCCGCCCTGCCCGTCGCGGGCCCGGGTCGGCATCGTGGTGCCCGGCCGGCCGCCTTCCGCGCCGCCGGTCCTCCTCGCCCCCGTGCCCGTGCCCACTCTCGGCGCGTCGGCCGGGGGTCGCGATCGGTCATGCTCCATTGCCGGGCGACGATCCATCCGAGCGGCGGATCCCGCGACCGGCCGGACCGCTGCCGGACCGCCGCCCGGCAGCCACCGGACCGCCGTGCGTCCCGTGTCGGCTCCGGACCCACCGCCTCCCGGCCGGCTCCCGGCTCCCGCCCGACGACCGCCTCCGGCCGCCGGTGAGCCCGGTGCGGCCCCGGGCGTACCGGTCCGTTTCGGCGCCCCGGCACCCCGCGATCTAGCATGAAACGAGACATTCGGCTCGATACCCGGCACCAACGGGTGAGGAGGCCGCCATGGCGCAGTACGGCAGCGGCGGATTCGGGGAGCTGAGCGGTTCCCGGTACCCGCCGATCTCCGAGCACGGCCTGATCGGTGACCTCCGTACGGCCGCGCTGGTCGCCACCGACGGCACCATCGACTGGTACTGCTGCCCGCGCTTCGACGCGCCCAGCGTCTTCGCGTCCGTCCTCGACGCCGACCGGGGCGGCAGCTTCGAACTGTCCGCGGACACGCCCTCCCGCACCCGCCAGTTCTACTTCCCCGACACCAACGTCCTGATCACGCGGTTCTTCGCCGCGGACGGCGTGGCGGAGATCCAGGACTTCATGCCGGTCGTCGACGAGTCCCGCGAGGCGGACCGCCACCGGCTGATCCGGCGGGTGATCTGTGTCCGCGGGGTGCTGCCGTTCCGGGCGAAGGTCGCCCCGCGCTTCGGCTACGGGACGGAGCCGCACACGGTCGAACTCGGGGACGGCCACGCGGTGTTCCGCTCCCCCTCGTTGTCCTTGGCGCTGACCGCCACCGTGCCGATCGAGTCCGACGGCACGGACGTGTCCTCGCACTTCAAGCTGCTGGAAGGCGAGTCCGCGGTCTTCACCCTCGACCGGGTGAGCGTCGAACTGGGCCCGCGCGCCTGCCCCGCCTGGGAGGCGGAGCAGCAGTTCGAGGCCACCGTCCGGTTCTGGCGCCACTGGCTGCACCAGTCGCGCTACCACGGACGGTGGCGGGAGATGGTCCACCGCTCGGCGCTGGTCCTGAAGCTGCTCACCTACGCGCCCACCGGCGCGATCGTCGCCGCGCCGACCACCAGCCTGCCCGAGCAGGTCGGCGGCGAGCGCAACTGGGACTACCGCTACGTCTGGGTGCGCGACGCGGCCTTCTGCATCTACGCCATGCTCCGCTTGGGCTTCACCTCGGAGGCCGAGGCGTTCATGGGCTTCATCTCCGAGCACGGGATCATGCGGGGCACCAAGGACACCGGCCCGCTGCAGATCATGTACGGCATCGACGGGCGCTGCGAGCTGCCCGAGCGGGAGCTGTCCCACTTCGAGGGCCACCTCGGCTCCGCGCCGGTGCGGGTGGGGAACGCCGCCACCGGTCAGCTCCAACTGGACATCTACGGCGCCCTGATCGACTCCGTCTACCTCTACGACAAGTGGGGGCAGCCGATCAGCAGCGGCCACTGGGACGAGGTCGGCGGCGTGGTGGACTGGCTCTGCGAGCACTGGGACCAGCCCGACGAGGGGATCTGGGAGACCAGAGCCGGCCGGCACGACTTCGTGTACTCGCGGCTGATGTGCTGGGTCGCGCTGGAGCGGGCGATCCGGATGGCGAACCGGCGCGGCCTCCCCGCCGACCTGCCCCGCTGGCGCCAGGCCCGCGACGCGATCTACCGGCAGATCATGGACCGGGGCTGGTCGGACGAACGCGGCGCGTTCGTCCAGGGGCTGGACGACCGGGTCCTCGACGCGTCCCTGCTGATGATGCCGATGGCCAAGTTCATCTCACCCACCGACCCCAAGTGGCTCGCCACCCTGGAGGTGCTCACCTCGGACCTGGTCTCCGACTCCCTGGTGTACCGCTACGACCCGGCCGCCAGTCCGGACGGCCTCCAGGGCGCCGAGGGCACGTTCTCGATCTGCTCCTTCTGGTACGTCGAGGCGCTGGCCCGGGCGGGTCGGCTGGAGGAGGCCCGGCTGGCCTTCGAGAAGATGCTCACCTACGCCAACCACGTCGGCCTGTTCGCGGAGGAGATCGGCCGCACCGGCGAACAACTCGGCAACTTCCCGCAGGCGTTCACCCACCTCTCGCTGATCAGCGCCGCCTTCAACCTGGACCGCGCACTGGGCTGACGGCCGCCTCGCGGGAGCCGGCACCGGTGTCACACGAGTCGTCCGCCGTCACACGAACCACACCCGACCCGCGCAGAAGCCTCGCGCCGCGCGGGTGTCGCGGACCGGCCCGATCTGCGTACGCTCGCATCCGATCCGGCCCGGCCTGCGGGCGGCGTGGCAGTCACCACCGGGATCCAGGTCATGCCGCACCTACCGAAGAGATCCCATGAGTTACTGCACGCCCTGCCGACGCCACCTCAACGGCGCGCTCTCCTGCCCCGGCTGCGGCCGGGCCGCCGAGCCCACGACCGGGGAGGCCGCGGGCCGGCCCACGCCGCCGGGCGAGACCCCCGCCGACGCGTCCGCACCGCCACGCCGGTCGGCGCGGCGCTCGGCTCAGCAGTCGGGTCGGCGCTCGGCACGGCGGTCGGCCCGGCGGCGGGGCGGCCCGCCGCGGGGAACGGTGCTGGCCGTGTCGGCGGCCGGGGTGGTGGTCTGCGGGCTGGCCGCCGTCCTGCTGACCGGCGGCAACTCGGACGGTGCGGTGGCCCCGGCGTCCGCGGGCGCCGAATCACCCTCGCAGAACACCGCCGCCACCCCCGGCGCCCCGGCCTCACCGGCGCCGGCCACCACGACGGCCACGGCCACGGCCCGCCCCCAGCCGTCGGCCACCACCACCCGGCCCAAACCGTCCGGCAGTACCGCCCCGGCCACGGCGTCCCCCTCGGGCCCGGCCGGGTCCGCCGCGCCGGTTCCGGCGGACGCACCCGCGAAGCCCGCCCCGAGCACGACCACACCGGCCACCGGCTCCGTCCCGCCGCCCTCCCCCACCCAGCACCCGACCGGCCCGACGGCCACACCGAGCTGCACCCGTCTCCTGTTCTGGTGCACCTGAGCCCCGTGGGCTCCGGTGTCCGGCCGTACTGGCGTCCCAGCGTCGTTCAGCCCGGCCCGGCGAGGTCGGCGTGGACGGCGAGGACGGCCAGGTAGCGGCGGTGGACGTCGTCGCGGTCGGCCGGTTCGCTCACCGACTCGCGACTGAGGCGTTCGATCATCTCGGCCTGGGCGAGGAGCACCTCCCGCTGCTGCTCGGTCGTCGTCTCCGACATGATCTCCACGAGGGCGTCGAGCTGGCGGATCAGCACCGCCGGCATGCCGACGGCGGCCTGGCGGATCTTCTCGAAGGCGCGCTGGACCAGCCGCTCGTAGCTCACGGGGGCGGTCATCACCCGGATGTGCCCGCTCTCGTCCCGGTGGACCGGGTTCGGGTGCCAGCCGGCGGCGACCCGGCACAGGCCCTCGCCGAGCCAGTCGACGCAGGTCAGGGTGGTGAAAGTGTCGTTGACGGCATTGGACAGCGCCCGGATGGCGATCTCCACCAGCTGGTCGACGGCGAAGGCGATGTCCTGGGCGAGCGTCCGGGTCGAGCCGGTGACGTGGGCACGGGCGAAACTCCGGGCCACCTCGGGCGCCGCCTCGGCGGGCCAGACCGTGGCGAGCTGGTGCCCCTGCACCAGGAAGTGCCCGGGCCGGTGGTCCAACCGGATGACGGCATCGAGCTCCGCCGCCATCCGCACCAGCGTCCGGTGCCGGACGAACTGCAGGTAGCCGCTGGCCGGCGCCGGGACGGCCGCGCCCGAGCTGTCGAGCCGGGCATGCAGTTCGTCCGCGGACGGCCCGGTGGTGACCACGCCGACCCGCTCCGGTTCGCCCGCCCCCGCCTCGATCGCCTCGGACAGCTCCGCCGCGATGCCGGCGATGACCCGGGGCAGCTGGATGGACGTGGCGATGTGGTGGATGAAGTAGATCAGCACGGCCAGGTCGGCCATCACCAGCGCCATGCAGACGGTGATGGACAGGTGCGGCACGAGGTCGCCGTGCGAGGCCGGTCCGATGACGACCAACGACAGCATCACGTACACGAACGTACCGACGAAGGTGCCCAGGGTCAGCTGGGTGGTGCGGTCCCGGATGAAGGTCCGCAGCATGCGCGGGCCGAACTGGGTGGAGGCCAGGGTCAGCGTCACGATCATGATCGAGAACACCACGCCCACGACGGTGATCAGGGCCGCCGCCATGGCCGCGAGGATCTGGCGGGCGGCATCGGCGGCGCCGCCGATGACCCAGGACGGCAGTTCCAGGTCCCCCCGGTAGGCGGCCCGGTCCAGGGACCAGGTGACGACGAACAGCAGCACGGCGAGCCCGACCTCCAGGATCGGCACGACCCACAGGTTCGTCCGCAGCGCCTCCCGACGCCACTGCGCCTCCAGGTGGACCCCACGGATCACGCCGCCACCTCCCGTCCCTCCGGCCCGGCGCCGGCCGGACGAATCCACCCTAAGCACTCGGACGCGCAGGTGACGGGAGAGCGAGGGTGGAGACCTGGGCGCGGCAGGTGCCGGGGGCGGGACGGAGGCCCGGGTGGTGTCAGGCGGACGGGGCGCGGCGGGCGATCAGCATGTCCTGGGTGTGGCCGATGGCGTAGGTGCCGTCGGGGCGGGCGAAGTGGTCCTGGACGTAGGCGGTCAGGGCGGCGCGGGAGGGGCGGGGGTCGAGGGTGGCGAGGTCGGCGACGTTGACCATGAACTCGGCGACGTCCACGGCCTCGGCGAGGTGGGGCGTGCGGTAGTGGAGGTCGAGGGTCTCCAGGGTGACGTCGTCCGCCGGGTGCCGTTCGCGCAGGAGGTCGACGAGGGGGCTGAGGTCGTAGCGGACACCGGTGAAGTGGGCGGCCATCCTCATGCACGGGCTCTCGGGGTTCTGCAGGACGACCAGCAGGGTCCCGCCGGGGGCCGTCCAGTCGAGGGCGCGGGTGACGGTGGCGGGCCAGTCCGGCTCGGGCACGTAGTAGAGCACGTGCGAGAGGTGGACGAGGTCGGCCGGCTCGGGCGGCCGGACCCGGTCGAGCCGGTCCGGGAGGACGAGGGCGTCGGGGCAGGTGGTGCGGAGCTTCTCGCGCATCGCGGCGCTGGGCTCGACGGCCACCGTCCGGTCGAAGGACCGGGCCAGGTGGGCGGTGGTGCGGCCGTCGCCCGCGCCGAGGTCGAGCAGGACCCGGCGGTGCGGCAGGGCGGCGACGAGTTCGCTCAGCCGGGCGTGGGTGAGGGGCTTCTCGTCTGTCCCGGCGAGGAACAGCTCGAACACCCTGCGGTAGTCGGCGCTCGCCACGTCCAGCACGCGGACCGGATCCGCGTCCCTCGTCCTCGTCTCCACCGGGCGGCCTCCCTCTGACAGCGTACGGGCGCGCTCATTGCACCCCGGGCCACGGCCGCGCGGGTGCAGGGACGTTCCTGCCCGCGTGTCGCGGGACGGCGCCGGAGGGTGGGTCTGCGGTTCCCTGGGAGCAACGGTCCCTTCCCGCGCCCGGCGCGCCCGCCGACGATCTACGGCATGACCACCACCACCCCGGACCGCACCCGGCCCGCACCCGCACGACCGCGGCCCGACGGGCAGCACTTCCGACCGACCGTCATCGCCGTCGCCACCGCCTCCCTGATGCTGCCGTTCTCGGTGACCGGGGCCGCGGTGGCCCTGCCGAGCATGGCGTCCCAGCTCGGCGCGTCGGTCGGCGGCGCGCAGTGGATGCTCAACGCCTTCAACATCGGGTTCGCCGCGCTGCCGCTCGCCGCGGGCGGCGTCGCCGACCGGTACGGACGGCGACGGGTGCTGCTGGGCGGGATCATCCTGGTCGGGACGATGTCGCTGCTGGTCGCGCTCGCGCCGTCGATGGCGGTGGTGGACGCGGCCCGCGCCCTCCAGGGCTGCGGGGCGGCCGCGGTGCTGGCCGCGGGGGCGGCGGTGCTGGCACACGGCACCTCGGGCCCGCGCCGGCGGCTGGCCTTCGGGATCCTGGGCACCTCCTTCGGTACGGGGCTGGCGGCCGGGCCGCCGCTCGCCGGGGCGCTGGTGGAGGGGCTGGGTTGGCGGTCCGTGTTCCTGCTGGTCGCCGCGATCTCGCTGCCCGCCGGCCTCTGCGCGACCCGCGCGCCGGAGTCCCGCACACCGCGGGCCCCCGGTGCCGGCCGACCTCCCGGCGACCTGGCCGGGCCGGTCCTGTTCACCGCCGGGCTCGCCGCGCTCGCCTTCGGGTTCGCCCGGGCGACCACCGACGGGTGGGCGGCGCCCGCGCCCCTGGGCCTGTTCGCGGGCGCCGTCCTGCTGGTGCTGCTGTTCGCCGCCGTGGAACTCCGGCGCGGCGACCGGGCCCTGTTCGACGTCCGCCTCTTCGGCCGACCGGAGTTCCTCGCCGCGGTCTGCCAGCCCTTCACCGTCACCCTCGGCTTCGTCGTCCTGCTCGTCTACCTGCCCACCTATCTGCAGGGCACGGCGGGCCGCAGCACCCTGGACAGCGGCCTGCTCCTGCTGCCACTGACCGCGCCCGTGCTGCTGCTCCCGCTGGTCGCCGGCTGGCTGGCCGACCGCACCTCGGTGCGGGCCGTCCTCACCGCCGCCTCGTCGCTCATCGCGCTCGGCGCCCTGTTGCTGACCACGCTGGACGACGGCGCCTCCTGGGCGGGGCTCGCGCTGCCGCTGCTGCCGTTCGGCGCGGGTGTCGGGCTGGCCTTCGGCGTGATGGACGACGCGGCCGTCGGCACCGTGCCGGTGGAACGGGCCGGGGCCGCCGCGGGCATCTTCAACACCCTGCGGATCACCGGGGAGTCGGTCGCCGTCGCGGGCGCCGCGGCCCTGCTCACCTCGCTCACCGCGGCCCGGCTGCGCGCGGGCGGTCTCGGCGGCGCCACGGCGGCCGACCTCGCCGGGCGGGCCGTCGTCCAGGGCCAGGTGGACCCCGGCCGGCGGGACGCCGTGGCCGCGGGCTTCACCGGCGCGCTCCACACCGCCGGCCTGCTGCTCGCCGTGCTGTCCACCGTCGGGGCCCTGCTCACCTGGCGGGCGCTCAGGCCGGGTTCGCGGCCGTGACGTCGGCCCGGTCGGCCTCGGCGCGCCCGGCGATGTCGGCGATGCCTGCGCTCCCGGCGAGCCCAGCCGCCCCGGCGATGCCGGCGGCCCCGGCGAGCTGCCGCAGCGCCTGTTCCGCCGGGCTGCCGGGGGCGGCCGTGTAGACCACCAGGAGGTGCCGGCCGGGGCCGGGCGCCTGGAAGGTCTCGTAGCCCAACTCCACCTCGCCGACCGCCGGGTGGTGGAGGAGCTTGCGGCCGTGGGACTTCTCGTGCACGTGCCTGCTCGCCCACAGCGTGCGGAACTCGGCGCTGCCCAGGGAGAGTTCGCCGATCAGCCGAACCAGCTCCGGGTCGTGCGGCCGGCGCCCCGCGGCCATCCGCAGGACGCCGACCGTGGTGCGCGCGGCCTCGTCCCAGTCCGGGTGGACCTCCCGGGCGCGCGGGTCGAGGAAGATCCGTCGGGCCATGTTCCGTTCGTGCGGCGGGAGTCGGGGGAAGTCGGCGAGCAGCGCGGCCGCGAGCGCGTTCCACGCCAGGACGTCGTTGCGGTCGTTCATGATGACGGCCGGGGTCAGCGGCATCGCCTCGACGACCAGCCACAGGGCCTGGCGCAGCGCCCCTTCCCTTCGTTCCTCCCCCGGCCCCTTCCCGGAGTCCCTCCCGGCTTCCTGCCCGGCTTTCCTCCCGGCCTCCCTCCCGTCGCGCACCGCCGTGCGGCGCTGCGGCCGGGCGAGGTCGCGCAGGTGGGCACGTTCGGCGGGGCCGAGCAGCAGGGCCCGGCCGAGCGCCGCGAGGACCTCCTCCGACGGGCGCTCGGCGCGTCCCTGCTCCAGGCGCACGTAGTAGTCCGTGCTCAGGCCGACCAGTTCGGCGACCTCCTCGCGACGCAGTCCGGGCACCCGTCGGCGGCCGGTCGGGGGCAGGCCCACGTCCCCGGGCGACACCAGGGCCCGCCGGGCCCGCAGGTAGTCGCCGAGGCTGTTCGCGGTCATGATCGAGTCGGCCATGCGTGTCAGTATCGCCGCACGTCCCGGTGGTGCGGGGCCCGGAGGGTGGCCCCGTCACACCCACCCTCGCCCGTACCCTCGCGCCCGCGCCCCCGCCCGTCCGCTCCCCCGCGCTAATTCGTTGGCCCGCGCGCGACGGCCGCTCCTACAGTGTCCGCCGGATCAACCACTCTCACAGGAGCCCCGGCCATGCGCGTGCACTACCCCCGGACTCCACATCTGCCCTGGTCGCCAGGGGCGGCGGCGGACGACGTACGGACCGGGGACCTCACCGCGCTGGCCGGTACGGAGGTCGTCGTCACCGAGAAGCTCGACGGCGAGAACACCACCCTCTACCCCGACGGCCTGCACGCCCGCTCGCTGGACTCGGCCCACCACCCCTCCCGCGCCTGGGTGAAGGGCCTGCAGGGCCGGATCGGCGGGCGGATCCCGGACGGCTGGCGGATCTGCGGCGAGAACCTGTTCGCCCGGCACTCGATCCCGTACACCGACCTGGAGAGCTGGTTCTACGGCTTCTCGGTCTGGACGGACCGTGACCACTGCCTGGACTGGGACGACACCGTCCGCTTCCTGCGCCGCCTCGGCGTCCCGGCGCCCCGGGTGCTGTGGCGCGGCCGCTACGACGAACGGGCCCTGCGCGCCCTGAGGTTGGACCTGAACCGGCAGGAGGGCTACGTCGTCCGGACCGTCCGGGGCTTCGACCGGGCGGAGTTCGGTGAGCGGGTCGCCAAGTGGGTCCGCCCGCACCACGTGCGCACCGACACCCACTGGATGCACGCCGCCGTGGTGGAGAACGGGCTCGGCCCCAGTGCCGCGCTGTGGTCCGTACGGTCCGGCGCGCTGCCCGAACTGCCCGCCCTGGCCGCCGCGTTGGGGGTTCCCGAGCTGTCCTGCCCACCGGCGGAGCTGGCGGAGGTGTCGGCCCGGCTGGACGAGCTCGGCCGCGGCGGGGACGCCCGGCTGGCCGGGGTGCTCGCCACCGCGCTGCGTGCCGGACGCCGGCAGTCCCCGGCGGCGCAGCTGGCCCGGCCGCTCGGCCTGCCGCTGGCCCGGCGGGTCGCCGACCTGGTCGCGCTGCACCCGGGCCTGCACCAGCCGTACCCGGACGAGGACCGCCGCACCGGGCTGGTCCGGCTGTCCTGCGCCGCCGACCTCGGAGTGCTGCACGCCGTCGCCGCGGCGGCCGCCCCGGGCGCGGCGGAGCGCGAGCAGGTCGCCTGGTCCGCGCTGCACGCCGAGGACGCCGGGCTGCTCGACGGCGACGGCGGGCCGCTCGCCCGGCTGCGCGGCGGTCTGCGCGAGGCCCTGGCCGGCCTCGACCGGGACTCCGCCGACCGCTGCTGGGCGCAGGCCCGCGAGGCGTACGCGCGCGGCCGGATCTCCACCGCGGAGGAGGCCGTCGCGGCCACCTGGCGCCTGCGGGACGGCCGCTTCCCCCGGCTGCTGCACCTGTGCGGCCCGTCCGGCAGCGGCAAGAGCACCTTCGCCGCCGGGCTGACCGGCGTCGGCGCCCGGATCAGCCTGGACGACCTGCGCGCCGCCCGGGGCTCGCGCGCCGACCAGCGCGACAACGCCGTGGTGCTGCGCGAGGGCCTGGCCCGGCTGGACGCCGCCCTCGCCGCACTCACCGCCCCGGGCGCCGACGGCGCGGGCCCCACCGTCGTCTGGGACGCCACCTCCCTCAACCGGCAGCAGCGCTCGCACGTCCACGCCGTCGCCCAGCGCCGCGACGCCCTGGTCACCCAGGTGGTGCTGGTGGTCGACGAGGACGAACTGCTGCGCCGCAACGCCGTACGGCCGCACCCGGTGCCGGCCGACGTACTCACCGCACAGCTGCGCCGCTTCAGCCCGCCGCACGCCGGCCAGGCGCACCGCACCTGGTACGTCGGCGCCGGTGGCACCGTGGAAGACACGGCGGGCACGCTCGACGCCGAGGAGGACTGATGCGTCCCATCGAACAGATCTGCCAGCGCATCCGCTGGGACGCCCGCTTCGACCCCGCCCGGTTCACCCTGGGCGTGCGCCAGCGCGACGACCGCACCGAACGCGTCCCGCTGGAGGCGTTCGCCGCCTCCGGTGACATCCCCTGGCACCGGGTGCACCGGGTCGAGGCCGACGGCGTGGTGGTCTGGGACCGCGCGTCCGGCGTGGACGTGCTCGACACCACCGAGGCCGGGCGCCGCACCGATCCGCGCCGCCTGCGCTCGCCCTTCTTCGCGGCCACCACCCCGTACGCCTGGCGGCCGGACGACGGTCGGCGGTCGGGCGCCGACCGCGGGCGGGAGGACCAGCGCCGGCCGAGCGCCGACCGGCGGTCCGACCCCGACCGGCGGCCGGACGACGGCTGGCGGGCCGCCCCCGCGGAGGCCGCCCACGCTGCCGCCCACACCGCGGCCCACGCTGCCGCCCCGGGTGCCGCCCACTCCGCGGCCCCGGCGGTCACCAGCCTGCGCGCGGTCACCTGGAACACCCTGTGGGACCGCTACGACACCGACCGGATCGCCACCGCCCGCCGCCGTCCGCTGCTGCTCGCCGCACTCGAAGCCGCCGACGCCGACGTCATCGCCCTGCAGGAGGTCGAACCGGCCCTGGTCGCCCTGCTGCTGGCGGCACCCTGGGTCCGCGCCGGGTACACCCTGAACACCGACCCGCTCGGACGGGACGTCGACGAACACGGCCTGCTGCTGCTCAGCCGGCTACCGGTCCTGGAGGCCGGGCAGCACACCCTGGGCCCGCACAAGGCCGTCACCGCGATCACCGTACGGACCGCCGGCGAACCCCTGACGATCGCCGCCGTCCACCTCAGCAGCGACCACTCGCCGGACGGCGCGGCCCGCCGCGAGGCCGAACTCGCCGAGCTGGCCGAGGGCCTGGGCGGCGTAGAGGGCGAACTGCTGCTGCTCGGGGACTTCAACGACGCCCGCTCCGGCACCTCCGGCCCGGCCGCCGCACTGGGCCTGCGGGACGCCTGGACACAGGTGCACGGACCGTCCGACGACACCCCCACCTTCGACCCGACGGTCAACCCGCTCGCCGCCGTCTCCTCGCTGACCGGCCGCCCGGGCCGGATCGACCGCGTCCTGCACCGCTCCGACAGCACCCGCGTCACCGCCGCCGGACTGCTCGGCGACCGCCCGACCGCCGACGGGCTGCACCCCTCCGACCACTACGGCGTCCTCGTGGACCTCGCCCTCGGCGGAGCGGGCGGGGCCGACGGTGGGACGAGCGGAGCCGACGGCAGGGCGCCGGACTTCCTCGCCGCCACGCCCACCGCCCGCACCGCCGTCGCCTGGCTGCCGCCCGAGGACCTGTGGCCGCCGATCCAGCGGCTGCGCACCGCGCACGACCCACAGCTGCACCGCTGGCCGCCGCACGTCAACCTGCTCTTCGGCTTCGTCCCGGAGGCCGAGTTCGACCGCGCCCTGCCACTGCTGGGGGCGGCCGCCGCCGAGGTGGCCCCGTTCACGGCGCGGCTGGAGGGCGTGCACACCTTCGGTCACCGCGAGGACGCCACCGTCTGGCTCGACCCGGCCGCCGCCTCCGCCGAGCCCTGGGCGGCACTGCGGCACGCGCTGGAACGCCGCTTCCCCCGCTGCCGCGGCCGTGCGGAGGGGTTCACGCCGCACCTGACCCTCGGGCGCAGCACCGACCCGCAGCGGGTGGCCGCCGACTGCGCGGCCGGGCTCGGCGGGGTCTCGGCCCGGGTCGGCGAGCTGGTGGTGCTCTCGCGCCGGGGCGCCGAGCCGATGCGGCCGCGCGCGATGATCGCACTGGGGACGGGCGAGGTGCGCCCGGTGCCCGAGGAGGGGACCGTCTCGCCGCAGCCGGAGCCACCCCGACGGGCTGCCACCGCCGGGGCGTTGGCCCGGCGCATCGCGGCGGCGCTGCCCGAGGGCGCGGTCCACGTCGTCGGCTCGCGGCGGCTGGGCTGTCAGCTGGACGGGGCCGACCTCGACCTGGTGGCGGCGCTGCCCGGCCCGGCCGACCTGTCCGGCGTCCGCGCCCGGGTCGCGGCCGCGCTGCCGGACGCCAGGCAGCTGCGCGAGGTGCGCGGCGCCCGGGTGCCTGGGCTGCGGCTGGCGGCGGACGGCCTGGACGTCGATCTCGTCGTCGTCTTCACCGGCTCGCTGGATCCGGCCCGCGCCGTCGACCGGCGGGCGGAGCTGGGCGAGGCGGAGGCCGTCGCGCTGAGCGCGGTCACCGATGCCGAGGCGATCCTGGCGGCACTCGGCGACCGGCACGACCGCTTCGTCCGGCTGGCCCGCCAGGTCAAGGCGTGGGCTCGGGCCCGCGGCCTGGACTCGGCCCCGTTCGGCCAACTGCCTTCGCTCGCCTGGTCGGTGCTCGCCGCGCGCACCGTCCTGGACGCGGAGGACGCGGAGGACGCCAAGGACGCGGACACCGGGGACACCGCGGACACCAGGGACACCGGGGACCCGGACGGCGACCTCTTCCGGCGGTTCACCGAGACCTGGGCGAGCTGGGACTGGGCCCGACCCGTCTCCCTGGCAGGCGACCTGACCGACCGGCAGCAGAGCCCGGTCACCATCCTCACCCCCTCCTCCCCCGTCCGCAGCTGCACCACCCAGGTCGGCGCGGACACCCGCGACCTGCTCGCCGAGGAGCTGTACGGCGCCTGGGAGCTCACCACGGAGAGCGCCGACCCCTGGCCGGCCCTGCTCGCCCCGCCCCCGCTCCACCGCCGGCACGCCGCCTGGGCCGTGGTCACCGCCGAGGAGGAGTCCGTCGGGCTGGTCCGCGGCCGGCTCCGGACGCTCCTGGCCGCGCTGGAGGAGGCCGGCGGCACTCACCTCCACGCCTGGCCGCAGCCCTACCGGACGTCCGACGGCCTCACCCACTTCCCCATCGGACTCGGCCCCGCCACCACCGCACTCACCGCCGACCGGCTCGCCCCGCTCGCCACCGCCTGGTGCCGCCACCTCCCCGGCGTCCGCGTCAAGCAGGTCGAGGGCGGTGCGGTCCCCACCCTCACCCGCTGAACCACCGTCAGCCCGCCGCCGGGCCCTCGGTCCGCTTGACGATTTCGCCCGAGACACCGTCAGGAGGGCGCCCAGAGGGCGCTGTTAGCCTGTTTGGCATGATCGGGAAAGGCAACAGGGTTCGGATACCCGGCTTGTCGGCGCCGAGCGGTCCGCAGCGCGCCCTCATCGTGGCGAGCTTCGTCAGCCGGGTGGGCAACGGGCTGTTCAACACCGCTTCGGTGCTCTACTTCACACTGGTGGTGCACCTGCCCGCCGCCCAGGTCGGGGTCGGCCTCACGATCGCCGGACTGGTCGGGCTGCTGGCCGGGGTCCCGGCCGGGAACCTGGCCGACCGGTACGGTCCACGGACGGTCTGGCTGACGGCCCTCGCGATGCTGACGGCGACGATGGCCGCCTTCGTCCTCATCCACGACTGGGTCACCTTCACACTCGTCGCCACCCTGGACCGACTGGCAGCGACGGCGGCCGGCGCCGCGGGCGGCGCGCTCGTCGCCCGGGCCGACGGTGAGCGCCCCGCGGCCTTCCGGGCGAGACTCCGCACCTTCGTCAACCTCGGCGTGATCCTGGGCAACCTCGGCGCCGCCTTCGCCGTCTCGGTCGGCACCCGCCCGGCGTACACCGCACTCATCCTCGCGAATGCCGCCAGCTTCGCCTGTGCCGGCCTGATCGCCCTGCGCGGCGTCCCGAACTACCGGCCGCTGCCCCGGCCCGAGGAACACCACCGCGCGGCCGTCCTGTCCGACCGCCCGTTCGTGTCCTTCGTCGCGCTCCACGGCGCGATGGGCCTGCACTACCAGGCCGTCTCCCTGCTGCTGCCGATCTGGCTCTCCGCGCACACCGACGCGCCCCGCTGGACGGTGGCGGCGGTCTCCGCGGTCAGCAGCGGGGTGTGCGTGCTGCTCCAGAGCAGGATCGGCTCCCGGGTGGAGACCCCGCGCCAGGGCGGTCGGGCGTTCCGCCTCGCGGGGTTGGCCTTCCTGGTCAGCTGCCCCTTGATGGCCCTGACCGCGGACGTCCCGGCCTGGGTCGCGCCGGGGCTCGCCGTCCTCGCCGTCGGCGTGCACAGCCTCGGCGAGGTGTGGGAGTCCTCGGGCGGCTACGCGCTCGGCTTCGGCCTCGCCCCCGACCACGCCCAGGGGCAGTACCAGGGCCTCCTCGGCGTCGGCTTCAACGCCGGTCAGGCCCTGGCCCCGGTGGTCCTCACGACGGCCGTCCTCGGACTCGGGCACACGGGCTGGCTGCTGCTCGGCGCGTTCTTCGCGGCCCTCGGCGCAGCCGCCCCGCCGGTGGCCGCCTGGGCGGAACGCACCCGCCGCCCGAGCCCCGGCACGGCCTGCACGACACCCGGCCGCCCCGACGAGACCCGGCTGCCCGACCCCGCCTAGCTTTCCCCGCCGCAACGCCGGACGGATCAGCGCCGCACGGAGCCGCACGAGCAGATCCGAAATTTTTATTGCGCAACTTTCCTTTCGGACCTACCGTGGGCGCATGTCACCGAAGCCGGAGACCAACCGGATCACCGACCTGTCCCGCCTGAAGGCGTTCACCAACCCGCTGCGGATACAGCTCTACCGCCTGCTGTACGCCGCGGGCAGCGCCACCGCCTCGCAGCTCGCCGACCAGGTCGACCAGGCCCCGTCGCTGGTCAGCTACCACCTGCGCAAGCTCGCCGAGCACGGCTTCGTCGCGGAGGCGAGCGGCCGGAGCACCGACGGCCGGGAGCGGTGGTGGCGGGTCGCCTCCGAGGAGGGCTGGGGCTTCCGGGAGTCCGATCTCTCCGGGACGCCCGAGGGCGCCGCCGTCGCCGGCACGGTGGCCCGCGGCCTGGTGGACTCCCGCGCCGCCCAGTACCGCGCGTACCTGGACCAGAGCGCCGCCTGGGGGAAGGAGTGGACGGACGCGGCCTTCGGGTCGGAATGGCTGCTCGACCTCAACGCGGCCGAAGTCGCCGAGCTGAGCGAGGAGTTGCAGGACCTGTCCCGGCGCTGGCGGGAGCGCGGCAAGGCCGCCAGGGCGGCCGGCGACACCGAGGGCCGGGAGCACGTGTCCGTCCACCTGTACGGGTTCCCGTTCCGTCCCTGACACGCCCCCCGGCTCGGACCACCTCACCGCCCCATCGTCCCGCCTCGCCCCCGCCACGACGAACCGGAGCCCACCATGGCCGTCGCGGAAGCGACCCACCCTGTCCAGGCTGCCGCGCCGCCCGCCCACCGCGACGCCAACGTGCTGCGCTGGCTGGCCGCCCACACCGCCTCGCTGGTCGGCGACAGCGTCTACTTCGTCGCCCTCGGCTGGTTCGCCCAGCGGGCCGCCGGCCCCGCCGAGGTCGGCCTGGTGATGGCCGCCGGGGCGCTCCCCCGCGCGGTGCTCATGCTCGGCGGCGGCGTGCTGGCCGACCGGCTGGACCCCCGACGGGTACTCCTCGGCAGCGACGCCGTGCGCTGTCTGCTCATCCTCTCCGTGGCGGCCGCCATCGCCCTGACCACGCCCGCGCTGTGGCTCCTGGTCGCGGTGGCGCTCGTCTTCGGCGCCGTGGACGCGCTGTTCGTCCCCGCCGTCGGCGCCCTCCCGCCCCGGATCACCGGCCCCGACCAGCTGGCCCGGGTCACCGGGATGCGCTCGCTGTCGATGCGCCTCGGCCAGATCGCGGGTCCGCCGATCGGCGGCCTGGCCATGGGCCTGGGCGGTCCGGCCGCCGCGTTCGGCGTCGCCGGGCTGCTCTTCGCGCTCTCGCTGCCGCTGCTGCTGTCGCTCCGGGTCCGGCCGCTCGAAGCACCGCCCACCGACACACCAGCCGCCGACGCACCGCCCACCGGAGCGCCATCCGCCGCAGCGCCGTCCCGGCCCGGCACCGCGCGGGCGGACCTCCTCGACGGGCTGCGCTACCTCCGTCGGCATCGCCTGATCGGCCGGCTGGTCGCCGTCTGCGCCGTCTGCGAGCTCGGCCTCGCCGGCACCCTCAGCGTCGGCCTGGTGCTGCTCAACGCCGAACGCGGCTGGGGCCCGTCCGGCTTCGGCTGGATCGTCGCCTGCTTCGGCGCCGGGGCCACCGCCGGCGCCGCGCTGCTCGCCGTCGTCGGGCGGCTGCCCCGGGCCGGCCTGACCATGACGGGCGCCCTGTTCGTGGCCGGTACGGGCGCGGCCGCGACGGCCCTGGTCCCGAGCCTGTGGACCACTGCCGCGCTGGCCGCGCTGGTCGGCGTGTGCGCGGGCGTCGTCAGTGGCCTGGGCGGCGCGCTCGTTCAGACCACGACGGACCCCGCCTTCCTCGGCCGGGTCACCTCCGTCGTGACGGTCGCCACGCTCGGTCTCGCTCCGCTCGGTTACCCGCTGGTCGGCGCCGGCATCGGCGCCTGGGGAGCAGCGCCGGTCTTCGTCGCCTGCGGGGGCCTCTGTTGTCTGGGCGCAGCCGTCGCGCTGGCCTCCGAGCCGGTCCGGCGTGCCGAGCTGCCCGGGCGGCAGAAGTCCGACGATCGGACCGCGCGATAGGGTCCGCCCCATGTGGGAGGGACTGGACACCATCGACTGGGCCGGGCTGCGGCACAACTACGGCTCCGCCGACGACGTGCCCGCGCTGCTCCGGCGCTGCGCGGGCCCGGACCGGGAGGACGCCTGGGACGCCGCGGGCGACCTGCACAACCTCCTTTTCCACCAGGGCGGTTGGGTTTGTTCCGCCGCCTCGGCCGCGCTGCCGTACCTGGTCCGGCTGGCCGCCCGGCCGGAGGTCCCGGCCCGGCGTGAACGGCTGGAGCTGCTGGACCTGTTGACGAGGCTGAGCGGTGAGGCCGTGCTCGTCACCGAGGCGCAGGTCGATCCGGCCTGGGGCCCGGCCTGGGAACGGGCGCTGCCCGAGGTCCTGGGGCTGCTGTCCGATCCGGACCCCGCGATCCGCCGGGCCGTCGCCGATCTGCTCGGCAGCTGCGGCAGCCCCGGGGCGCGAACGCTGCCCGCCCTCCTGACGCGGTGGGAGGCGGAGGAGGATCCCGCCACCCGCCTCGACCTGGTGATCGCCCTCGGCCACGCCGCCCGCCGGGAGCCGACCGCAGGGCTGTCCGACCGGACCACCGCCCTGCTGCGCGGGCTGCTCGACGGGCCGGAACCGCAACTGCGGCTGGCGGCCGTGCACGCGCTGGCCCCGGCCGATCCCGGGCTCGCCACCCGGCACCTCGGCCTCGTCCTGGACGCGGTCCGTGACCCGAGCGTGGAGCTCTGGCGGCAGACCAGCACGGCGGACTGCGGAGTCGTCGGCGTCCAGGGCTGGACGGCCGACCTGCTCCCGGGCGCCTCACCCTCGTACGTCCTCGGCCTGCTCGCCGACCACCCCGACCCGGAGCAGCGCGCCGGTGCACTGGGCCAGGCCGGCGGGCTGCTCTCCCGGTGGCGCTCGGCGGTGCCCGCCGTGCTGCCCGCCGTCGCGGCGCGCCTGGACGATCCGGACACCGAAGTCCGCTACCGCTCGGTCGAGTTGATCGCCTGCCTCGGCAGCGCCGGGGCCGACCACGCCGACGCGGTGGCCGCGCTGCTCGACGACACCGCCACCCGGAGCACCCGGACGGGCGAAGCCGTCCGCGAGGCGGCGGTGTGGGCCCTGGCCCGGCTCGGCGACCCGCGCTGCGTCCCCGCCGTCGTCGACCTGGTCGCCGCGGGCGGCCGCGCCACCGCCTTCGGCACCGCCGCCGTGCACCACACCCGGTACGGCACCCACCACTACTCGGAACTCCCCGGCATCCATGAGCTGCTGACCCCGCTCCGGGAGCACGCCGACGCGCTCCTGCCGTCGATCCGCGCCCACCTGCGCAGCGCCCACCTGCGCAGCGCCCGCCTGCACAGTGCCCGCCCCACGCTGGCCCGGCCGCTCTGCGAGGTGCTCGCGGCCTGGGGGCCGGCCGCCTCGCCCGCCGTGCCGGAGCTGCTCGACCTGCTCGCGGACGCCGCGACCTGGGCTCCGGCCGCGACCGCGCTGGCCGGGATCCGGCAGCCGGCCGGCGAGGAAGCCCTCGCCCTGCTGCGCGCCCGCACCACCGCCGCCGCAGGCGCCACCGCCACCGGGACGGACGCGGAACTCGCCGCCTGGGCCTACTGGCAGCTCGGTGGCGAGCCCGAACCCGCACTCGCGGTGCTGGGCCCGGCCGCGACCGACGGCAGCTTCGTGAGCCCCGCGCTGCGCAAGCTCGCCGACCTCGGCCCGCACGCCGCCCCGTACGCGGACCGGCTCCGCGCCCTGGTCGCCGACCCGTACGACTGGGTCAGCGTCGAGGCCGCCCACGCCCTGTGGGCCGCCACCGGCGACACCGACACCGCCGTGCCCGCCCTGCTCGACGCCTGCCGGAGCCTCCCCACCGGCACCTACTACCCGGCCATGCTGCAGGCCGTCCGCCACCTGACCCGCATCGGCGCGGCCGCCCGCCCCGCCGCCACCGTCCTGGCCGAGGCGCTGCCCCGCGACGAACGCTTCGGCACCTCCGGCGCCTGGCGCGCCTTCGTGGACGACGAGACCATCCGCGCCGCCGTCACCGAGCTGTGCCGGGTCACAGCCGCAACGCCCCCGCCGGCGGCCGCATCCGGCGCCCGTACGGGGTGAGCGCCAGCACACCGGCTCCGCGCACCGGCGTTCCGGGCCCGAGCGACCGCGGGTCGAGGCTCAACTCGCCCGCCAGGCGGGGCGCCAGCTCCAACAGCTCCCACATCCACTCGTCCTCGTCCTCGTCCACGTCCACGTCCACCGCCGTCTCCACCTCCGTCTCCGCCTCCGGCGGGCCCTCCGCGAGCGGGGGCAGGCCGAGTTCGGCCCGGCGCCTGCGCTCGTACCCGAGCGGAGCGCCGAGCTCCAGGTGCCCGGTGTCCTCACCCGGGATGTAGGCGAACCGCCGTACGGCTGCGCCGCGTTCGGCGACCAGCACTGCCGATCCGTCGTTCTGCGCGCTCCACCAGTACGCCTGGGCCCGCCCGTAGCGGGCGCTCAACCGCTCGCAGGCCACCAGGACGTCGGCCGCGCGCTCGGCGTCGCTCGGATCGCAGCGGCACCGCGCTCGCCGTGCGAGCTGCCCGCGTCCCCGCACGCGTGCAGGGCCCGCACCGCCGCGCGCCGCACCTCCGCGTCCGCGGAAGCGAGGTCCGGTACCGCCTGCCGAGTGTCCATGGCCCGCCACGCTAGCCCGTCGCACCGACAACTCCCCGTCCCGACCAGGCCACCCGGATCGGATTGGCCCGGGACGCCGCCCCCACTGCCCACTACCCTCGGCCACACAGTCGATCAGTCGATCAACGGAGAACCCGATGCACCCCGAACTCGCCGCCGACCTCGCGAGGTTGCCCGAGCTCCTGGAGGAGACCCGGCAGCAGGCCCTCGCCTTCCTCGACGGCCTCGACGAGCGGCCCGTCGTCCCGCAGCCGGCCCGGCCCGGCACCGGCGCCCCGGCGGCGCTCGCCGAGGCAGGCGGCGGCCTGCCCGCGGCGGGTGGCGGGTTGCCCGCGGCGCTCGCGGAGTTCACCGAGCGGTGGGAGCCGCGGCTGTCGGCGAGCGCCGGGCCGCGGTACTTCGGCTTCGTGACCGGTGGTGCGACCCCGGCGGCCCTGGCCGGCGACTGGCTGACCGCCACCGTCGACCAGAACTCCAACTCCTCGCTGGACCCGGCCGGTCAGCAGCTGGAGCGCGAGACGGTCGGCTGGCTGCGCGAGCTGCTCGGCCTGTCCCGGGCACACCACGGCACCTTCGTGAGCGGCGCGACCATGTCGAACACGGTCGGGCTGGCCATCGCCCGCGAGTGGCTGGGCGAGCGGCTCGGCGTGGACGTCGCCGAGGACGGGGTCGGCGCCCTGGGCCGCGTCCGTGTGCTGTCGGGCGGGGCGCACTCGTCCGTCTCCAAGGCGCTGTCGGTGCTGGGCCTGGGCCGGACGGCGCTGCGCGGTGTCCCCCTCCTGCCCGGCCGGGAGGCGGTGGACGTGGCCGCGCTGGAGCGGGTGCTGGCCGAGGCCGAAGGGCCGTGCGTCGTGGTGGCCAACGCCGGCACGGTCAACACCGTCGACTTCGACGATCTGCGGGCGATCGCGGACCTCCGCGAGCGGTACGGGTTCTGGCTGCACGTGGACGCCGCGTTCGGCGCCTTCGCCGCGCTGTCGCCGCAGCACGCGCACCTGGTGGCCGGCCTGGATCTCGCCGACTCGGTCTGCGTCGACCTGCACAAGTGGCTCAACGTGCCGTACGACAGCGCCGTCCAGTTCACCCGCCGCCCCGACCTGCAGGCCCGGGTGTTCCGGAACGCCGCCGCCTACCTCGGCCCTCCGCCGGCCTCCGGCCCGGGGTACCCCCATGGCGACCACCCCGACCTGGTCCACCTCACTCCGGAGAACTCGCACCGGCTGCGTGCCCTGGCCGCCTGGTTCACACTGCGCGCGTACGGCCGCTCCGGCCACCGGGAGGTCGTGGAGCGCAACGTCGCGGGCGCCCGCGCGCTCGGCGATGCGGTCGAGCGGATCGACGGGCTGTGCCTGCTCGCCCCGGTCCGGCTGAACGTCGTCTGCTTCACCCTGGCGACGGATCCCACGCCCGAGCGTCTCGCCGACCTCGCCGCCGAGGTGGCCGACGAGGCCTTCCTCACCCCCACCCGCTACGCCGACCGCCCCGCCCTGCGCGCGGCGTTCAGCAACTGGCGCACCACCGGGGCGGACGTCCGGCGGACGGCGGAGGCACTGGCCCGGGCCGTCGGGAAGCTCGCCCCCGACCCGAACCAGAGCTGACCGGAACCAGAGCCGACCGGAACAGGCCTGACCGGGCGGGCCGGGCGGGCCGGTGCCCCGGCTCAGCTCCGGTTGTGGTCTCCCGTCCCGCCGTCGATCAGCTCCCGCAGGATGTCCACGTGCCCGGCGTGCCGCGCGACCTCCGTCGTCATGTGGATCAGCACCCACCGCAGCGAGACGGTGTTGCCCGACCACGACGTCCCGAGGTCGTCCAGCGCGAGCTCCCGGATCGTCTCGTCCGCATCGGCCCGCGCCCGCGCGTAGAACTCCAGGATGTCGGCCGTCGACTCGTGCGGCTCCACCCGCATGTCGGACGTCTCGTCGGCGTCGATGTCGAACGGCAGCGGCCCGGTATCCCGGCCGAACGTCTCCCGGAACCAGCCGAGTTCGGCACCACCGAGGTGCTTCACCAGCCCCAGCAGGTTCGTCCCCGACGGCGTCATCGGCCGGCGCAGCTGCTCGTCGTCCAAGCCCTCCAGCTTCCACAGCACCGCATCGCGGTGCCGGTCCAGCGCCACGTGAAGGCTTTCCTTCTCCTCACCCGTGAAGGGCACTCGCTTGTCCATGATCGGACCGTACCAGCCGGCACCGACAACCCGGCTCCCCGATCACCGCCCCGGCGCGGGCCCCCGGCGCCGCCCCGGTCCGGCGGGGATCACGGGTGCGCCCCGTCCCCGTACACGCCGCCCGCCCGGTCGGTCAGGCCCGCCATGAACTCCGCGTGCGCGAGGTTCATGAACGGCAGCGGCCGCCATCGGCTGCGGTGGTCGGGGTGGTCGCGGAACCGGTCCGCCGTCTTGCACAGCCGCGCCCACCACAGGACGGCGTCCTGCCGCATCCGTTGCGTCCACCCGGGCTCATCGCCGCGGCCCTCCATCAGCACGTCCTCCCAGGCGCCGAGGACGTCCGACAGGAAGATGCAGTCGGACTTCGTGACGTCCGCCAGGCGCTGGGCGGCGTACCGGGCGTCGGTGCCCTCGGGTTGGGCCTCGACCAGTTCGCTCAGACGGGCGTTGAGGAAGGCCCGCAGCGGCGTGACGTCCTCGTAGTGGAGGTCGTCGGAGAACTCCAGCAGTTCAACGGGCCTGCGTTCGCGTGCCATCGTGCGGTGTCCCCTCGGTGTCGGGCGTCGTCAGGTGCTGTCGGGCGGCGCAGTCGTCGACGGTCCGTCACGGACCTCCGACGGAACGTCACACCCTTTCGCCCCGACCATAGCCCCGCGCCGACGGCCGTCGCACCGGATTCCCGAACCTCCCCGCCGGTCCGCGGCGCGTGCCATCATGAGCGCCGCCCGCGCAACACGCCCGGCACGCCTTGACCTTCACACCGGTGCGAAGGTCGATGATGCTGCCATGACCGCCACCCCGTTCGACCCGTACGCGCTCCTCGCGCAGAGCCGCCTCGGCATCCTCGCCACCATCAAGGCGGACGGCCGGCCCCAACTCTCCCCCGTCATGCCGTTCTACGACCGGGAGACGAACGCGATCCTGGTCTCCACCCGGGACGGGCTGGCCAAGACCGTCAACCTGCGCCGCGACCCCCGGGTCAGCCTGGAGGTGACCGGGCCGGACGGGAGGTCCTGGGCCACCGCCGAGGGGGTCGCCACCCTCACCGGCCCGGGCACCGACCCCGACGGGCCCGAGGTCGAGGCGCTGGTCCACTACTACCGCCGCGCCGCCGGCGAGCACCCCGACTGGAAGGAGTACCGCGAGGTGATGGTCGCCGACCGCCGGGTGCTGCTCACCATCCCGGTCGACCACGTGTACGGCACCCACCTCTGACCGGTCCGGACCGGCCACCGGACCAGCCACCGGACCAGCCACCAGCCCGGCGACGGGGGCGGCCCGGCGGCGGCGACAGGCCCGCCCCGGGCCGCGGCTCACCGCGGCGTCGCGGTGACCACCGTGGCGTCCAGGTCCTCGTGCCGGCTCTCCACCGCCGCCAGCCCGGCCGCCCGCGCCACCGCGAGGGCAGCCGCCACCTGCCGTTCACTGGTCTCGAACAGCAGCGCGCCGTCCGCCGCCAGCCACCGCGGTGCCTCCGCGACCACCCTGCGCAGCACGTCCAGGCCGTCCGCTCCCCCGTCGAGCGCTGGCCGGGCCTCGTGCAGTCGCGCCTCGGGCGGCAGCAGCGCGAGGTCGCCCGTCGGGACGTACGGGACGTTGGCGATCAGCACGTCCACCCGGCCGTGCAGCGTCGGGGGCAGGGCGGCGAACAGGTCGCCCCGGTGGACCAGCGCCCCGGTACCGGCCAGGTTGCGGCGGGCGCAGCGGACGGCGTCCGGGTCGATGTCCGCCGCGTACAGCTCGACCGGGTGCGCGGCCCCGGCCGCCACGGCGGCGCCCAGCGCACCGCTGCCGCAGCACAGGTCGAGCACCACCGCGCCGGGGCGCCGGGGCGGGCCGGTCAGCGCGGTGGCGGCGGCGGCCAGGAACTCGCTGCGCCGGCGCGGGACGAAGACACCCGGGTCGACGGCGATCCGCAGACCGGCGAACTCGGCCCAGCCGACGACGTGTTCGAGCGGACGGCCCTCGGCGCGGGCGCGGACCATGGCGGCCAGGTCGGCGGGCGAGGCGGCGGCCGAGAGCAGGACGCGTGCCTCGTCCTCGGCGAACACGCAACCGGCTGCGCGCAGTCGGGAGACCACCGAGGAACGGAGAGCGGTGGAGGAGAAGACCGGCAAGAGAACCCCTTCGGGGAAGACGGGAGGAGGGTGAACGGAGGAGAAGGACTCCGTCAGGGCTCCCGCCAGGGCCGACACCGTCGGCGCGCCATCGACGCTACACGCGCGCGGCGCCCGCTCGGCCGCGCTCCGGGAGCACCCGCTCGGACATTCCGGTAATGGGTCTCACCTCCCTGAGTCGCGGTCATACTCGGCACCGACCACCTTACCGCACGACCCGCCGAGGATGATCAAACGCTCTGCGGCCCTTGGCCCTTGCCGTCCCTCGTCCCGGCCCTTGCTGCCCCTCGGCGCGGCCCTGCCGCCGTTCCCGGTGCGGCCCCGCCGCCGTTCCCGGTGCCCGCCGTACACCGGGAACGGGCTTCCGCCCTGCGGCTCGCGACGCGGCTTGCGCGCCGCCGAGCGGGACCGCACTCCGGTCGGACACGACCGCGCTCCGGCCGGACCGGTCCGCGCGCCGGCCGCGCGCCGGTCAGACGGGCTGCGGCGCCGGCGGCCTGGTCCGGTATCCGTCGGCCATGCCCGGCGGCACCAGGCAGGGCAGCAACCAGTCCCAGAGGGCACCGACCCGGCGGGCGCGCTCCTCGGCGGGGCAGCCGTCGGCGAACACCACCTCCAGACCGCAGGCGGCCGTCACCACCAGGGTCTCCGGGCCGAGCCCGCCCGGGCGGTCGCGCAGTTCGCCGGCACGGCGGGCTCCGGCCAGCAGGTCCCGGACGACGCCGGCCCAGACGCTGTGGAAGCCGCGCACGCCCGCGAAGGCCTGCCGGGGATCCGCCGCCCCGGCCGCACCGGGCCGGCACCCTCCGGACCTGAGCCCTGCCGCTCCGGTCCCACCCGCGGAGGTCCCACCCGCTCCGGTCCCTCCCGCCGTGGACTCACCCGCCGCGGACTCACCCGCCGTGGACTCGCCCGCCGCGTGGTCCGTCTGCCAGCCGCCCGCGCGGCCGAGGCGGAACGCCGCCCGGACCACCGGGTCCGCCCCCAGGGCGTCCACCAGCCAGTACCCGGCGTCGATCAGCGCCTGGAGCGGGGAGTCGACGGCGCGCTGGTCGCCGCAGGCCGAACGCAGCGAACGCTCGGCCTGCTCGAAGACCGCTCTGGCCAGATCCTCCTTGGAGGCGAAGTGGAAGTAGAGCGCTCCCTTCGTCACCCCTGCGGCTGCGGCGATCTCACCGAGGGTGGCACCGGCGTAGCCACAGCGGTCGAACAGCCCCGCCCCCGCCTCCACCAGCCGCCCGCGCGTCCGTTCCGACCTCTCCTGGACCACTCGTCCCACAACCCCTCACGACGACAAGCACGTTCCGACCAGACCCCGGCGAACACCCCGGCGAACCCCGGCGAACACCCCGGCGAATCCCGGCGGGCGCCCTGGCGAACACCCCGGCGGGCGCCGGGTCCTCCGACCGACCTCTCAGCCGACCCGGCTGAGTCTTGCCGCCGCATCCGGCAACCCGGCGGCGGCGGCGACGGGTTCGCGCTCGGTCCGCCCCGCCGCGGCCGCCCGGTCCGACGCGGCGGGTCGCTCCGGCGCGGCGGTTCGCTCCGGCGCGGCAAGCAGGATGGAGCGCTGCAGACGGCGCAGTCCGACCGAGGGCTCCATGCCCAACTCCCGTACCAGGGTGTTCCGCAGGCGCTGGTAGGCCTCCAGGGCCTCGCCGCGCCGCCCGGAGCGGTGCAGGGCGATCATGTACTGGCCGTGCAGGCTCTCGTGGGTGCGGTAGCGGTCGACCAGGACGGTGAGCTCGGCGAGCAGCACTCGGTGCCGCCCGAGCCGCAGGTCCGCCTCGATCCGCTGGTCCAGCGCACAGAGCCGGGTCTCCTCCAACCGCTTGGCCTCGACGGCGAGTTGGCCGCCGACCGGGATGTCCGCGAAGGCCGGTCCGCGCCACAGCGCGAGCGCCTCGCCGAGCATCCGGGCGGCCAGCGGATGGTCCTCGCCGTCCATCGCCCGGTAGCCCGTGCCGGCCAGCCGCTCGAACTCCCGGACGTCCGTCAGCCCGCCGCCGCTGTTCAGCATGTAGCCGCCGGGCGAGGTCACCAGGACGTCCTTGGCGCAGGACACCCCCGCCGCCGGGCCGACCTGGGCGAGCGCCCGGTCGATCAGGTCGCGCAGCTGGAGGACGTACGTCTGCACGGTGGTGCGCGCACTGCGCGGCGGACGGCCGGACCACAGCTCGTCGGCCAGCACCCCCGCCGGCACCACCTGGTCCGCACGGAGCGCCAGGACTCCCAGCACCTGGCGCGGCTTCGGTGCCGACGGCACCACCGACACCCCGCACACCCGGACGTCCAACGCCCCGAGCACCCGGATTTCCACGATGACCACCCCAATCACACGGAACGCCGCAGGCTCTTCCGCCGCGGCCGGCACCCGGGTCGACAGCCCAGGGGGCAACTGTCACCAGTGAAAAACAGGACGCGCGGTTTGTCAATACAAAACCGAACGTGCTGTTTGTTTTCGACGGAACGCCACCCGCCCACCCGGCGGAGCCGTTCCACCACCCTCCGTGGCGGCCGCGGGGCAAGACAAAGGCGGCGCAGGACCCCCGCATCCCGCCACCGCCACCGTCACCGCCACCGCGCCCTCGCGCGCCCACCTCCCGTGGACGGGAGGTCGGTTGATCCCGCGTCAGCCCACGCCGACCCCCGCCTGCTCCCCGACCGGCACTCCGCCGCCCCCGTCCCCGCCACCCTCGCCCCCGCCGTCTTCCGGCGTACGGGCGGCAGCGATCTCGGCGACCACCTGGGCGCCCCGGTCCGGCCCCATCCGCAGCGAACCGAGCACGCCCGGCACCGCGATGCTCGGCATCAGGTGCTGGAACAGCCCGGACACCCGAAGCTCCAGGTCAGCGCGCCCGGAGAGCTTCTGGGACTGGATCTGAACCCCCGTCCACGCGGCGATGACCAGCCACGCGGTGTCCGCCGCGACGACGTGCGGCAGCAGCTCGCCGCGCTCGCCGGCCGTGAGCAGCAGCGCCTCCATCCGGTCGATCCACCCGGGGATTGCTCCCCCGCCGAGGTCGTCGAACACGTCCTGCCCGAGCGAGAGCCGGGCACCCGCGCTCAGCAGCGGGTCACGCGGCATCAGATGCGCCACGACCATCCCGGTGTCCACGAACTCCTGGAGCTTGCACGTCCGTTCGGGAACACCGTCCTGGGAGAACTGCTCCTCGACCACACCCTGGGCGAGATCCCGCTTCGACGCGAAATGGAAATAGACCGCACCGCGCGTCACCCCGGCCCGGGACACCACCTCTCCGATGGTCGCCCCCTCGTACCCGAACTCGTCGAAGACCGATGCCGCCGCCTCCAGGATCAGCCGACGCGTCCGGAGCGCCCGCTCCTGCCGTACCACCGCAACCACCCCGCCCTGAGATCCCGGAAAACAAAACCAAACACCCCGTATCTTAGCTACGCCCCACCCGCAACCGACAAGACGATGTCGGACAATCCCCCAACCACTCGCTCTTCCCCACAGCCCACCGAGCCCCGCCCGACGGTCCGTCACCACGCACCCCGCCTGCCACTGCAGCGCGACTTCCCCGGAGAAATCATTTCGCTCACAAAAACCGAACGATTGGTTTCCTTTGGACACAGCCTGCCTTCCCGCGAGGGTGTCACTGCGCAACCACCGCCCCCAAGTTCGGCGTCGTACGGGCGAGTCGACCGTGCGATCGAAACGGTCGGAACACGGGGGAAACGTGAAGCTCGGCTTGCGGCGGCACCGTGCCGCCCTCACGACCGCCACCGGACTGGCACTCGCCGCCGTGGCCTCCTGCAGCGGCGCCCCGCCGGCCGGCCCCGGCGCCACCGCCACCATCCCGCCGAGCGCGGTCCGACTGCTGCTCGCACAGGAGGTCGCGGCCGGCCTGGAACGCATCCGTGCCGCGACCGACAACCCGCCCGGGGAGCAGTGGGGACACTACCGGGACGAGGGCGGCACGATCTGGTACTTCTGGCCCCTCCCCGACGGACGGTTCTGCCACGGCAAGGAGTTCCGGATCGACGAACAGGACATCCGGGAGGTCGGCTGCACGAGCGCGCCCCTCCCGGACGACGGCACGCCCGCCGTGCAGGCCCTGCACGGCCCGGCAAGTGTGGACGGCGGCCGGTGGGTGAGCTTCCTCTACGCGGACCAGGAGGAGGTCCAGGACGTCGCCTGCGGCGACCGGCACTTCGCCGTCCGGACCGTCGCCCGCTTCCCCGGCGCCCACGGCCCGCGCACCGTCTACGCCGTCAGCACCCCGTGGGCCGCGCTGGGCGTCCTGCGGGCCCTGGTCCGCCACGCGGACGGCACCGTCGTCCCCGACCGGGCGCAGTTCCCGGACGGGAAGGCGTCGGCGCACGTCTCCGGCGAGCGCGTCTGCGAGTGAGACGGCCGGGGCCGCCGTGTCACGACCGGGCCGACGGCGGGCTCTCCGGCTCCACCGCGACGGCTCACCCCAGCGCCTCCTCCCTGACCGGGGCCGGGTTCGGAATCACCGCGCCGGCTTGGCACAGCGGTGCGATGCCGGTTCGAGCGGCTTTCGGCCCGGCCCGGCGTCAGGTCGCCCAGGGCAGCCGCAGTGCCTCCAACTCGGCGTCGCCCAGCAGGGCTTCGATGAGGGCAGGCGGTCCGGCGACCTTGGTGGCCCAGAGGTCGTAGTCGGTGCACAGCACCCAGGAGCGGTCGGCGGCCCAGAGGTTGGAGGGGCTGTGGTCCGCGTCGTCGGTGTCGTAGAGGAGTTCGGCGTCGCCGAGGCGGCCCTCGCGCACGTGGTGCTCCTCGAAGTCGACGGCCGCCATCATCAGCGGGTTGTAGTAGGCCAGGCAACGGGTGTCCGGTCCGGCCGGACTGTACTCGGTGAGGACGGCGATCAGGCGGTTCCAGGTCTCCCGGTCGAGGCTCCCCTCGGTGGGCGGGACGATCCCGAGCGGCCAGCTGCCGTCCTTCCTCGCGGACGGGAAGCAGTGGAGGCAGGGCAGCCGCCCCTCGGGCACGACCGGGTCGCCGGTCCGCTCGGCGAGCTCGGCCCAGCGCAGCCGCCGCCAGCCCGGTCCGGGGTGCTCTGCGCGGCCGAGGTCACCGCCCGTGACCACGCCCACGACGTCGAGGTCGACGCCCACGAGGACGAGGGGCTGCGCACTCCCGTCCGCCAGCAGGGCCAGGCGGTGCTCCTGGTGCGAGAGCTCGCCCGGCCCCTGCTCGTGCTCGTACATGGCGTTGAGCACCCAGGCGGCGTCGGGCATCGCCGGCGGCATGAACCCGAGCACGCCGTCGCCGCACAGCTCCGTCAGCCAGTCGGCCGCACGGGAGGGCGCGAGCGGCCACCGGCCGCGCAGCGGGTCGGTCGACGGTTCGGGTTCCTGAGGCATCCGACCATGATCCCACAGCGGTGCATCAGGGCCGCCGGGCGAGCGGTGCGGTCCTCGCGGTGGAGCATTCGCAACCGGGCGGTTGAATACGCAGACGGGGCGGCGTAGCGTTGTTCTCAACCAATCGGTTGAGGAAGAGCAGGAGTGCATGGTGGCTGTCGACCAGCTGTCCCGGGCGTTCGTGGCCCTGGCGGATCCGACGCGGCGCGACATCGTGGCCCGACTGTCGGTCCGGGACGCGACCGTCGGCGAGTTGGCCGAGTCCTACGCGATGTCCATGCAGGCCGTCTCCAAGCACCTGAAGGTGCTGGAGGAGGCCGGACTGGTGAGTCGCAGCCGGGACGGGCAGCGACGGCCGTGCCACCTGGAGCCGCAGGTGTTCGACTTGATGACGAGCTGGATCGAGCGGTACCGGCGCCAGGCCGAGGAGCGCTTCGGCCGCCTGGACGCCCTCCTCGCGGAGATGGCGGACGACGGTGCCCGCACCGAGCCCACCGGCTCCACCGACGGCAACCACGAAGAGGACCGACCCCAGCAGAGCGAAGGAGCCCCGTCATGACCTCCACCACCGGCCCCGAGACCCGCATCGAGGCGGACCCGCAGCTGCCCACCATCCGGATCGTCCGCGAGTTCGACGCCCCGCAGGAGCGGGTGTTCCGGGCCTGGATCGAGCCCGAGCTGGTCGCCCAGTGGCTCGGCCCGAAGGACCTCGAGATGAAGATCGACACCTGGGAGGCCCGGACGGGCGGGCACTACCGCTACACGATGCACCGCGACGGCCGGGAGATCGCCGCCTTCTACGGCTCCTTCCACGAGGTCCGGCCGACCGCCCGGCTCGTCCAGACCTTCACGTTCGAGGGCGTGCCGGACGGCGTCTCACTGGACACCGCCACCTTCGAGCCCGCCGGGGAGGGCCGCACCCGCGTCACCGTGCTGTCGGTGGTCGACAACCTGGTGGCCCGGGACGCCATCCTGGCCAGCGGCATGGAGCACGGCGTGGTCGAGGGCTACCGACAGCTGGACGCCCTGCTCGCCGCGGGGCTCGCCACGAGCTGACCGACCGACAGGCGGGCCGACGTACTGCCGTGATCGCCCGGGCCGCCCGGCTCCCCCACTCCCGGGGCCGCCGGGCCGCCGGGGCCCCAGACCCCCGGGCCCCCGGACTCCCGGGTGATCAGGGCAGCACAGCCACCGCCTCCACCTCCACCAGCTGGTCGTGGTACCCCAGCACCGACACGCCGAGCAGGGTGCTGGGCGCATCGTGCTCCCCCATGTAGGCGCGGTAGACGTCCCACACCTTCACCAGGTCCGCCTGGTCGCCGGAGGCCACGTACACGGTCGTCCGGGCGATGTCGGTGAGGCCGGCGCCCGCGTCCTCCAGCACGGTCATCAGGTTGCGCATCACCTGGTGGGCCTGCGCCTCGTAGTCCCCGACGGCGACCGTCCGGCCCTCCTCGTCGAGCGGGCAGGCCCCGGCCAGCCACAACGAGCGCGCCGGGGCGTCGACCACCGCGCCGTAGGCGTAGTCGACGGCCTGCGTCAGACGCGTGCTGCGGATCAGTTTGACGGCGCTGCTCATGAGGTCCTCCAACGGCCCGACCGAACGTTCGCGCCCATCGTTGGCCCCACTTGAACGACCGTCAAACGATTTACGGCCCGACTTCCCGCCGTAGCAAGGCCGGTGCGCCCACGATTCACCGGTGCGGGTGATGGCGGGCGACCTCACCGGAACGCGATCCTGGTGTCCACACGCATGCCTCCACCCGCAACCGCCGCCCGGGAGCCGCCTCATGGAACCCCAACCGTCCGACCGCGACCAGGAAGCCGGCGTCGGACGGCGCCACGTGCTCGGCCTCGCTCTCGGGGCCGGCCTCGTCCCGGCGCTGGCGCCGCCGCTCGCCGCGGCGGCGCACGCGACATCCGCCGCACCGCCGGTACGGGACACCGAGCCCGTCGGCGCGCTGGGCCTGCGGGTCGCCGCGGTGGCCGCCGCCCAGCTCGGGGTGCCGTACGCCTGGGGCGGCGGCGACCGCCTCGGCGCGAGCCTCGGCTTCTGCGACGAGGAGAACGGCTACCTCAACGGCGTGTGCCTGGGCGAGAAGACGGTGGGCTTCGACTGCAGCGGCCTCTCGCTCTACTGCTGGTACCGGGGCAGCGACGGCGCCGTCGAGCTGGGGCACTACACCATCGCCCAGTTCAACCGCAGCGCCCCGGTGGAGCGCGACGCGCTCGCCCCGGGCGACCTGCTGTTCTTCTCCCGCCCCGACGCGCCCCTGCACCACGTCGGGATCCACGTCGGGGACGGCGCGATGATCCACGCCGAGCGCACCGGGACGCTGGTCGCCCGCGTCGAGCACGTGCTCGACGTCCCGCGCTGGGCTGGCGAGTTCGCCGGCGCCCGCCGCCCCGGGCCGCCCGCCGGCTGACCCACCGACCGGCGACTGACCGGCCGACCGGCCGCCGCACGGACGCCCCCGGTCACGGACCGGTGCGGCGCTCCCCCGTTCCCCGGTGGACCCGGAGCAGCAGCGACTGCAGCACCTGCCGCTCCCCCGCGTCCAGCGGCGCCAGCACCTCGTCCTGCACCGCCCGCGCCTGCCCGTCGAGTTCGGCGAGCAGCGCCCGCCCGGCGTCGGTGATCGAGACCGAGACCCGCCGCCGGTCGGCGCGGTCCCGGGCGCGCTCGACGTACCCGGCGGCGGCGAGTTGGTCGGCGACCTTGGCCAGGTCGCTCGGGTCGAGGCCCAGCCGCCTTACCAGGTCCCGCTGGGCCTGCGGACCGAAGTCGACGAGCGAGGCGAGCACCGCCATGTCCCAGAGCCGCAGGCCGCGTTCGGCCAGCCGCTCCGCGAGCCGGGCACGGGCCGTCTTGCCGACCCGGGAGAGCAGATAGGTGCTCAGATCCAGCAGGGTCGGGGGCAGTTCGAACCCTGGGAGGTCGGGCGAGGGCTTCTCGGGCTCAGGAAGCGCGGACGCGGTGGGTGGGTTCTCGGAGGCCATGGCGCCAGTCTAGGGTCCATCCCTATAGTGGGTCCCGACCCACTAATATCGAGCCCGAGTCGCTCTCAGCCGACCTGAACCGGCCCGAGCCGGACCTGAACCGACCCGAGCCGACCGAACCCAGGAGTTCGCCCGTGGACGCCCTGTACCCCCGCCTGCTCGTCACCCGTTTCGCCGACTGCTTCGCCTTCTACCGCGCGGTCCTGCCGCCGCTCACCGGCGCCGCCCTGGTCAAGGGCGCCCCCGAGGGCCCGTACGCCAACTGGGACGTCGCCGACCAGGCCGTCCTGGTGCTCTTCGACCGTTCCATGATGGCCGCCACCCTTGGCACCACCGAGCTGCCCGCCCACCCCGCCGCACCCGCGCAGGACTCCGCGATGCTGGTCCTCCGGGTGGACGACGTGGACGCCGCCGTCGACCTCTGCCTGCGCCACGGCGGCACCCTGGCCGTCAAGGCGACCGACCGACCGGAGTGGGGACCGAACCTCCGCAGCGCCCATCTGCGGGACCCGGACGGCCACCTGATCGAGCTTCAGTCCTACTAGATGACCGGTTGCGGCCTCGGTCCGCGGTACGTTCGGCGGCCAGGTCTGCCACCACCGGGCCGCGCGGGCCAGGGTACGGGCTACCCCAGGAGCCGCCGGCCGGTCGACTTCCGCGGACGGCGCACGACGACGCGGCCGAAGCTCTTCTTGCCGACCAGCTCCACGCGCAGCCTGACCGGCACGTCGGGGCCCGGCGCCTGGCGGTCCCTGACCCTGCTGTGCTCCAGAGCCAGGCCGTCGGCATCGACCACCATGCCCGGCGCGACGATCAGCGTCAGGGTCTTGCCCCGCATGTCCAGGGCGATCTGAACGGTGTCCTGCGTGATCACCGCCTGCGTGAAGTCCAGTGTCACCTTGCAGAAATCCGCGGACAGCTCCAGCCGTCGCGGCACCACCCAGCGCCCCGACCGCTCGATCGTGCTGAACCGCTGATCGATCCGGACCACGTCCTTGACCTCGGCCAGGGTCCCGGCGCCCGGGACCGACACGGCCGGCAGGTCGACGGTGAGTTCGGCCAGCTCGCCGACCGTCCGCGCCGACAGGGCCGCTTCCACCCGCTCGTCCAGTTCGTCGGCGGTCAGCCGGCCGTCGCCCGCCGCGACCTGCAGCAGGTCGACCACCCGGTCCCGGTCCGCGTGAGAGGCGCGCATCGCGGGCCGCGAACCGTGCCCGGAGTGCGTTCCGGCGGGCTTGACGATCGACTTTGCGGTGGGCTTCCCGATGGGCGAGCTCTCTCCCGGCATGCATCCCGTCCTGAGCTTGACGAAGGGCTATCGCGCGATGGGTCGGCGTGTGCGAACGGGAACACGATATATCGCGATACCCGTTCTCGCCAGGGCCGGCCGGCGAGCGGCCCGAGGGCATCGGAGCCGGGCCGCAGGGGCCATCGGGCCACCACCGGCGCCGCGCCCCGACCTGCGACCATGGGCCCCTCGGCGGATCGACCGCCGACCTGCCGACCCGACGACCGGCCCGCGACCACCGACCCGCGACCACCGACCGGCCGGCCACCGGCATTTCGAGCAGGGGGATCGCATGGAGCTACGGCAGCTGCGCTGCTTCGTCGCCGTGGCCGAGGAACTGCACTTCGGCCGGGCCGCCGAGAAGCTGCTGCTCGGCCAGCCCGCCGTGAGCCAGCAGGTCCGGCGCCTGGAACGGGAGTTGAAGGTCGAGCTGTTCGACCGCTCGCCCCGGCACGTCCGGCTGACCCAGGCCGGCGAGCGCTTCCTGCCCGCCGCGAGGGACGTCCTGGCCGCCGAGGACGCCGCCCGCGCCCTCGCCGCCGATCTGGCCGCACCGGCCGTCCTCCGGCTCGGCACCATCACCGGGCTCGGCGAGAGGCTCGACCTGATCCTGGACACCTACCAGCGGCGGGCCCCCGAGGTGCGCGTCGAACTCCACTCCGCCCCGGTACGGGAACGGCTCGCCCGACTGGCGGCCGGCCGCCTCGACGCCGCGTTCGTGCGCGGTGCCATCGCCGACAGGAGCCCCGACCTCCGCTTCCTGCCCGTCTGGCAGGACGAGTTGGTGCTCGCGCTGCCCGCCCGGCACGCCCTCGCCGACCGGCCCGAGGTCGACCTCGCGGACCTCGCCGACCTGCCGCTGCGGCTCACCGAACGCCGCAACAACCCGGCTCTGGTGGACCTGGTGACGGACGCCTGCGCCCGGGCCGGCTTCCGGCCGGCCCTCGGCCCGGCCCACGACGGCACCCTGCAGGACACCCTGGCCTCGATCGGCACCGGCACCCCGATGTGGACGGTGGTGTACGCCGCCAACGCCCGGATGACGAACGCCCACCGGATCGCCTTCCGCCCCTGCCGCACCCCACTCGCCGTACCGACCTCGATCGCCGTACGGCGCACCGCCCCGCTCCCCCGACTCCTCCTGGAAGCCTGCCGACGGACCACTCCGACCTGGGACGATCAGGATTCGTGATCGCTGCCGGAGCGATTCGGGTCTGGGTGCCGACGGCCCGATCGGGTGGACTGTTCCCAGCCGGAGAAACCGGCAGGAGAACCCCGCCGGAAGGCCCGGCGGGAACACCCGGTCAGGAGCCGAACATGCCGATCGTCACCATTCAGCAGGGCCCGCGCGAGGTCGAGCAGAAGCGCGAGCTGGTCGAGAGGATCACCGAGGCCTTCGTGGCGACCCTGGAGGTGCCCGCCGAGAGCGTGTCCGTGTGGATCCAGGAGTACCCGGCGGAGAACTGGGGCGCCGCCGGCCGGCTCACCGCGGACCGGTAGCCCGCCGGGAGCCGACTGCCGGGCATCTCCCGGCGGTCGGCGGCCGAGCGGGACGGCCGTCTCGCGGGACAGCGGTCGAAGCCGGTCGGCGGTCGAGCCGGACGGGGACGGATGGGCCGGCGGGCCCGTCCTGCTACTCCTTCACCACCAGCAGCGCGCGGTCGGCCGGTTGCTCCGCCGTGCGGGTCAGGCCGTCGGCCCGGGCGAGCGCGTCGGCGAGGGTGTCCGGCGAGCAGGCCCGCCCGACGACCGGCGAGGCCACGTCCGCACCCGGGACGTGCCCGAGCACGGCGGCACAGTACCGGACGTCGGGGACGGGCAGCGGGCGGAGTTGGGCCGAGCCGGCCGGGGTGGCGGCGACGGCCGCGGCGAGGGCGAGACAGCCGGTGAGGGCGGGGGCGGCGAGCCTGCGCGGGATGCGCATGGGAGACCTCCGGTGCGGATGGGGACAGCGGCAGCCGTGGACTCGGCCGCCGCGCCCATTCGACGGGCGGCCGCCGCCCGCGGCCCGGCCGACACACCGCGAGCCGCACTAGTCGTACGTTTGCCACGGCCTGACGGGCTCCGCGTCCTCGTCGGCCCACTCACCGCGCGGAGCTCACCCGCACGGTGCCGCCCTCCCACAGCTCGGCGCCGCAGGCCGCGACCAGCGCGCCGATCCGCGCCCACGCCTCCTCCGCCGGCAGCGGCTCCAGCCGCCGACCGTCCCGCAGCCGCAGCGCGACCCGGTCGTCCACGACCTCCTTGGCGCCGATCACCGCCTGGTACGGCACCAGCCGCGCCTCCCGGATCCGGGCGCCGAGGCTGCCGTTCTCGGGCCCGGCGACCTCGGCCCGCAGTCCGAGGTCGAGGCAGCGCTGTCGGAGCCGTTCGGCCTGCGGGAGTTCGGCGTCGGAGATCGGCAGCAGCACGACCTGGACGGGCGCCAGCCAGGCCGGGAACGCGCCGCCGCACAGCTCGATCAGGTGGGCGACCACGCGTTCCACGCTGCCGATCACACTGCGGTGGACCATCACCGGGCGGCGCTTGGCGCCGTCCGGGCCGATGTAGTGCAGGTTGAACCGCTCGGGCTGGTGGAAGTCGATCTGGACGGTGGAGAGGGTGAACTCCCGCCCGGCGCCGTCGGCGATCTGCACGTCGATCTTCGGCCCGTAGAACGCGGCCTCGCCCTCCGCCGCCACGAACGGCACCCCGGCACGCTCCAGCACGTCGGCGAGCAGCGCGGTGGCACGCTCCCAAAGCACAGGATCGGCAACGTACTTGCCGCCGGCGCCGGGCAGCGAGAGGCGGTAGCGGACCGGCACGATGCCGAGCGCCCGGTGCGCCTCGCGGATCAACTCCAGTGCGGCGACGGCCTCGTCGGCGGCCTGCTCCGGGGTGCAGAACACATGGGCGTCGTTCAGCTGGATCGCCCGGACCCTGGTCAGCCCGCCCAGCACCCCGGACGGCTCGGAGCGGTACATGCCGCCCAACTCGGCCATCCGCAGTGGGAGTTCCCGGTAGCTGTGGGAGCGGGAGCGGTAGATCAGGGCATGGTGCGGGCAGAGGCTGGGCCGCAGCACCACTTCCTCCGAGCCCAGCTCCATGGGTGGGAACATGTCCTCGCGGTAGTGCGCCCAGTGACCGGAGATCTCGTACAGCTCGCGCTTGCCGAGCACCGGGGAGTATACGTGGCGGTAGCCGGCCCGGCGCTCGCGGCCGCGGATGAACTCCTCCAGGGTGTGCCGGATCGCGGCGCCGTCGGGCAGCCAGTACGGCAGGCCGGAGCCCATCAGCGGGTCGGTGTCGAACAGGTCGAGCTCACGGCCGAGCTTGCGGTGGTCGTGCGCCGGGTTGCCGTGCGCAGGGCTGGCGTGTGCGAGGTCGGCGTGTACCAGGTCGGCGTGTGCGGGGTGCGCGTTCATGGCGGTGGTCTCCACTCTGGGGCTGCGGGCGAGTGGAGCCGGGAACGACGAAGCCCCGGGGCACTCGCCCCGGGGCTTCGGACTAGGTCAGCAGTCAGCGCGCCGGGACTCTCTCCGGCGTCGTCGTGACGAGTGCAGCGCGCTTCATGTCATCCACCGTAGCAGGCCGGTGGCCGAGCGCAAGATCTTTTCCGGCGGCTCCGACGGGCGGCCCCGCTCAGTGGAGGACGACGCACCCGCGCCCGGCGAGCGCGTCCAGCACCCGCGCCGACGGCTGTACGTCGTTCCACCGCAGGTCCAGCTTCTCCAGCGCGGGCAGCACGGGCATCCCGGGCGGCACGGACGACCCGGGCGCCGCGGTCGACCCCGGCAGCGCGCCCGGTTCCGTCAGCCAACGCGGCAGTTCGGTGATCCGGTTGCCGCGCAGGTCGAGGCGGCGCAGCAGCGGCAGCCCGGCGAGCGCGGCCGGGATCTCGGTGAGGGCGTTCTCCCGCAGCTCCAGCTCGCGCAGCTCGGTGAGCCCGGCCACGGAGTCCGGCAGGGCGGTCAACTCGTTGCCCCTGAGCCAGAGTTCACGCAGCGCGCCGAGCCTGCCGACGGTCTCGGGCAGGGTGCCGAGCCGGTTGTGCTGCGCGCGGAGCTCGACCAGGGAGGCCATCTCGCCGATGGCGGAGGGGAGTTCGGTGAGCCGGTTCTCGCCGACGTTGAGGTAGCGCAGTGCAGTGAGCCGACCGAGGGTGTCCGGCAGGGCGGTCAGCGCGTTGTCGTGCAGGTAGAGGAAGTCGCCGAGAGCGGTGAGGTCCCCCAGCTCCGCGGGCAGCGCGGTGAGCGCGTTGTGCCCGAGGTCGAGGGTGCGCAGCGCGGTCAACCGCCCGATCTCCGAGGGGAGTTCGGAGATCCCGGTGTCGGCGAGGATGAGCACCGTCAGGTCGCTGCGGTCCCACAGCCCGTCGGGCACCCGGTCGAGCTGCTGCTTCCAGAGGTTGAGCGTCGTGTCTGTCACACCGGTCATTCTCCGCCACCGGGAGCCGGATCCGTCGGGGCCCCGCCCGGTACGGGGGTGCCCCACCCGGGCCGGGCTCACCGGGTGCCGCAGAAGGCCTGCTCCAGGAAGCCGTACCCCGCCACCGCCTGCGCCTGGAGTTGGGTCTCGTCGCCGCGCGGGGTGACGGACATCGCGACCTGCCGGTCCCCCGAGTTCCACAGCTGCGAGCTGTAGCCGGCCACCCCGCCGTCGTGCCCGTAGACGACCCCGCAGGACAGCTGCCACCGGGCCAGCCCCAGCCCGTAACTCAGGCCCGTGGGTTGGCCGTCGACCTCGATCGGGATCGTCGTGGTCATCTCCTTCATGAGCTGGGGCGGGAGCAGCCGACCGCCGGTCAGGGCCTGCTCGAATCGGTTCAGGTCGCCCAGGGTGGAGATGAGTTCGCCCGCCGAGTTCGCCCAGGAGACGCTCGCCACGGTCACGTCCCGCTCGCTGCGGTCCGCCGGGCCGGGGCCCTCGACGAGCGTCAGGTAGCCGTGTGCGTGCGGGCCGCGGATGTCGGTGGCCGTCCCCGGGAAGTACGTCCCGGTCAGGCCGAGCGGGCGCAGGAGGCGCGTGGTGATCTCCTGGGCGTAGCCGTGCCCGGTGACCCGCTCGATGATCATGCCGAGCAGGGTGTAGTTGACGTTGGAGTAGCCCCACGAGGTGCCCGGCGGGAAGGCCGGCGCGTGCGCCACCGAGGCCGCGACCACCTGCGCCGGGGTGATCGTCCGGGTCAGGCCGCCCTGGTCGAGCCAGTTCCGGACGGCCGCCGGGTCGGTCGGGTCGGGGAAGAGCCCGCCCTTCTCGTTGGTCGGGTCCCACAGGCCGGAGCTGTGGTTGAGCAGCCGGCGCACGGTGATGTGCGCGCCGCCGGGGACCACGCCCGGCAGGTGGCGCTCGACCGGGTCGTCCAGGCCGATCCGGCCCTCCGCCACCAGCTGGAGCACGGTGGTGGCGGTGAACATTTTGGTGACGCTGCCGGCCCGGAACCGCCCGTCGGTGCGGACCGGCGCGCCGCTGGCCAGGTCGGAGACGCCCGATCCGCCGCGCCAGACCCCGTTCCGGTCCCTGACCTCGGCGATCGCGGAGACCGCGCCCGCCCCGGTCACCGCCCGCAGCGCCGCCGCCCGCCGGTCGGCGGTCTCCCGGCCTCCGCCGCCGTTCCGCTGCCCGTCGACCTGCTGCCCGTCGACCTGCCGCTCGCCGGTCCGCTGCCCGCCGGCCGGCTCGGCGGCACCCGCCGAGGCGACCGGCGCGGCCAGCGCCAGACAGACCGTCGCCACCAGCGCGGAAACCGTACGCCGCGCCGCCCGACCCCCACGCCGTGCCGAGCGCCCCCCACCCTGTGCCATTGCGTCCCCACCCTCGCTCGCGGCGAGCACTCCCTCGCCCTCGACACGAAGCCTCGCCGCCGCCCTGACGGTCCGTCATCCTCCGCCGGGAGGAACCGGTCGTACACCCGCCTCAGGAGGAACTACGCCGAAAGACGGAGGCACCGGCTGCGGCTGCGGCTGAGACTGCGGCTGCAACGGCGACGGCCGGCGGCTGCGATCGATCTCCGGATCGTCGGCTACCGCGCCGGGGCCGGGCGGACCGGGTGCTTGCTCATGATGGAGACCCGGTTGAACGAGTTGATGGTGATCGCCACCCACACCACCGCCGAGATCTCCGCCTCGCTCAGCACCTCGCGCGCAACGCCGTACGCGGCCTCCTGCACGACCGCGTCCGCCGGGCTGGTGGTCGCCTCGGCCAGGGCGAGCGCGGCACGCTCCCGCGCGTCGAACACCTCGGTGTCGCGCCACGCCGGGAGCACGCCCAGCCGCTGGGTCGTCTCGCCCTCGCGCAGCGCGGCCCTGGTGTGGACGTTCAGGCAGTAGGCGCAGCCGTTGATCTGCGACACCCGCAGGTTGACGAGTTCCACCAGTCGACGGTCCAGCCCGGCCTCCGCCGCCACCTCGCGCGCCGCCTCGGCGGCCGCGACCAGCGCCTTGTACGCCTGCGGGCTCTGCTTGTCGATGAACACCCGCCGGTCCGTCGGGACCACCGTCACGTCACTCACCTGAACTCCTTGGGCTGATCATTGTCACCCGTCACTCTGCCATGGCATGATAGTTGAATCTAGAACTACTTGCACCTGGGAGGGACCCCGACCGTGAGCACCACCGCGACCGACCTCATCGACCCGCACGCCGCCGACCCGCGGGTCGAGGTGCTGCCCCCGCGGGACGTCCCGCTCGGCGGTCCGCGCGCGATGACGGTGCGTCGGACGCTGCCGCAGCGCTCCCGCACCCTGATCGGCGCCTGGTGCTTCGTCGACCACTACGGCCCCGACGACGTCGCGAACACCGGCGGCATGGACGTCGCCCCGCACCCGCACACCGGCCTGCAGACCGTCAGCTGGCTGTTCACCGGCGAGATCGAGCACCGGGACAGCCTCGGCATCCACGCGTACGTCCGACCCGGCGAGGTGAACCTGATGACCTCCGGCCACGGCATCGCCCACTCCGAGGTCTCCACCCCGGCCACCACCACCCTGCACGGCGTCCAGCTGTGGGTCGCCCTGCCCGAGGAGCACCGGCACACCGGCCGCGCCTTCCACCACCACGCGCCCGCCCCGGTCACCCTGGACGGCGGCGAGGCCCGGGTCTTCCTCGGCTCCCTCGCCGGAGACACCTCCCCCGTCCCCACCTTCACCCCCCTGCTCGGCGCCGAGATCACCCTGCGCCCGCACGCCACCGTCACCCTCGACGTCGACCCCGCCTTCGAGCACGGCCTCCTGATCGACCGCGGCGAGGTCCGCTTCGCCGGCACCCCCCTGCACCCCGCCGACCTCGGCTACCTCGCCCCCGGCGCCACCACCGTCACCCTCACCAACACCGGCGACACCGACGCCCGGACCGTCCTGCTCGGCGGCGCGCCCTTCGAGGAGCAGATCGTCATGTGGTGGAACTTCATCGGGCGGTCTCACGAGGACATCGTCCGGGCCCGCGAGGAGTGGCAGGCCGCCGCCGACCGCTACGGCGCCGTCGACGGCTACCCCGGCGACCGCCTCCCGGCCCCCGAGCTCCCCGGCCTCCCCCTCAAGCCCCGCGGAAACGTGCGCTGACCTGGGTGTTTGCCAATCGTGGGTGCGGCGGCCGGGTCCGCCGCACCCACGAGCCGGAGTCCCCTGTGCCACCGGAGCGGCGCGGGCCGGAGAAGACAGTCACCATGCCGTCCGTCTCCCACCGACGATCTCACCGATCCGGCTGACTGGCCCGACCTCGCCCGCACGACCAGCGCCCGGGAGCAGATCGCTCCCCTCGTCCTGGGGCACGGGAGCAACGTGATCGCGGCGGACGCCGGCCACCCCGGCACCGTCGTGGTCGTGAGGACCCGCGGCATCACCTCGACGAAGCTCGACGACACCGCGGTGGCCGTCACCGTGCAGGCCGGACACCCGCTCACCGACCTCGTCCAGTGGGCCGCTGCCGAGCGACTGGCCGGTCTCGAGTGCCCGGCCGGCATACCCCCGGCACCGTCGGTGCGGCCCCGGTCCAGAAACCTGGGCAGTGTGGCTATTTGCTGTCCCTCGCGCCTCGTCCACTTCACCGATAGCGTCCAACACCACGGCGCGGACGAAGAAGCCGCCGATGCTGTCGGTCTTCCGTCAGGGGGCGCGGGCAATGTCCACTGGTGGGTCTTGGCCGTGGATCGGACCTCGACATCGTGCTACCCCCGATTTTCGTCCAAGGGTTGTCCCGTAACTGATCTTTGGCAGCACGAGAGTGGTTGGCCGGGATCGCATTTCAGGTTCCCTTTGGGGAGGGGCTGACCTCGGTTCACCCCTGCGACCGCACGACACGGCAGCGGGCAGCAGGTGCCTCCTTCCGACAACGTGCGGACCTCCCGACCTGCGGAGATGAGCAGGGCCCCTGTTATTGTGCGCCGATGTCAACGATCAAGCAGTTCCAAGTGACCTTCGACTGCGCGGAGCCTGCGCGCCTCGCCGCATTCTGGTGTGAGGTGCTGGGGTACGTCGTGCCGACGGTCCCGGAGGGCTTTGCCACGTGGGGGGAGTATCACCGCTCGCTGCCGCCCGAGGACGAGATCTACTTCGCGTGTACTGATCCCTCGGGTGTGGCCCCGCGCCTGCTCTTCCAGCGAGTTCCCGAGGGCAAGGTCGTCAAGAACCGGGTGCATCTCTGTGTGCGGGCCGGCGCCGGACTCGTAGGTGACGAGCGCCTGGCCACACTCGAGGCCGAATGCGCACGCCTCATGGCGCTCGGCGCGAAACACGTGTTGACGCAGCGCGCCGATGGCGTCAACGAGTCGTGCATCACGATGCAGGACATCGAGGGCAACGAGTTCTGCCTCGCCTGATCCTCCTCCGAGACTGCGACGTGGGGAGCCGTCTCCCCCGGGACCTCTCAGGTCCCGCATGCGGCGGGAGTCATCCCGTGAGAGCGAGGTTGTGCAGGCGGGTGACGCCGTGCATCGCGTGGCGCACACCGTCGCCTCTCAGGCGGCAGTCGCGCAGGATCTTCCAGGTCTTCATCCGGGCGAAGGCCTGCTCGACGCGGGCGCGAACCCGTTTGTGGTCGTGGTTGTGTTCGGCCTGCCAGTCGGTCGGTTCGCCGCCTCGGGGTCGGCGGTGCGGGATGACGAGGCCGGTTCCGGGGTGGCCGCCGTCGGCGATCGTGGTTGTCCGGCCGACGGCGGCCTTGGCCCCGGGTTCCTCCCATGCCCTGCAGTCGTTGCGGTTGCCGGGCAGGGGCCGGCCGACCACCACAAACCAGGCGGGTGTCGGCGTCGATGACCTCGGCGGTGGACTTCGACACTCCGAAGAGTGGGGCGAGTTGGCGCAGGGTCAAGTTGGTGTGCCAGTACGCGGCCACCAGGAGCACCCGGTCCTCCAAGGACAGCCTCCACGGCCGGCCCCGGCGCGGAGCGTCGCCGCCCTCGCGGCGCAGCTGCGTCATCAACTTGCCGAAGGCACGCGGGCTCAGTCCGGCGAACGGGGCTATCCGGACACCTCACGGTGCCAAGCCGTCAAGTCGGGGCCTGTGGGCGCGGACACGGCGTTCGAACGTCTCGCCGGCAATCAGGGGGTGTCCGTGGTGTGGCGACGGGCGAAGTCCCACGGGGAGGGCGCATTCGCGGCCTCATACTCCGAGGCGATGCCAAAGATGCTTTCACAACCCGGGCACTCCGCCTGGCCGAACAGATGCGTGAGGCCCCAGGCGAGCCGTGTCTGTCCGTCCCGTTCAGCCAGCTCGTGCAGCATCGTTCCGACACCGGTCAGCGCGTCTGCCGTGGCCGGCCGCAGGGGGATCCGCTGGACGTCCCCCAGGTCCCAGTCCCGGATCGAGGAGTAGCAGCCGTATTCGCCGATCGCGATCGTCACGGCTGCGCGGCAGTGCGGGCAGGCGGTGGTGTAGAAGGAGTCGGTGAAGTCGTCCAGAGTCTCGGCCCATAGGGGCTGGCGATCGAAGGCGAGTATCGCCTGCAGCAAGCCGAGGTAGGTTCGAGGGTCCTGGCCGGGTGCCAGGCGCGCGGTGGCCAGGTCCCGCAGCCGTGCCAGGGTCGGCTCCTGGCGGGCCACCTCCTCGTCGGCGCCGTGGTGGTCTTGGAGCAGGCCGCCCGCAATGGCGCCGGCCAAGTCGAGCGCCCAGTCTCCAGAGACGGTGTTCTCGGCGATGTCCGCCAGCTGCGGCAGCGCAGCAATGCTCGCCGAGGAAATCGTCCCCTGATGGCACAAGCGCCCGCAGAGTCGGTCGATCGCGTCCTGATCACGATCGGCTGCCCTTTCCAGCAACGCGGGTATCGCAGCAGCCGAGCCGTAAACATCGTGCAGAGTGGACCAGTCGATCATCCGACGATCCAAGCACGCTGCCGAAGGCCACCGTGGATCCGGCTACGCTGCTGCTGCGAGCTCCTGCGGGACCGGGAAGGCGATCTGCTCGTCGAACAGCCGGCGGGTCTTGAGGCAGTGGTAGAGCTGGCCGAGCATTCGATTGAACAGGTTGCGCTGGGCGGCGGCGTGCCAGTCGCCGGCGTTGTCGCGACGGCGCCGGTATTGGGCCTTGGCGCCGGGCGATGCGGTGAGGGCAGCGAAGCCCAGAGGTAGTCGGCGTGGTTGAGCCGGTCGTTCTTCACCCATCGCCTGGTGATGCCGGACTTCTTGCCAGAGGCCCGGGTGACGGGTGAGGCGCCCGCGTAGGCCTTGAGGCCGCGGGCGTCGGCGAAGCGGGTGCGGTCGTCTCCGATTTCGGCCAGCACCCGTGCGGCGAGCTGGATGCCGAGACCGGGGAAGCTGAGGATGATCTCGGAGTCCGGGTGCTGAGGGAACGCCTCCTCAACAGCCTTGGCCGGTGTCGGCACGAGCATCATCAGCTCGTGGGCCTCCGGTCGGCACAGGCCGTTGTCCCACTTGGCGAACGCGGCCAGAGCCGGCCGCGTCGTCGGTGATGTGCCGCTTGGCCAGCAGCTGGCCGCTGCCGTCGACCAAGGCGACGTCGTGCGTCCTCTCGGCCCGGTCGATACCGCAGTAGATCAAGGTTTCCTCTCCGTGGGCGCGGTGTTTGCACTGGTTGCGAGCGCATGCGGGCCACGCAGCGACCTGATTCGGTCGGTCCGCCACCTCACTAGCCGTTCGTGGCACCAGCGCACCCCACGGGCCTCGGTCTCTACGGGAGCTCTGACGGCTCTGGAGTATCGGGAGGTCACCGCACGGCGGGCTCAGACCACGAACACCAACGAGTGATCAAGCGGGCAGTGTTGACGGTGGTGGCGGCCTCGAAGACACCGAGCGCCGCCGCTCTGGATAGAGGGATCGAGTGCCAGACGGCTCCAGACGTACGTTCGGTGCCTGTGAGGCTGCCACCACCCGCACTGCGGTGGCAGCGGTGAGGCGCCGGACGGCGCCGCTCTTGATGTGGGCCTCACAGGGCCCGGAATCCAGAAGGCATCCGTCCAACGCACACACGACCGCCACCACCACGAGTGTCTGCCCGGAACCGATGCCGGCGCCCGCGCGGGCGAGGTCGCAGACGTCCATGGTGATGACCGCGCCCGGGGCGGTCGTCCAGGAAGGGTTCCAGAACGTCGACTCCTCGTACATCCCGCGTTGCGCGGTGAACGCGTGCAGGACCGGAGCGGGGATGTCGGGGGTGTAGCTGTTCGACGTCGAGCGCAGGCCCAGGGGCCGGTGGATGCGCTGTTCCAGGAGGTGGTCGAGCCGGGTGTCGGTGATGCGTTCCAGCGCCTCGCCCAGCAGCAGGAAGTTGGTGTGCGAGTAGTTCCAGTTCGTGCCGGGCCGGTAGAGCAGGTCGTCCGGGTGCGCGACGGCGAGGAGCTCCTGGGGCGACCACTGCTTGAACGGTTGCGCGTTGATCGCGTCCGCGAAGCCGGGGGCGGTGACGTAGTCCCGGATGCCCGAGGTGGTGTCGGCCAGCATCCGGAGCGTGATCTCGTCCGAGTGCGGGATCTCCGGCATCCAGCGCGAGAGCGGGTCGTCGAGGCCGACGCGCCCCTCGTCGACCAGCTGCAGCAGGACCGTGCCCATGAAGGCGATGCCCACGTTGCCCACGCGGAAGCGCATGTCCGGGCGGGCCGGTACGTCGGTCATCGACGGTCCGACCGCTCCCGTCCACACCTCGCGGCCGTTCCGGGTCACCCGGGCGATGACCGCCCGCAGCTTCAGGTCCTGCTGGTCCCTCTCGACGATGTCGAGCAGGGCACGGCCCTGACTGCCGGCCGGGGTGGGAGAGGAGACGCACTCCGGCCCGTGCTGCCCGGTGGCACCGGCCGGCTCGGTCCCCGCGAGCTGCGGAGTGCAAAACAGCAGGACGGTGGCGGCGCACAGCAGTGCGATCCGGTGACGGGTCATGCATCACCATGAGCACCGGTGGTTCCGAAACCCGTGCAGGGCAACCGCGCTGACACTCCGACGGCGGACAGCGGGGCGGGCCCCGGGGTGCCGGCAGAATCCGTTGGCCGCTGTCGAGCCCCCGTGAGAGCATCGAGGTTCGGCGGTCCGGCTCCTTTCGTTCGCGTGTCGCCACGCGAAGGAAAGAGTGCGGGCCGTTGCCGTGTCCACGGTTCGGAGAAATCCACCGACATCCGCGATGGCAGGTGCCCTTTGACGTCCACGACAGAGCCGACCGAAGCCTGCATCGAGGATGCGGACAACATCCTGGTCGCACCCGCGGCGTTGCGGGACGACGACGCGATCAGGGACTTCTTCGGATCCACCGTCACGCCGGAGGAGCTTGCGTCCGGCTCGCTCGACCTCGCGCGGAAGACCGTCTACCTGTGCGGCGACGTGTCCGGGATCAGCGCCCGCCGACTGCGAGCCGCTGCCAGGGTGTTCGTCGTCCGGGAGCTGTCGCACGGTTACGGCGAGGCCGTCGACGAACCGTGGACCCTCGTCGACCTCGGCCGGGTTCCCCTCCGCATGCACGGCGTCGGCGTCTACTACCGCCGCTTCTTCGGACTCGACGCCGACCACTTCGGACGGATCCGTGCGGAGCACGCGTTCCAGTCACTGACCGAGTCCACCAAGCCCGGAGCGGCCCACCGCACCGGTATCTACCTCACACCCGTCACGCGGAACGGTGACGAACTGCACTTCCGCCTGCTCCGGTGCTCCACGAATCTCTCGGGGCCGACCGAGGGCTTCCGCCCGACCGACACCGACATCGTCGAGGCGCTGAACCGCGAGGCCGCCGCCGTCTTCCGGGACCAGGCACCGCTGAACCACGTCCTCGCGCAGATCTACCACAACACCCTCGCCACAGCCGAGCGCAAGCAGTCCAAGGCCAAGATCTCGGCCCACGCCGACAAGACCAAGGACATGCCCGTCAACGGCGTCATGGCCTTCTGCACCTTCTACGACCGACTCGACGACCTGCAGCCCCTGGCCGAGGACGCCTTCGACTACGGCGTGAAGGGTGCCAGCGGGCTGACCAGGCTCCGCTTTCGCCTCAAGGATCCGACGACCGGAGAACGTGACGGTGTCGCGCTCCCCCCGCAGTTCACCGTGACCCTCCATCCCGGCTCGGTGTTCTTCATGCCGCTGTCCACCAATCGCCTGTACACGCATGAGATCCGGCCCTCGGCCCTGGACGCCGAGTTGCTCCCGACCCGGCTGGGATACGTGGTGCGCTGCTCGAACGCCGAAGCCGTCCACAAGAACGGCCGGACGTTCCTCAAGGTGGCCGGGGACCTGGTGGAGCTGGGACCGCCCACACCGGACGGCATGAACGAGCTGCGCCGGCTGTACGCCGAGGAGAACAGGACCTCGTCCTTCGTCGACTACGGCGACGAAATCCTCTTCAGCATGAACACCGGAGACTACGTTGCCCCCCACGCCTAGGATCTCGGACGAGATCCTCTCCTACGCATTGCCGACCGGGGAGAACCCCTTCGCGGAGCTGTCCGCGTCAACCCGCTGGGAGGACGTGGGGAAAGGCCGGAGCGGCGCCGTGCTCGCCAGGATCGACGAGGCGGGTGAGGTGCCCCTCGTGCGTACCACCACCCGGTACGGCGAACCGGCGCAGCGTTTCCGGGCCGTGCACGAACGGCTGGCGCAGCGGATCCGGGAATGTGCGGGGTTCTCGGTCGACTTCAACAACGCGCTCACCGAGCGTTACACGAACGCCTACCGAACCATGGGCGGTCACTCCGACCAGGCCCTCGATCTGGCCGACGAGTCCTTCATCGCCGTCTTCTCCTGCTATCAACGTCCTGAGGCGGGCCCGCCGAGGAAGCTGATCTTCGAATCAAAGGGGTCCGGTGACGAGAAGTTCGAGATCCCGCTCGCTCACAACGGTGTCGTGGCGTTTTCCGTCGAATCGAATCGGCGGCTCAGGCACAGGATCGTCCTGGATGCTCCCGGCCAGGCGGCGGACAACCAATGGTTGGGCGTGACGTTTCGAACGTCGAAGACCTTGGTTCGGTTTCGTGACGGTCAGGCGTACCTCCCGCAGGGTGCGCGCCTCATGTCGGCGGACGATGAGCAGAAGCACGAGTTCTACCGGCTGCGGCGCCGTGAGAACAACGAAACGGACTTCGTCTACCCCCTGCTGACGTACACCATCAGCGAGAGCGATCTGCTGCCGCCCGTCTGACCCGGCAGGCCCGTCAACGCCGTCAAGCCGTCAACGCCGTGCTCGGCGGCCCGCAGTCGAACTGTCCAACGCTCGGACACCGACGGTTCGTTCCCGATGCGGGTGTGACGTTCCGCGCTGCTTCCCGACCTGTCGCCGGGCCCTGCGGCCGCTCCATACTCCAGGACGGCCTGATGACCCGACAGCAGAGGAGCACGATGAGTTCGGCAGCGGACGCGGGGACGTGGAAGCTCGGGGACCTGGAGGTGAACCGGGTCGGCTACGGCACGATGCGGCTGACCGGCAACGGCATGCTGGGCAACTCCGACGGCCCGCCGATCGACCGCCGCGCCGCGGTCGGCCTGCTGCACCGCGCGTTCGAGCAGGGCGTGAACCACGTCGACACGGCCGCCTTCTACTTCTCCCCGCTGCGCTCCGCGAACGAGCTCGTCAGCCGGGCCCTCGGCACCTGGCGCGGCGACGTGGTCGTGGCGACGAAGGTCGGACCGTGGCGCGATCCGTCCGGCGAATGGCACACGGCCCGCCCGGAGCAGCTGCGCGGCCACGTGGAGGAGAACCTGCGCCAGCTCGGCCGGGACTGCCTGGACGTGCTGTACCTGCGCCACAACGGCCCCGGGACGGCCTCGATCGCGGAGCACTTCGGTGCCCTCGCCGAGCTGCGCGAGGCCGGGCTCGTCCGGCACCTCGGGCTCTCCAACGTCCGGCCGGCCCACGTGGCCGAGGCCCGGGCGATCGCACCCGTGGTGTGTGTGCAGAACTCCTACGGGCTGGACTCGCGCCGCGCGGACGAGAGCGGGCTGGTGGACCTCTGTGGGGAGCAGGGCATCGCCTTCGTCCCGTTCTTCGCCGTCTCCGGCCTGCGGCGGGAGGCCGGCGCGGGCCTGGAGCAGGACGCGCGGGTTCGCGCGATCGCCCGCGCGCACGGCGCGACGCCGGCTCAGGTCCGGCTCGCCTGGACCCTCCACCGCGGCCCGCACGTCCTGGCCATCCCCGGCACCGCGAACCCCGCGCACCTCGCCGAGAACATCGCCGCCGGTGCGTTGCGCCTGACCCCGGAGGAGCTGGCCCTCCTCGGCGACCCCCGCGCAGACGCCGCGTGAGTCCGGAAGCGGAGCCCGACGCCCCCGCCCGGCATCCGTGAGCCGGGCAGGGCTCGCCGCCCGGGCAGGGCTCGCCGCCGAGAGCGGGGGCTCGCCGCCGGGGCGGGGGCCGGCCGGCGTCAGTCCTGCGTCAGGCCGGTCGCCCGGGCCGGGGACTCCAGGCCGTAGCGGGCGACGTGCTCCGGGTTGGCCGGGTCGATCGTCCGGACGCCCTCGGCGGCCAGCCGCTCGTTGATCTCCTCCAGGTGGTCCCGGACGAGCTGCTTCTCGGCGTCGGTGGTGCGGCCCTTGTGCGGCCGGCCGGCGTTGGCCAGGGTCGCGTAGTTGACCCGCTCCTTCGCGGCGCGGGTCGACGCGGCTGCCTGGCCCGGGATCGACCGGGCGACCGGCTTGGCGCCGTGCAGCACCTCGGCCATCGGCGCCGCCGTGGCCAGCCGGTCGAAGGCCTCGGCCTCCAGCACGACCGTCCGCGGCTCGTCCGAACCCGGGTGGTGCAGCTCGATCGTCACCAGGTCGAGCGCCAGTTCCTCCACCGCGGCCACCTCACCGGCGAGCGCCTCGATCTCCACCGGCCCGTCCGCCAGGTCGGGGTGCCGGCGGACCACGATGCGCACCAGGTCGTCGTCGTCCTCCACGTGCTCGCCGGTCAGGTCCGAGAACCGGATGATCTTCTGGCCCATGTCTGCCTCGCTTCTCCTGCCTTGTCGTCCGCGAAGAGCCTAAACCCGGATGATCTTCGTCCGGGCCGGCGCCCGCCGTTCGCCTCATTCGGGGCGACGACCGCCGGGGACCTTCCACCAGAGGAGCCAGACACCGGTGGAGACGATCAGCGAGTTCACGCCGATCGGGATCGGCCACGGGCTGAAGCCGTCCCGGCCCAGCCACCAGAAGGCCTCGCTGTGCGTCAGGGCGTAGAAGAGCGCCGCGTCGAAGACGAAGAAGAGGGCCCACGCCGGCGCCGGGTGCAGGCGGGTCCGGGGCGCGGCGTGCGCGAGCGAGATCACGGCCGTGGTGGCGATCGCGGCCGGATAGTAGGAGAACGGCAGCCACCGCAGGTAGTTCCACGGCAGCACCAGGCCGATGGTCCACAACAGCACCATGCTGCCGAGGAAGCGCGTCAACCGGGCCACGGCCGGCCTGCCCCCGGGAGTCCCGGGGACCCCGTCGCGGGCCCCGTCGCGGGCCCCGTCGGTGGCCGGCGCCACGGTCGGCGCCACGGTCGGCGGGTAGGGCGCGGGCTGCGGGTAGGCCGCAGGCTGCTGCTGGGGCACCCAGGCACCGCCGGGCGTCGACACCTGCGGCGGGATCGGACCGAGCACCGACCGCAGCGGTTTCGCCGGCGACTCCGGCATCCGGTAGACCGGCGGCGGCCCGAACCCGGCGGGCCCCGACCCGTCGACCCGCGTCGACGGCGGGACGAACGACGGGGCCTCTCCGCCCCGCGCCACCGACTCCAGCGCCGCGAGCGCCTGTTCCGCCGTCAGCCGCTGCGCCGGGTCCTTGGTGAGCAGCCCGGCGAGCACCGGCGTGAGCGCGTCGGCCCGCAGGGTCGGGCGCGGCGGCTGGGTGACGACGGCGATGCACAGCGCGCTGAACGTCTCCGCGTGGAACGGCGCCTGACCCTCCACCGCGGCGTACAGCGTCGCACCGAGCGACCACAGGTCGTTGGCGGCCGTCGGCGGCTTGCCCTCCAGCTGCTCGGGGGCCATGTACGCGGGGGTGCCGATGACGGCTCCGGTGCGGGTGAGCGCGGTGGTCGCGTCGGCCATGTGGGCGATGCCGAAGTCGGTGATGATGACCCGCTCGTCCATCAACAGGACGTTGTCGGGCTTGAGATCGCGGTGGACGATCCCCGCCGCGTGCGCCTGCTGCAGCGCCTTGAGCATCGCGATGCCGATCTCGGCCACCCGCCGGACCGGGAGGGCGCCCTCCCGGCCGAGCACCGCGGCCAGCGAGGCGCCGGTCACGTACTCCATGACGATCACGGGCGCGCCCTCGTGCTCGACCACGTCGTGCACGGTGACGATGCCCGGGTGGTTGAGCCGCGCGGCGGCGAGGGCCTCGCGCAGCGTCCGCTGGAGGAGGTGCTCACGCTCGTCGTCGCCGACGCCCGCCGGCAGGAGCACCTCCTTCACGGCGACGTCCCGCCCGAGGGTCTCGTCCCACCCCCGCCACACGCGGCCCATGCCGCCCTGCCCGATGAGGTCGTGAAGGCGGTAACGGCCCCCGACCACTGCCCCGTTCGTTGCTGTCACGGGCCAATACCCTAGTGCCGCGGCCCGCCGCCGGAACACGCCACGGCCGGACTCGTCGGGAACCGGCCCGCACCGGATTCGGTCCCATCGCGGCGCGCGCCCGCCACCGCCGCCATCGGCGATCGGCTGACCGGTGGACATTCGGGCCACACGCCGTCAGCGCGCCGGGGTCTACCGGGAAGTACGCCGTCCGCGTTCCTACGATCCGCCCCATGAGCAGCCGGTCCGCGCCAGTTCGTGCCGGGCCTGCCGAACCCCTGAGATGACGGGACGCACAGATGAGACGAACGATCCGCGGCCGCCTTCCGGCCTGGGCCGCCGCCGGCGCCACGCTGGCCGCCCTGGCGGGCACGATCGCCGCGCCCCCGGCAACGGCGCACGAGGACGACCTCGGGCCCGCCATCGAGGCGATCATGCACAAGCCCGGTTACGAGCACGCGCAGTGGGGCGTGCTGGAGACGGATCCCACGACCGGTCAGGTGTTCCACTCGCGGTTCGCGAACCAGTTCTTCGTCCCCGGCTCGACGGCCAAGCTCGTGACCATCTCGGGCGCCTGGCACGCGCTCGGCCCCGACCACCGCTTCACCACCCCGGTCCTGGCCACCGGCACCCGCACCGGCTCGACCCTCGACGGCAACCTCGCGCTGGTCGCCCAGGGCGACCTCACGATGGGCGGCCGGACCCGGCCGGACGGAACGGTCGACTACACCACCATCGACCACACCAGCGCCAACGACCTGCCCGGCGCCACGCTCACCCCCGAGAACCCGCTCGCCGGGCTGGACATGATCGCCCATCAGGTCCGGAACGCCGGCATCACCCGGGTCGACGGCGACGTCATCGTCGACCCGAGGCTGTTCGCACCCCCGCCGCTGGACCCGCAGCCCACCCCGCTGATCATCAACGACAACGTCATCGACCTGCTCACCACCGCCACCGCTCCCGGCCAGGCCGCCCAGCTCATGTGGCGCCCGCAGGTCGCCCCCTACCAGGTCACCTCCACGGTGCAGACGGTGGCGGCCGGCGGCCCGACGGACATCCAGGTCTCCGCCTCCCCCGACGGCACCCGGATCACCCTCAGCGGCACCATCGCCGCCGACGCGCAGCCCACCCTGCGCATCTCCGGCGTCAAGGACCCGAACGCCTTCGGCCGCACCGCCCTGATCGAGGCACTCGCCCGCGCCGGCGTCACCGTCACCGCCGACCCGACCGGCCCGAACCCGGACGGCAAGCTGCCGGCCTCCTACGACGGCGACCCGCAGGTGGCCGCGTACGTCTCCCCGCCGTACAGCCAGTACGCCAAGCTGATCCTCAAGGTCAGCCACAACCTGGGCGCCAACCTGGCCCTGTGCAACATGGCCGTGACGCGCGGGAGCAAGGACTGCTTCGACGGCTTCGGCGTCGAACACGACTTCCTCACCGACGTGGCGCACGTCGACCCGACGCAGTTCCAGCTCGCCGACGGACGCGGCGGCGTCTTCCAGGACCGCGCCACGCCCATCGGCCTCGACCAGCTCCTCGCCTACTGGCTGCGCACCCCCGACGCGGACGCCTTCCGGCACGCCCTGCCGATCCTCGGCGTCGACGGCTCGCTGGCGATCTCCTGCACCACCGACTGCCCGGCCAAGGGCAAGGTGTTCGCCAAGCCCGGCACCATCGTCGGCGAGGACGACCTGAACCAGCGGATCGCCTACAACGCCCAGAATCTGGCGGGCTACCTGGAGACGGACGACGGCTGCCTGCACCTCTTCTTCGTCGGCGTGAACGGCGCTTCGGCCACCGACATCAACGACGTCATCCGCATCTTCGACGACGTCAACCAGATCGCCGCCCTGCTCCAGGAGCAGGCGTCGGCCGGGCACCGCGCCCCGGCGGGCGGGAACGCCTCCTGATCCTGCCGGGTGCCGGCGCCCGCGGAGGCGCGTGGTCGACACGGACCGCGCGCCTCCCGGGCCGTCCCGGGCCTCCCGGAACCGGTCAGGCGGTCAACCGGTCTGCGGGTCAGGGGCAGTGCTTCCAGGCGAGGTGGTAGACGGTGTTGATGTTCCCGTCCGTCGAGTCCATCGTCATGAAACTGGTGGTCCGGGTCGGGTCCGAACTGCCGGCCGAGACCCGCAGTTCGGTGTTGATGTTGAAGTTGCGCTCCTCGCCGCAGGGGGCCCAGACCAGGGCGGCGACGTCGACGGTGTCGGTCGCCTGCCAGCTGTCGTCGTGCGGACCGTTGAACCGGTGGGCCTGGTAGGCGGTCTGGGCCTGGCCCTGGAAGTAGTAGTTGGCCCGCTCGGTCCCGCTCGCGCCCTTCTCCAGGTGGGCGAAGCCGCGGTAGTCGGCGGAGGCGATCGCGTAGGTGAAGCCCTGGGGAACGTGCACGCGCAGGTCGAGCTGGCAGTTCTTCCGGAAGTCGGTCGGCTTCGACCCCACGCCGACCTGGGCGAGGTACGCGCTGTAGGTGACGGTGAAGGCGGTGTTGTCCGGGGAGACGGCCACGGCGGCGGTTCCGGCCGGACAGCCGGAGCCGTTGACCGTCGCGACGTCGATGACGATCCGGTCGGGCGGGGTCGGGAGCGAGTCGACGCCGAAGGCGGACGGGCCGGACAGCGAGGCGGCGACGGCGGTCGCGGCGGCCAGTACACGGAGCAGCATGGGCTTCCCCTTCGATCGGGCACGGAGTCGGAGTCGGAGTCGAGGGCGGAGTCGGCGCGGTAGGGTCCGGGCGCCGACGCCATCCGGTCGACTTGACGTGCATATGTCAGCACATCCGGCGGCCACTGCCCAGGGGCCCGACGGCGGAAGCCGCATCGACCTGCTCCCAAGCGCCACGCGGGCGAACTCCGACCCCAGAAGCCCGAACCGATCGCCGCAGAGCGGGGGAGGCGAGAGCGGGAGCACGGCGGGGGCGAGAGTGGGAGCAAGGGCGGAGGCCGGGCCAGGGGCGGCTGCGACCGGGAACACGGAGCGGCCAATGCTTGACAAACTCAACCTTTCATCCTTAGGGTCGCAATTGCTTCATGTGGTGAAAGTTCCATGTGCCAAGCACCCCCGACGCCTCAAGACCGCGAGATCCCCATGCACGAGAGCATTCCTTCGGTGGTCGCCCGACTGCGGGCCGAATTCACCACCGGCCGGACCAGGCCGCTCGCCTGGCGGCTGGACAAGCTGGCCGCCCTGCGCAGCCTGCTCACCGAGCAGACCGAGGCGCTCCAGCAGGCCCTGCATGCCGACCTCGGAAAGGGCGCCGCGGAGGCGTACCGCACCGAGATCGGCTTCACGATCAACGAACTCGACCACACCGTGGCGCACTTGGCGCAGTGGCTGCAGCCGAGGCCGGCCGCGGTGCCGGAGTTCTTCCGCCCCGCCGAGGCCCGGATCGTGCGCGATCCGCTGGGTGTGGTGCTGATCATCGCGCCCTGGAACTACCCGCTCCAGCTCGCCCTGGCGCCGCTGGTCGGCGCGCTGGCCGCCGGGAACACCGCCCTGGTCAAGCCCAGCGAGCTCGCCCCCGCAACCTCCGCGGCCATCGCCGAGCTGCTGCCGCGCTACCTCGGCGAGGAGGCGGTCGCGGTCGCCGAAGGGGCCGTGCCGGAGACCACCGCCCTGCTGGAGGAGCGCTTCGACCACATCTTCTACACCGGCAACGGCGCGGTCGGCCGGATCGTCATGGCCGCCGCCGCCAAGCACCTGACCCCGGTCACCCTGGAACTCGGCGGCAAGAGCCCGGTCGTGGTCGAGCCCGGCGCCGACCTCGCCGTCACCGCCCGGCGGATCGCCCGCGGCAAGTTCCTCAACGCCGGCCAGACCTGCGTCGCCCCCGACTACGTCCTCGCCATCGGCGGCACCGCAGCCGGCCTGGAGGCGGAACTGGCGGCTGCGGTACGGGAGTTGTTCGGCGACGACCCGGCCGAGAGCGCGGACTACGGCCGGATCGTCAACGAGCGCCACTTCGACCGGCTCACCGCACTGCTCGACGACGGACGGACCGTCATCGGCGGCGACCACGACCGCGCCGCACGCTACCTCGCCCCGACCGTCCTCGCCGACGTCCCGGCGACCGCCCCGGTGATGCAGGCCGAGATCTTCGGCCCGGTCCTGCCCGTCCTGACCGTCCCCGACCTCGACGCGGCGATCGCGTTCATCAACGAGCGCGACAAGCCGCTCGCCCTGTACGCCTTCACCGAATCCACGGACACCAAGCGGCGGCTGGCCGAGGAGACCTCTTCCGGCGCGCTCAGCTTCGGACTGCCGGTCTCGCACCTGGCGATGCCCGAGCTGCCGTTCGGCGGGGTCGGCGAGAGCGGCATGGGCCGCTACCACGGCGAGTACTCGATCGACACGTTCAGCCACACCAAGGCCGTCGTCGACAAGCCGCTCGCCTGAGACCGAGGACGCCCGCCCCCGCCCCCTCGCGTGACATCCGGACGCGAGGGGGGGCGGATATCCCGGGGGCCCAAGGGCCGAGGAGATTCCCGCGGGCGAAATACCCGGAGCGGCATTCCGACCGTTACAGCAGACCGATCGCCGTACGGAGCGGTAGGTTCACCGCATTCGGCGGGCCGGAAAATTTCATTCCGGGGGCTGTCCGAAAATCGCCCATGGGCCTAGGCTGCGGCGCGTGTCGCTCTTCCGAAGAAACCGCGCCTCCGGCCCTGGCCTGCGCCCCGAGCTCGGCGACGTCGAGCTCGGCCGCGTACGGCGGCAGCTCAAGTCCCCTGGCCTGCCCGGCCAGAACGCCATCCAGGTCGACCAGGTCGAACGGCTGCTACGGGAGACCGGCACCGACTGGGACCGGCGCGGGCACCGTTTCGCCGTGCTCGCCGAAACGGCCGCCCCCTCCTCCCTGGCGCGAAACTGGCGGTTGCGCCGCGCCCAGAATCCGGACGCGCTGATATTCGAGGCGTGGGTCGAACTCGTCCGCGGCCGCTTCGCCGGAAAGATGGACGATGCCCGCGCGGCCGCGGACAACTGCTACACCGCGGCCGACCTCGCACCCGAGGACCCGACGCCGTGGGTGGTGCTGCTCGGCATCCTGCGCCTGATGCGCGCCGACTCGCGCGAGCTGGTCGCCGTCTGGCACGAGGTCGCCCAGCGCGACCAGTGGAACCGCGAGGCCCATCTGCAGATGCTGCGCTACCTCTCGCCGGAGGAGTGCGGATCGCGCAGCGCCCAGCTCAACTTCGTGGACACCATCCGGAGTTCGGCGCCGCCGACCGCGCCGACCGCCGGTGTGGAACTGACGGCGCTGGTGGACGAACACGCCCGCACGACCGCCGGGGGCGGCGTCGAGGCGCTGCTGGTCCGCCGCCAGTGGACGCACAACCGGGCGGTCAACGCGCTCGACACCGCCCTGCACGGGTGGTCCCGCCTCGGCGGCCTGCACCACGCGGCGGCCGCGGCCGACCTCAACCTGCTGGCCTTCTCCCTGATCCAGGCGGGCCGCGCGGGCGAGAGCGGTGACACGTTCCGTCGGATCGACAACGCGGTCACCGCCTGGCCCTGGACGCTCATCGGCGATCCGCTCCAGGAGTTCACCTACTGGCAGTCGCGCGCGACGGCCTGACACCGGACGACGGGCCACCGGGCCGTGACAACCCTGTCGTCACGGCCCGGTGGCATGCCCGACGGACCGCCGGGCGGGAGGACGTCAGGCCGACGCCCGGGGTGCCCGCCGCCCGGAGACGCTCAGCCACCCCACCGCCGCCAGGATGACCACCGCGAGGACGAGGCTGACCGGACCGGTGCCGAGGCCGAGCCCGCCCCGTTCGTGGCTGACGCCGGCCCAGTCGGCGAAGCAGGCACCGAGCGGCCGGGTCAGGACGTACGCCCACCAGAAGGTCAGCACCGGCGACAGGGCCGAGAACCGGTGGACGAGCGCGGGCACCGCGATCAGGGCGGCGAACAGCAGCCCTGATGGCAGGTAGCCCCAGCCCAGGGTGGCCGCGGTCAGATCACCGACGGCCGTGCCGAGGGCGAAGGTGGCCATCACCGCGCACCAGTAGAAGACCTCGCGGCGCCCGCCCGCGACCGCCTCCACCGCGAGCGTCCCCTCCGTCCGCCGCCAGACGGCGAACACCAGGGCGAGCAGCGCGGCGAACGCGAGCGCGGAGGCGGCGTACGGCACCCCGAGGGCGACGTGCGCGACGTCGGCCGCCATGGTGCCGAACACGCTCACCATGATCACCGCCGTCCAGTACACCGCCGGGACGTAGCGCCGGGCCCGGGCCTGCGCGGCCAGCGCGGCGACGAGCAGCAGCCCGGCCGAGCCGACCGCCGGGACCGGCCCCAGGACGGTGGCGAGGTAGTCGGAGGTGGTCTCGCCCATCCCGGTGGTGAGGATCTTGACGACCCAGAACACCGCCGTGACCTGCGGGACCTTGCTCAGGACAGACCCCGCGGAGGCGGCCGGGCCGCCGTGGGCCGCGCGGGGGTTCGTCGCGGCAGGAGTTGACGTGGCGCCCATGACGGACGGCACTCCCTTCTCTACGTCTCTGCGTCTCTGCGTCCTACGGCACGGCGTGCGCCGCGCCCGGTCGATGCGTCAGCCGCCCAGCACGGTGTTGCCGGTGACCGTGGCGGTGGCACCGTCCACGGTCACGGCGTGCCGTACGCCGTCGGGGCCGACCACCACGGCCCGCCAGGCCCGGCCACCGCCCTGTTCGGCCACCGCGGTCAGGGACTCGACCTTGCCCCCCGTGACGACCGACGCGGCCTTCGCCAGCGCGTCGGCGGCGTCGGTCGACGGCAGCGGCGCGGGCGCGCCGGGCCCGCCCGGGCCGTCCCCGTTCCCGTGTCCGAATCCGGATCCGGTTCCGTATCCGGGCGCCTTGTGGCCCTCGTGACCCCGGTGACCCCCGCCGTCCCGACCGTCACCGCGACCGCCGCCGTGACCCTCACCGTGACCGTCGTACCGGTCCTGCTCACCCGCCGCCCACCGGCCGTCGCCGTGGCCCTCGTGCTCGTGGTGGAGCGCCACCGCGGCCGCGCCGCCGCCTATCACCACCACGGCCGCGCCGGCCGCGACCCAGCGCACCGACCGGCCGCGCACCCAGCGCCGGGCCCGCCCGAGGCCGGCCCGCGCCCTGTTCGGGCGGCTCGCCGCGTCGTTCTGCTGGGGCTGCACGCCTTCTCCGGACTCGCTCACGTTCCGCACCACTCCTCGCCGCAGCCCGGGCCGTCCCCGGGCGACCGCGCCAGGATGGCCGGGCGTTGCTGAAGATCGGCTGAAGACCGGGGGGCACCGTCGGCCACCCCCTCCGGCGACCTGCGACCCTGGTGGGCATGCGTGTACTGGTGGTGGAGGACGAACGCCGGCTGGCCCTGGCCCTGCAGCACGGGCTGACGGCCGAAGGGTTCACCGTGGACACGGCCCACGACGGCCCGTCCGGCCTCGCCAAGGCCATGGACCACGCCTACGACGTCGTCGTGCTCGACATCATGCTGCCCGGCCTCAACGGCTACCGGGTGTGCTCGCGGCTGCGGGCCTCCGGCAGCGACGTCGGCATCCTGATGCTCACCGCGAAGGACGGCGAGTGGGACGAGGCCGAGGCGCTGGACACCGGCGCCGACGACTACCTGTCCAAGCCGTTCTCGTTCGTCGTGCTGGTGGCCCGGCTCAGGGCGCTGGCCCGGCGGATCGGCAGCCGCGCGCCCCGGCGCACCGTCCTGGGGGACCTGGTGGTCGACTCCGCCGCCCGCACCTGCACCCGGGCCGGCACGGCCGTCGCCCTCACCCCCCGCGAGTTCGCCATCCTCGACCACCTCGCCCGCCGGGCCGGCGAGGCCGTGTCCAAACGGGAGATCCTCGACGCGGTCTGGGACGACGGCCCCGACAGTGATCCGAACACCGTCGAGGTCCACGTCAGCGCGCTCCGACGCAAGATCGACTCCCCGTTCGGACGGGCCGCGGTGCAGACCGTGCGCGGTACCGGCTACCGCCTGGCGGCCGACGGTGGCTGACCCGACCGCCGACCGCGGCATCCGCACGACACCGGCCGACCGCGGGATCCGCGCGGCACTGCACCGACGCCTTGCCCGCCACCCCCGGGCCGCGGCCCTCGCCGACCGTCTGACCCCGCGCTCGGTCCGGGCCCGCACCACCCTCGCCGCCTGCCTCAGCGTCGCCGTCGTCCTCGGCACCGCCTCGGCCGCCGTCGCCGTGCTGCTGCACGCCAACCTGGAACGCACCGTCGAGGCCGGCGCCCGCGAGCAGGCCCAGGCCGTCGCCCGCCTCGCCGAGGACGGGCGTCTGCCCGGCCTGCTTCCCCTCGACCACGGCACCGACTTCATCCAGGTCGTCGACGCGAACGGCGCGGTGGTCGCCGCCAGCCAGAACCTGACCGGCCACCCCTCGATCGCGCCCACCGGTCACCGGGACGGCCACACCACCTTCGACCTCCGCACCCTGGGCGACCAGCACCACCAGCGCGTCACCACGATCACCACCGCCACCCCGGCCGGGCCCGTCACCGTCCACGTCGGTGCGTCCCTGCGCACCGTCGACGCCGCCGAGGACCTCACCACCGCCGCGTTCGCCGCGCTGAGCACCGTCCTGCTGATCACGGTCGGGGTCCTCACCTGGCGTGCGACCGGCCGGGCCCTGCGGCCCGTCGAGGCCATCCGCGCCGAGGTCGCCGCCATCGGCGACCGCGACCTCGACCGCCGCGTCCCCGAGCCCCGCAGCGACGACGAGATCGCCCGGCTCGCCGGCACCATGAACGCCATGCTCGAACGCCTCGAAGCCGCGGGCACCCGACAGCGCCGCTTCATCGCCGACGCCTCCCACGAGCTGCGCAGCCCACTCACCGTGCTGCGCACCCAGCTCGAGGTCGCCCTCGCCCACCCCGACCACGAGGTGCGCGCCGACCTGGTGGCCGGCGCGCTGGAGGACACCGAGCGCCTCCAGGCCCTCGCCGCCGACCTCCTGTTGCTCGCCCGCCTCGACGCCGCCGGGCGCGACCGGCCCGCCGAGGCCGTCGACCTCGCCGAGCTGGTGCACACCACGGTCGCGGCCCGCGGCACCGGCGCCCACCCCGTCGCCGTGCACACGGACCGCGCCGTCACGGTGGTCGGCAACCGCCTGTGGCTGGGCCGGCTCCTCACCAACCTGCTCGACAACGCCCACCGGCACGCCCGGCACCGGGTCACCGTCCGGCTCGGCACGGACCGGGCCACCGGCCACGCGATCCTCGACGTGGCCAACGACGGGCCCACGATCGAACCCGCCGACCGCGAGCGGATCTTCGAACGCTTCACCCGCCTCGACGACGCCCGCAGCCGCGACGACGGCGGCGCCGGGCTGGGCCTGCCGATCGCCCGCGACATCGCCGCCATCCACGGCGGCAGCCTCGCGGTCCTCGCCGCGCCCGGCCCGACCACCTTCCGCACCCGGCTGCCGGCCGACCCGGACCACTCGGCCGACTCAGCCCACCCGGTCTCCTGAAGGCCGGGGCGGGGAGCGGGAGTTCAGCCGGCGGCCCGGCGGGCGGCCAGGTCGTCCAGGATGGTGGCGGTGGCGGTCGCCCCGAAGCGTTCGGCGCCGGCGGCCACGAACTCCAGCATCCGGTCGAGGGTGCGCACCCCTCCCGCGGCCTTGACCCTCATGTGCGCGGGGACGTTCGCGCGCATCAGCCGGACGTCCGCCAGGGTCGCTCCCCCGGGCGCGAAGCCGGTCGAGGTCTTCACGAAGTCCGCGCCCGCCAGCGTGCTGAGACGACAGGCGCGCAGCTTCTCCTCGTCGTCGAGGTAGGCGTTCTCGAAGATCACCTTGGTGAGGGCGGCGCCCCTCGCGGCGTCGACCACCGCCGCGATGTCCGCCCGCACCGCGTCGTCCTCCCCGCTGCGCAGCAGGCCGATGTTGAGCACCATGTCGAGTTCGGTCGCACCCGCCGCCAGCGCGTCCGCGGCCTCGCCCGCCTTGGCCGCCGTGGTGGAGCCGCCGTGCGGGAAGCCGATGACGGTGCCGACCGCGACCGCGGTGCCGGCGAGTGCCTTGACCGCGAGGGCGGTGTCGGCGGGGCGCACGCAGACGGAGGCGACGTCGTAGGCCGCGGCGAGCTCACAGCCGCGCAGGACCTCGGTGGTGGTCAGTTCGGGCCGCAGCAGCGAGTGGTCGATCATCTTGGCGAGCTGCCGGACGGCGAGGCCGGTGGGGTCGTCGATGCCGGAGAGATCGTCGATTCCGGTGAGAGCGTCGAGGCCGGCGGGGCCGTGGATGCCGGTGGGGTCCATGAGCCTGTCCTTGGGGTGAGGCGTTCCGCGTCCCACCGATCGGGGTGCGACGCGCGGACAGCCCGACCATAACCTCCACCCGTCTAGCCGTCTATACAGCTATCCCGCCCGCCGACCGGGGCCAGGTGTGACGGGGATCACCGTGCACGCCTCTTGCCCTTGGTGCACTTCGCCGGGAAATGTCCCGCTCTGCACTGGTCTACGCTGGTTGACTAGACAGCTGGACGGCGTAGTCTCAATTTCGGAGGCCCCCTTTTGGAAACGGATTTCGCGCCCAGGTACCACCGGATCGAACAGGCACTGAGAAACCGGATCGCCAAGCACCGGCCGCACGACCCCCTCCCGTCGGAGGCGGAGTTGTGCGAGGAATTCGGGGTGAGCCGCATGACCGCCCGGGCGGCCGTTCAACGACTCGTCACGGAAGGTCTGGTGTACCGGGTGTCCGGGCGCGGGACATTCGTCGCGGAACCGCCGACCCACCGTCGCGCGGAAAACCTTGTCAGATTCAGCGAGGAAATGCGCAGACAGGGCCGGAAGCCCTCGTCGCAATTGATTTCGGCGAGCCTCCGGGCCGCGCTGCCGGAGGAGGTCCACCGGCTCCGGCTGCGGAGGTCCGCCCAGGTCGTGGAGGTCGCCCGGGTGCGGTCGGCCGACGGGATCCCCACCGCGCTGGAACGGGCGGTGTTCCCCGAGGACCTCTCCGCCCTGCTGGAGGTCGACTTCCGGACGGCGTCGATGCACGAGACGCTCACCGGGCTCGGCCGGACACCGACCCGCGGACACTCGTCCATCAGGGCCGCCACGGCCGGCGAGCGGGAGGCGGAGCTGCTGGCGGTGGCTCCGGGGACCGCCCTGCTCGTCGAGGAGCGCCTCATCATGGACCAGGACGAGCGCCCCCTGGAGCTCACCGAAACCCGGTACGTGGGCGACAGGTACGCGCTGGACGTCGCCTTCGAAGTCGATTCCTGAGAGCGAACGGCGCCGACCGAACCACGCAGGATGAATTTCCGGCGGGGGACTGCACGATCGGCGGGCGACACCGCCCGCCGATTCCGGTAGTGGAATGACACACAGGCGTGGAGGGAACAACCGTGTACGCGTACCTGATGACCTCTCCCGGGGAGATAAACCGCACCCTGGTGCCCGACCCGGAATGCCGCGAGGACGAAATCCTGCTGCAGACCGAAGCGGTTTCCATCTGCTCGACCGACGTCTCCTACTTCCGCGGCCACCTCTTTCCGGAGGACTGGCCGATCATTCCCGGGCACGAATACGTGGGAAGGGTCGTCGAAGTCGGCAAGCGGCTCCGGGACGACGTCCGGCCCGGCGACCGGGTGACCTACTGGGGACAGACCGACTTCGGCGGGATGGCCGAGTACCGGGCGCTCCGGCCGCTCTTCCCGGGCCGGCTCGGCGTCGAGACCGCCTGGTACACCGGCCGCAACTTCTACGACGCCGACCAGGCCGCGGCCGTCGTCCTGCCGCCGCACGTGCCCTCGGACCTGGCCTCCGTCATCGAACCGCTGACCTCGGTCCTGCGGTCGTTACTGCTCAACCCCCCGAAACCGGGTGACACCTGCGTCGTCCTCGGCTGCGGTCCCAGCGCCCAGCTGGCCGTCCAGGTGCTGCACCGCCACCTCGGCGCCGGCTCGATCACCGTGCTGGACCGCAACAGCGACCGGATGGCCGTCGCGCTGCGCCACGGCGCCTCCCGCGCCTTCAACACCGACACCCAGGCGGCGGAGCTCGAAGCGTACGTGCGCGAACACCACGACCAGTACGCGGACTACGTGTTCGACGCACTGCCCCACATCGCGGCACCGGGGCGCCCCGCCGGGCAGGCCGACGGGCCGGGCAAGGACATCCGGGAGATCGCGATGGGCCTGCTGCGCCCCGGCGGCTCGTACGTCATCTACGGCGCGACGGCCGTCCCGCAGCGGCTCAACACCTGGATGATCCTGGCCAAGGGCCTGAAGCTGCTCTCCACCCCCTTCGACGTCCGCTCCTTCCCGATGGCCCGCTCCGCGCACGTCACCGCCGTGGCCCTGCGGCTGGTCGAGTCCGGCCTGGTCGACCCGGCCCCGCTGATCACCACCCGGGCCTGCCTCGACGACGAGGACGCCGTCCGCGAGGCGTTCACCGGCTACGGGCGGGGCGCCTCGATGAAGACCTCGCTGCTCGCCCCGTCCGTCCTGCTCGACCACGTACGCCGCACGGCTGCGGAGGCCGCCGCGGCGCCCTCGCTCGTCCCCTCCCGCGCCTCCGCTGTCCCCACCGCCCTCCCCGCCGCCCTCCCCACCGACGGAGCCTTCGCCGAGCAGGCCGGGATACCGGGGTGACCGGCACGTCGGTGCCGGTCGGTGCGGATCACCGCGCCCCCGTCTTCGTCCGGGACCGCCTGACCGCCACCGCGTACGGCGGACTGGCCGTCTACGCCTACCTCCTGTACGCACTCGGCCCGCTGCTGCCGCTCCTGCGCCGGGACCTGAAGCTGTCCTACGCCCTGATGAGCCTGCACTCGACGGCCTTCGCAGCCGGCGCGATGCTCACCAACCTGCTGTTCCGCCGCCTCCGCAGCCGGCTGGGCCACCGGGTGCTCTTCTGGTCCGCGCTCGCCGCCCTGGCCGCGGGCTCACTCCTCCTGGCGACCGGACTGTCGGCCGCCGTCACCCTCGGCGCGGCGGTCCTCGGGGGCGTCGGCGGGGCGCTGCTGCAGACGACGGCACTGGCGGTGCTGGCCGAACACCACGGCGCGCACGAGTCCCTCCGGGCGCGCGCCCTGGTCGAGGCCAACGCGGCCGCGAGCCTCAGCGCCCTCGCCGCGCCCCTGGTCATCAGCGGCCTGGAGGGTGCCGGGGCGTCCTGGAACTGGTCCCTGGTGCTGCCCGCCCTCGCGCTCGCGGCGATGTACCCGGCGCTCCGCCACGAGCCGCTGCGCCCACGCCCCGCCGCCTCCGCCGCGATCGCCTCCCGCGCGAAGGCCGCCGGGGACGCGGCGCAGGCCGGCCGCCCGCCCGGCTCGTTCCCGTTGCGCGCCGCCCTGTGCGGCCTCGTCGTGGGCTTCGAGTTCTGCCTCGCCTACTACGCCGCCCCCCTGCTCACCAGCGCCTTCGACCTGACGGACAGTCAGGCATCGGTGGCACTGGCCCTGTTCTACGGCGGCGAGCTGATCGGCCGCCTGGCGGGCAGCCGGCTCACGGCCGGCACCCGCCCCACCCGCTCGGCCGCGCTGGTGGCCGGCGCCCTGACCGTCGCCGCCGTCGGCTTCCTCGCCCTGTGGCTCGCCTCCACCACCTGGCTCGCCCTGCTGGGCCTGACCCTCGGCGGGCTCGGAGTCGCCAACCTCTTCCCGCTGACTCTCTCGCTCGCGGTGAGCGCGGCGCCCGGCCGCACCGACCAGGCCACGGCCCGCGTCCAACTCGCCGTCAGCACCTGCATCATGCTCGCGCCCCTGTTGCTCGGCACCCTGTCCGACCACCTCGGCGTCCGCTCGGCCTTCGGCCTCGCCGGCTGCCTGCTGCCCCTCGCCGCGCTACTGCTCGCCGCCGGGCGAAGCCGCCCGGCCGGCGCCGACGCGTCCTCCTCGGGAGTCACCCCGCATGTCCGTCACTGAGAGCTCCGCCAAGGCCCGCGACACGCTGGCCCGCAACCACCGCACGGGCTTCTCCCGGGCGGCGCAGCGCAGCTACGACTTCACCTGCCCCTCCCCCGACAGCTACCCCTTCCAGTGGGCCTGGGACAGCAGCTTCCACGCCATCGCCCTCACCCACGTCGACACGCGGCGGGCCCGGGACGAACTGCGCTCCCTGCTCGGCGCGGTCACGCCGACCGGCTTCCTGCCGCACATGGTCCTCTGGCAGGACGACCTCAGGCCGCGCGCCACCGCCGACTTCCGGATCGACCTCTGGGAGGGGTGGCGGTCCGTCACCATCGCGCCGCCCGTGATCGCCCGAGCCGTCGAGCGGGTGTACCGGGCCACCGGCGACGACCTCTGGCTGCGCCGCGTCCTGCCGCCGACGCTCGCCTTCTTCCGCTGGCTCAGGGACCACCGCACCAGCCCCGGCACCGGGCTGCTGGAGATCTACCAGCCCGACGAGTCCGGACTCGACAGCAGCCCCAAGTACGACGCCGCGCTCGGCATCCAGGCGGCCCCCGAGGGTGCCGTGCACACCGCCTGGCACCACGCCATGCGGTCGCTGATCACCGCCTACGCCTCCCCCTCCCGCACGCCCGAGGCCCCGCTCCGCGACCGGAAGCTGTTCGTCTGGAACGACGTGCTCGTCAACACCGTCTACGCCGACGGGCTGGCCTGCCTGGCACGCCTCGCCCGGACGGCCGGACCGAACGGGCGCACGGCGGAGCGGCTGGCCGAGGAGTCCCGCGCGATCGGCGCCGCGCTGATGCGGCACTGCTGGGACGAGGCGACCGGCGCCTTCCACGACCTCGACCTCGTCGCCGGGCGGCGCAGCGACGTCCTCACGGCGAGTGCGCTCCTGCCCGTCCTCCTCGACTCCGTGCCGGACTCCGCCGCACACCGCGTCATCGAACAACACCTGTTGAACGAGCGGGAGTTCTGGCTCCCCCACCCCGTCCCCAGCGTCGCCGCCACCGAGCCGTCGTACGACCCCTCGTTCCGCACCGGGGCCATCTTCCGCGGCTCCAGCTGGGTCAACCTGAACTGGTACCTGCACTGGGGCCTTCGCCGCCGCGGCTACCACGCGGAGGCCGACACGCTCGCGACGCGCACCTGCGCCCTCGTCGCGGCCTCGGGCACCCGGGAGTGCTACGGCCCGGAGGACGCCGCCGGGCACGGCGCACGGTCCTTCGGCTGGAGCTCGCTCGTCCTGGACCTGGCCGCCGCAACGACGACGACGACGGAGTCGACGGCAACGACGGCAACGACCGAGCCGACGGGAACGGAAGAGGACTGACCATGGCCAACTGGGGTTTCCTGGGCGCCGGTTCGATCGCCGCCTCCAGCCTCGCACCCGCCGTCCACGCGGCCGATGGCCCGCGCCTGCACGCCGTCGCCGCGACCGACGCCCGGCGCGCCCGCGCCCTCGACCCGGCCCGGGTGTACACCCGCTACCAGGAACTGCTGGACGATCCCGACGTCGACATCGTCTACGTCGCGCTCCACAACAGCGCCCACCGTCCCTGGGTGGAGCGCGCCCTGCGCGCGGGCAAGCACGTCCTGTGCGAGAAGCCGCTCGGGCTGACCGCCGCCGAGGTCGGCGCCATGACCGCCACCGCCCGCGCCACCGGACGACTGCTCGTCGAGGCGGCCTGGAACCGCTGGCATCCGCGCACCCGGGACCTCGAATCCATGATCACCCGTGGCGCGATCGGCACCGTCCACACCGTCACCGCCCGGTTCGACGGCCTCGCCCCCGCTCCCGGCAACTACCGCCTCGACCCCGCCCTCGGCGGCGGCGCCCTCTACGACGTCGGCTACTACGCCGTCGCCGCCGCGCTCGCCGCCTTCGGCTGGCGGAGCCCGGGGGTCGTCCGGGCCGAACAGGACCACTGGCACCCCGGCTCCGCCGACTCCGCCACCCGCTTCCTGCTCGACTTCCCCGGCCGGGGCACGGCCGAGATCGGCTGCTCGCTCATCGGCGGCATGTCCGAGACCTTCACCACCACCGGTACGGACGGCTCCCTCACCCTCACCCCGCCGGCCTTCTGCGCCGGCTCGGCCCCCAGCACGCTCACCACCGGCACGCTCAGCACCGACACGCTCACCCCCGCCGACGACGGCCGTCACCGCCACTACCCGCCCCAGGACCCCTACCGCCTCATGGTCGAGTCGGTGGACGCCGCGGCCCACGGCGACACCGCGGCCCACCTCGTCCCGCTCGCGCAGTCGCTCCTCATCGCCGCCACCCTGGACTCCGTCCGCAGCCGCCTCGCCCGGCGGGCCGCCTGACGCTCGTCCGCCCGCACGGGCCCCACACCCGGTGCGCCCCGCGGCCGCCCGGGGAGGCGGTGCGGGGCACCGGGCGTTCAGAGCGTGCGGCGCACGCCCGCCTGGCGTTCCAGGTTGCGGAGCTGGACGGCCAGATCGCCGTGGACGGCGGCGCGGGCGGGGCCGCTGCGGCCGATGGGCAGCACCTCCTCGCTCCGCATGTCCTCCAGCATCAGGGCGAACGCCGCGTACATCGCGACGAGCGCCACCAGGAGGCCGAGCGCCCCGGACGTGCGCGTCAGCCACTCGGCGCCGGTGAGGCCGGAGAGCCCGGTCGCCGCCCAGCGGGGCAGGGAGGCCGCCAGCACGAACCAGAGCGCCCGCTTGGGCCGGGTCACGGCGGTCATCAGCGCCCCGAAGCAGAGGAACGCCAGGTTGAACACGCCCAGCACCCGCAGCCCGTCGGCCGCACCGGTGAACATGACGAGCGAGTAGGCCAGCCAGCTGCCCGCGAACACGCCCATCAGTGTCGCCGCGATCACGTCGCGGGCGCCGAACGCCAGCACGCTGACCAGGAGTTGCAGGGCGAAGGCGGGCAGCACGCACAGGGCGACGGCGCCGCGGGCCTCGGGCCCGAAGATCCCGAGCTGGAGGCAGCCCGTCATCACGGAGGCGATCGCCACCGTGAAGAAGCCCAGCGGCATGGGTGAGGCGATGGGTCGCAGGTTGATCCGGGTCATCGACCGGAGGTCCGGTTCGAAGCGGCGTTCCTGAGGAGCGCCCGACCGGTCGGCCGGTGCTCCGTCGGGTGAGGCTGTGGTCATCGTGCGGATCCTCGTTCGGTGGTCGTCGCGGGGGCCGAGGAATCCGCCGCCCCGGCGGCTCGGCACTCCCCGACGCTACGACCGCCCGGCCCGACCCGCTGTACGCCCCGCGCCCGGAGGCTGCCACGACAGCGCACGACAGCACACGGCTGCACACGGCTGCACACGGCTGCACGCGACGGCCCACAGCACACAGCTGCGCAGGACGGCCCACCAGCGGCACCCCGTGCGCGGGCTCAGCCTGTGAGCCGGAGTCACAGGATCACCGCCTGTCTGGCTGGCCGCCCGGGCGGTCCGCAGGATGGGCCGCATCGGACGCCCTGTCAGCCGTCGCGCGGCCGCTTCCGCCCGCCGTCCGAGGGCCCGGCCGCGCGCCCGTACGAGAAGGTGGTACTTCACCGTGAGCAGCATCTCCGACCCGCCCCGGCCCGACCGGGCCGAGGACGCCCTGCCGTCGGACACGTCGGCACGGGGCTTCGACCGGTGGCGCTACGCCGGGGTGTTCCTCCTGCTGTTCCTGTTCGGCACGGAGACCTTCCTGGTCTCGCCGCTGCTGCCGACCATCGCCGACTCGGTCCACACCAGCGAGGCGGCCGCCGCGTCCAGCGTCACCGCGTACGTGCTGGTGTACGCCGTGGCCGCGCCCTTCCTCGGGCTGCTGAGCGACCGGTTCGGCCGCCGCCGCACCCTCGTCGTGGGCAGCGCGCTGTTCGTCCTGTCCAACGCCGCGGCGGCGCTGTCCACCGGGCTGACCCTGCTGGTGGTCTCCCGCGCGGTGGCCGGGCTCGCGGCGGCCGCCGCCGGGCCGGCGATCTGGGCGCACATCGCCGAGACCGCGCCTGAGGCGGTGCGCGGGCGCGCGCTGGGCCTCGGGATGGCGCTGTTCTCCTGCGGCCAGGTGATCGGCGTGCCGCTCGGCGGCTTCCTGGCCGGGCTGGCCGGCTGGCGCTCGGCGTTCTGGGCGCTCACCGTCGGCACCGCCGCGGCCGTGCCGCTGCTGCTGCGCCAGGTCCGGGGCCGTACCGCACCGGCGCAGGCACAAGCCCAGGCACAGGCGCCGCGGGTGGGCGCCGTACGGGCCATCCTGGCCGGCTGGGCCGACCCGACCCTGCGGCGCGCCCTGCTGGTCAACACGGTCTTCAACACGGCCAACCTGGGCGCCTACACCTTCCTCGGCGCGGTGCTGGTGCAGCGCTTCGACCTGTCGGTGGAGGCACTCGGTCTGGTGGGTGTGCTGGTCGGTGCCGGCAGCATGGCCGGCTCGCTGCTGGGCGGCCGGCTCGGCGACCGGGCCAGGACCGCCGGGCGCTCCGACCTGCCGCTGCTGCCGCTGTGGGGCGTCCTGCTGGCGGTGGGGATCACGGTCGCGGCCAAGGGCCCGGGCCTGGCGCTCGCCCTGGCCGGGGTGACCGTGTGGTTCCTGGCCTCGGGCGGCTTCGTGACGGACCAGCAGACGCTGGCGGGCACCATCGCCCCGGAGCTGCGCGCGACCTCCAGCGCGTGGCTGACGTCGACCATGTACGCGGGCACCGGGGTCGGCGCCTGGGCGGTGGGCGCGTTCGGGGACGTCGTGGACGGCACGCTGCTGGTCGGCGGCGGGCTGGCGGTGCTGGCCGCGCTCGGCGCGGCGGCGGTCAGCCTGGGGCTGCGCAGGGCGAGTGCGGCGAGCACGGCCGCCGGCGCCACCCCCGCCGCCACCACCCCCACCGGCGCCACGGCCACGGAGAAGGTCTGAGGCCCCGACCGGCTCAGCCGACCCGGCGCTCCTGCTCCACGCCGCCGACCGCGCGCAACGGATGCTCGACCAGTTCGGTCATCCGCGCCCGGTCGGCGTCGCCGCTCGGGGTGAACAGCAGCACCGTCGCCGAGGGGTCGTCCACCGGGTGGAAGGAGGACAGGGTCAGCCGGACCGGGCCGAGGCCGGCCGGCTCGACGGTGACGGTACGGACGGTCAGCTCCGCCACCGAGTGGCACCCCCACCAGTGGCGGAGCTCCGGCGCGTCCTCGTCCAGGTGCCGGTAGACCTCCCGGGTACGGGGGTCGGCGAGAGCGGGGCCGGCCTGGGCGCGGAAGTGCTGGAAGACGTTCATCGCGAGCGGTTCCCAGTCCCGCAGCACCGCGCGCACCCGCCGGTGGGCGGCCATCACCCACATCAGGTTGCGCCGGTCCGCGGGCACGCACTCGGGCGAGCCCCAGAGCGCCCCCCACGCGGCGTTCCAGCCGCGCAGGTCGAAGTGCCGGTCGAGCAGGACGGCCGGGCTGGCGGACCAGGAGTCCAGGACGGGCTGGATGGCCTCGGCGATCCGGTCGGTGCCCTCCGGGCCCGCGGTCGGCGCGGGCTCGTGGTAGCCGGCCAGGCGCAGGGCGTGCCGAAGGCCGGCGTCGTCCAGCCGGAGCACGCGGGCGATCGCCTCCAGCACCTGCCGGGAGGCGGCGACCCTGCCCTGTTCGACCCAGGTGTACCAGGCCAGGCCGACCCCGGAGAGGGAGGCGACCTCCTCGCGGCGCAGGCCGGGGGTGCGGCGGCGGGTGGTGGCGGTGAGCCCGACGTCGGCGGGCTTGAGGAGTTCGCGGTGGGCGCGCAGGAAGGCGCCGAGTTCCCGTCCGGCGGGGGGAGTTGACACGGGGGGCTCCTCGGCGATGCAGGTGGGTCCGGTGCTGACAGCCTCAGCGTAGGCGCAGCCCGCCGCTCCTCCCAGGGGTGAGCGGCGGGCTACACATGCTGTTAACGATCCGGGCTAACGGGGGGTCAGGGTCCAGAGTCGGACGGCCATGTGGCTGACGTGTCCCAGCTCCCGCTGCCGCCTCCAGGCGCTCTCGCCGACGGCGCGGAAGAACGCGGCCCGCTGCTCCTCCGGCACCAGGCGGCTGTAGTAGTCGCCGAAGGTGGCGGCGTGGAAGTGCTCGTACTGCGCGGCGCTGTCGACGGTGACGACGGCGTCGCGCTCCCGGTGGCCGGCGACCGCGAGGTGCGGGGCGATCACCGCCGTGAGGTCCTCGACGGTCCTGGTACGGGTCGCGATCGGCAGCACCCCGCCGCGTGCGAAGGCGCCGGGCACCTCGTCGTCCGGGGTGCCGAGGGCGACGAGGGCGTCGCGGACGAGGTCGTCCTCGCCGCCGAGGCCGTGCTCGTCCCGGGCGGGGTGGTAGGTGGTGAGCAGGAACCGGCCGCCGGGGGCGAGGTGGGCGGCGGCCCAGGCGAAGATCCGTTCCTCGTCGGGGTACAGCCAGTGCAGCACCGAGGTCTGGGTGATCACGTCGGCGCGGAAGGGCAGCGGCTCGGGGGCGGTGAGGTCGGCCCGGTGCAGGGCGGCCCGCTCGCCGTACGGCCGGAGCCGGGCGGCGGCCTCGGCGATGCGGTGCTCGGAGCGTTCCAGGCCGACGGCGCGGCGCAGGGTGGGGAAGCGTTCCAGCGCGGCCTGCAGCAGCTGGCCGATCCCGCTGCCGAGGTCGATCAGGGTCTCGGGGGCGCCGGTGACCTCGCCGAGCACCCAGTCGCGGTCCTGGACCTGGCGCAGTCGGCTGGCGTCGGCGTACCCGGCGAGGGTGCGGGCCTGGATCTCGACGGCGGACGTGCTCACTTCTCGTTCTCCTCGGTGCCGGTGGGCCGGTCGACCAGGTCCAGCAGGCGCCCGCGGGCCTCGCTCTGGTCGTACCGCTTGAAGATGTTGATCCGGTTGCGCGCGAGGTCGCCGCGGTGCACGTGCTCGTAGAGGTCCTGGCGCTGGCCGAAGCCGTCGCCGGTGAGCTCCCAGGCGATCCGGAACAGGCGGGACTTGCGTTCGGCGTCGATGCCGCGCCCGCGCATGTAGCGGTCCAGGTGCGGGCGCAGCCGGGGGTGGGCGAGGTCGGCGGCGGTGGGCTGGATGAGCAGGCCCGAGGCGCCGATCCGGCGGACGATCTCGACGGCGCTGCCGGCCACCTCGGCCGACCAGACCCGGGAGGCGGCGGTGTCGCCGGGGGCGAACAGGCCGCCGTCGGTGGGGCCGCCGCGGGCTTCGGCGGCGTCCAGGAAGTACTCGGTGAGTTCGGCGTAGCCGGCGAGGCGGCCGAGGTCCTCCTGGATGGTGCGGAAGCCGTCCACGCCGATCGCCTCGGCGACGAGGGTGGCGGTGGCGAGCAGGGTGCGCAGCCGCTCGCGGTAGCGGACGTGGCCGATGTAGGCGCTCCAGGCGTTGATCCGGCCGAGGCCGAGCCGGGCGAGGCCCGCGTCGCGCAGCAGGAAGACGCGGTCCCAGGGCACCAGGACGTCGTCGAAGAAGAGCATCGCGTCCTGCTCGTCGTACCGCGCGCCGAGGGGGTGGTCGTGGCCCCAGGGGGCGCTGCCGAGCGGTTCGCGGGCGAGGGTGATCAGCCCGGGGGTGTTGAGCGGCAGGGCGAACCAGGTGACGAACTGCTCGCCGCGGCCTTCGGTGAAGGAGGCGGAGAGGTAGACCAGCACCTCGTGGGCGAGCGGGGCGAGGGTGGTGAGCTGCTTGGCGCCGCGCACCACGATGCCCCGGTCGTTCTCCTCGATGACGCGCAGGGCGAGGTCCGGGTCGTCGAGCGGGTCGGCGGAGCGGTCGATCTGGGGGTCGCCGAGGGCGTGTGAGAGCACGAGGTCGTTGGTGGCGCAGTACCGGTACCAGGCTTCGGCGTTGGCGCCGAAGCGCGGGTCGGCCTCGGCGAGCCGGTGCCGGAAGTCGTAGACGCCGACGGCGATGGAGGCCATGAAGGCGGGCGAGCGGCCCTGCTGCCCGAGTGCTTCGGCGTGCCAGAACTCGGCGCTGCGGCGCTGGAGTCGGAGGTCGTCGAGGGTACGCGGGGGCTGGTAGGCGCGGGCGAGGCGCAGGCCGCTGTCCGGGTCCTGCCAGGTGAGCAGCTCGCGGTGGTCGGGGTCGTGCTGGAGGTCGAGCAGGCGGGCGAGCTCGTCCACGGCCGGTCGGAAGGCCGGGTGGTCGGCGGGGTCGGCGATCCGGCGGCCGTCGAGGTAGAGCTCGCGTCCGTCGTCGAGTTCGGCCCGGTAGCGGTCGCCGGTGAGCAGGCCCCGGGCGGTGGCGGGCGCGCCGCGACCGGTGGTGGTTTCCAGCAGTGTCATGCGCGGACTCCGGTGGTGGTGAGGGGGTGCGGGGCCAGGAGGCGGTACTGGCCGTCGTGGTAGAGGAGGGGTTCGCCGTCGGCGCGGTCCGCGGCGGCGACCCGGCCGATCAGGATGGTGTGGTCGCCGCCGGGGAGGGCCGTGTGCAGCCGGCAGTCGAACCAGGCCAGGGCGGACTCGACGAGCGGCGCGCCGGTGGCGGCCGTCCGCATCGGTACGGCGGTGAAGGCGCCGAGCGCGCGCCCGGCCCCGGGGGTGGCGAACCGCCGGGCGACGTCCGTCTGGTGGGCCGTCAGGACGGAGAGGCCGAAGCGTCCGGAGGCCCGGACGGCGGTCACCAGCGGGCTGTGCCGGCCGACCGCGACGGTGACCAGCAGCGGGTCGAGGGAGAGGGTGCCGAACGAGGAGACCGTCTTGGCGAAAACCTCCTCGTCGGCGGCGGTGGTGACGACGGCGACCCCGGTGGTCCAGCCGCGGGAGGCGGCCCGGAAGTCCTGCTCGGTGGCGTTCCCCGTGGACCGGGTCAGGGCTCCGCTCATCGCAGCCCCACCCGGTAGGCGCGCAGCCATTCGTCGACCTGGACCAGGTGGTCGAGGCCGCCGACCGGGTTGGGCGCGGTGCGCGGGCTGGGCAGCGGCCGGCCCTCGGCGAGCAGTCGGCGGACCAGGTCGCGGTCCACCAGCTCGAAGACCGGCGCGTTCGGGTCGGCCAGCAGCTCCTGCGCCCGGGCCGTGAGCACCTCGGTGTAGCGGACGGCGGGGGTGGAGGGGTAGCCGCTCTTGGGCCGGTCGGCGACCTGCGGCGGGAGGAGGTCCCGGACGGCGTCGCGCAGCAGGCCCTTGGCCCGGCCGTCCGGCGCCTTGAGCGCCCACGGGACGTTCCACAGGTACTCCACCAGCCGGTGGTCGCAGAACGGCACCCGGACCTCCAGGCCGACCGACATCGAGACCCGGTCCACCCGGTCCAGCAGCGGGGGAAGCCAGCGGGTGAGCGCGAGGTGGAAGACCTCGCGGATCCGCGCGTCGCGGGCCGGTTCGCCGGGCAGGCGCGGCACTTCGCCGAGCGAGCGGTGGTACGCGGCGGCGGTGTACTCCTGGGGGCGCACCTCGGCCCGGACGTCCGCGCGCAGCAGGTCCGCCGGGGTGGCCTTGCCGTGCAGCCACGGGAAGGTCGCCGCGCCGATCGCGTCGGCGTCGTGGAAGTAGGGGTAGCCGCCGAAGATCTCGTCCGCGGCCTCGCCGGAGAGCGCGACGGTGGAGCGCCGCCGCACCTCGCGGAAGAGCAGGTGCAGGGAGGCGTCCATCTCGCCCCACCCCGGGCGGTCGCGGGCCCGCAGGACGGCGTCGCGGGCGTCCAGCAGGTCGTCGTCGGGCACCAGGACGGTGGTGTGCAGGGTGCCGATGTGCTCGGCGGCGGCCTCCACGTAGGGGGCGTCGCGGGTGGTCCGCCAGGCGTCGGGGGTGCGGTCGGCGCTGCCGGGGAAGTCGACGGAGAAGCTGGTGATCTTGCCCTGGCCGGCGCGTTCGCGGGCGGCGGCGGCCAGCGCGGTGACGGCGCTGGAGTCGACGCCGCCGGAGAGCAGGGTGCACAGCGGCACGTCGCTGATCAGCTGCCGTTCGACGGCGTCGGCGAGCAGTTCCCGGACGGTCCGCCGGGTGGTCGCGGCGTCGTCCCGGTGCTCGGCGGACTCCGGCCGCCAGTACCGGACTTCGCGGGTGGCGGCGCGGGTGACGACCACCAGGTGGCCGGGCCGGACCTCGTGCAGGCCGCGGAAGATCCCGTGGCCGGCGCTCGGCGCGGCGGGCAGCGCGAACAGCTCGGCGATGCCCTCGGCGTCCAGTTCGGCGCGGAACAGCGGGTTGGCGAGCACCGCCTTCGGCTCGGAGCCGAACAGCACGCCGCTGCGGTGGGCGTGCCAGTACAGCGGCTTGATGCCGAGGTGGTCGCGGACGAGCAGCAGCTCCTCGCGGCGGGTGTCCCACAGGGCGTAGGCGTAGATGCCGTTGAACCTGGTCGGCGCGGACCTGCCCCACTGGAGGTGGGCGCGCAGGACCACCTCGGTGTCGGAGCGGGTCCGGAAGACGTGGCCGAGGGCCTCCAGTTCGGTGCGCAGCTCGCGGTGGTTGTAGAGCTCGCCGTTGTAGGTGAGGACGGCTGCCGGGTCCGGTCCGGGGCGGTCGGCGAGGGGCTGGGCGCCGCCGTCCGGGTCGATCACGGACAGCCGGCGGTGGCCGAGGGCGGCGTGCCGGAAGAGCCGGACGCCGTCCGCGTCCGGGCCCCGGCAGGCCAGGGTGGCGGTCATCTCCCGGACGGTCCGGGCCTGGTGGAGCAGGTCGGTGTCCCAGTCGATCCAGCCGGTGATTCCGCACATCTCAGGACTCCCCGGGTTCGTCGGTGGCGGCGGCCTCGGTCGTTCCGGCGGACGAGGCGGACCCGGCCGCGGTCGCGGTCGCCGTCGCGGACCCGGTCGCGGTCGCGGACCCGGTCGCGGTCTCGGTCTCGGCCGCGGTCGCGGTCGCGGTCGCGGACTCCCAGCGGCAGCCGTGGCCGGTCGGGCCGTGGGTCAGCCGGTGCGCCGGCCGGTAGCCCTTGGCACGGATGTTGGCGGACAGCGCCTCGGTGCAGTAGGTGCAGGGCGAGGCGAGGGTCAGCCGGACGCCCGAGCGCCGGGCCTTCTCGCGGTAGTCCCAGATCGCGCAGTGCGTGATGGTGAGCGCCGCGTGCTCGGGGCCGGGCTGCGCGTCGTCGTCGAACTCGTAGTGCGAGCCGTACAGTTCGGCCTGCCGGGCGATCCGGTGGATCGGGTCGGCGGCGCCCCGGCCGTGGTCGGGCTCGACCTCGCGGTGCACCTCGGCGTTGGACCTGGCCCAGTCGCCGAGCACCTGCTCGCCGTAGCGCAGGACGAGGAAGCGTTCCATCAGCGCCTGGTCACGGAAGAACACCCGCTGCCACTCGACGGCCGGCGCGTCCGGCGCGGGCAGGTCGGCGAAGAGCTCGGACTGCAGGACGAACCAGTCGGTGAGGTGCAGTTCGTCCCCGCGTGACACCAGGTACCGCGTCAGACCGGCCTCGGCCTCGTGCAGCCGCTGCCGCCAGAGCGCGGACCGCTCGGCGTCCGGCATCCCCCGGTACGGGGACCTCGGCGCCTCCGCACCGGGGTGTCGTTGGCTCGCGGCTGCCAGGACCGCCGTGCGCGGGCCGGCCTCGCCGCCCGCCCGGGCAGCGGAGCCGGTCGCGGCTCCGGTCCCGTCGGACACACCCCCCATCGGGCCATCTCCCTTCGGCTGAACGATCCTTCGGACCGTCGTGTGGTCGTCGTTCCCGCCACGCTACGAAGCGGCCCGGGCGCCCCGGTAGCCCCGAACGGCGCCGGTCAGGGCGCCGATCGTCGCCGTACGGATGCTCCGAAGGTCGCCCGGCCGAGCCCTGCACCAGCTCTCCCCCGGACACGACGGGCCCCGGGCACGACGGGCCCCGGGCACGACGAAGGGCGGGCCCCGGGCACGACGGGCCCCGGGCACGACGAAGGGCGGGCCCCGCGTACCGGCGGGACCCGCCCTCGGGCGGTACCTGTGTGTCTCCGTGTGTGGGCGGCCGGACTACCCGGCGAGCCCGTGACGGTGGGCGTAGAGCGCGGCGCGCAGCCGGTCGGGCTGCCCGATCTTGCGCATGGCCTGGGTGAGGTGCTTCTTCACGGTGGCCTCGGCCAGGGCGAGTTCACGCCCGATCTCGGCGTTGCTCAGCCCGTGCCCCAGCTTGACCAGCACCTCCCGCTCGCGCTCGGTCAGTCCGGCCCGCTGCGGCGGCAGCTCGCCGAGGTGCCGCGCGGGGGCCGCCGCGTGGATCCGGGCAGGGGGCGGCGCCGGCAGGAACACCGACCCGCCGGCCGCGGCGAGTTGGACCGCACCGATGATCCGCTCCCCGGCCAGGTCGAGCGGGAAGCACCCGCTGGCTCCGGCCAGCAGCATCCGGCTCGCCTCGGCGGTCGACTCGGCCCGGCGCAGCAGCAGGACCCGCGCGTCGGGCGCCCCGTCCGGTCCGCGCAGTGCCACCACGGCCGCCAGGTCCTCCTCCAGGCTCGCGCCGCGGCCGAGCAGCACGACGTCGGGGGCGATGCGGCGCACGGCCGCCACCGCGCGCAGCGGGTCGCCGGTGGAGCCGACCACCGTCAGGCCGGGCGCGGCCGCCAGCACGCTGCGCAGCCCGGCGCTGGCCACGGAGTGCCGCTCGACCAGGAGCACCCGGGCGAGCGCGGTGCGGTCGCGGGCCTCGTCCACGCACATCGGGTGGCCGCAGCCGCAGCCGGCGGCCGCCCGGCTCCCGGCGGGCGGCGCCGGTTCGGCCAGCAGCTGGTGACCGGCGATCAGGTCGAGCGGGTTGTCGGTCTCGGCGTGCGGCCGGGCCTGCCCGGTGGCGGGGGCGTCCCCCGCACCGGTGCCGCCGCCGCAGGCGCCGCGGCGGGCGGGAAGCCGCCGGCCGCGCGGGCCGGTCGGGAGGCTCGGGCCGGCCGGGGCGGTCGGTCCGGTCAGGCCCGTCGGTGCGGTGAAGGTGCTCACTGCCGCCATCGGGCACCTCCGGGGACGGAGGCTGGACGTCTGTGGTGTGGCATGGCGATGCGGTCCCCCTAGCTGGTGGCCGGTCGGCCCCCATGGACGCGGTGTGCTGCGACAGGGATCCGTCGGGGACGCGACGGGCGTCGGGCGCGGATCCGGGAGAGGAGGGGGCGCCGACCGCGGCGGGTGTGGACCGGGGCGGTCAGCGCGCGGCGCGCGGTCGACAGAGCTCGTCGAAGGACCTGCGGTGCCACGAGCCGCCGATCCCCACCAGGGTGAAGTCGGTCCGCCGGATAGCCATGCCGGGAACCCTAGGTCCGGTTCCTTGTGCAGGTCAAGGACGGGACCGGGCTCCGGCAGCCCGGGCAGTGACGCTCCCGCCACCACGGATCCTGTGACCACGGGTAACAGCATCAGGAACTGACTGGCTGTCCGGGCCGTCCGTCCGCAACGCTCCTCCAAGCGGCCTCGGCCGTCGCGACGGCGCCCCGACGGCCGGCGACGACCCCCGCCCCATCTGGCCGAACACCCGTGCCCTGCAGCCGAACTGACGGCCAATCACCCATGACTCCAAGGAGCAGCACCGCCATGCCCGCCCCGCCCCACCGGCCCGCCGCAGGCCCGCCCGGCGCCCCGTCCCGGAGGGCCGACGGGTGACCGGGTTCCTGCTGCGCCGGCTCCTGCCGGCCGTCCCCACGCTGCTCGGCGTCACCGTCGTCGTCTTCGCGACCGTCGCGCTCGTCCCCGGCGATCCGGTCGCCGCCTTCCTCGGCCCGGGCGCGCCGCCCGAGGCCCGCCGGGCGCTCGCCGAACGGCTGGGCCTGGACCAGCCGTTGCCCGTCCGCTACGCCGACTGGCTCGGCCACGCGCTCACCGGCGACCTCGGCACCTCCGTCTCGGGCCAGCGCCCGGTCGCCGACCTGCTGCTCCCCGCCCTCGGCCAGACGCTCACCCTGACCGCGGCCGCGTTCCTGCTGGTGCTGGTCGGCGGGGTGGCGCTCGGCGCCCTCGGTGCGCTGCGCCCGCGCGGCCCCGCCGGCCGGATCTCCGGCGCGCTGTCCACCCTCGCGGTGTCCGCCCCGCAGTACTCGGTGGCGCTGCTGCTGATCGCGGTCTTCGCGGTCGGACTGCGCTGGCTGCCGGCCGGCGGCACCCACGACGTGTTCGGCTCCGGCGGCCCGGCCGACCTGGCCCGGCACCTGGTCCTGCCGGCGGTCGCCGCCGCGCTCGTGCCGCTCGGGCTGACCGCGCGGGTGTTCCGGGCGTCGCTGGGCACCGTCCTGGCCGGTGAGCTGGCCGACTCGCTTCGTGCCCGCGGCCTGCGCCCGGCCGCCGTGCTGCGGCACTGCGTGCACAACGCCTCGCCCGCGCTGCTGACCATCGGCGGCCTGCAACTCGCCTACCTGCTGGAGGGGGTGGTCTTCGTGGAGACCCTGTTCGCCTGGCCCGGCATCGGCCGGCTGCTGTACGACGCGCTCACCGCCCGCGACCTGCCCCTGGTGCAGGGCGGGGTGCTGGTGGTGGCGGTCGCGTTCGTCGGCGTCAACGTCCTGGTGGACGCGGCGCACGCGGCGATCGACCCGCGGGTGAGGATCTGACGTGTCGGTTCCGTGGCTCAGACGCAACCTCGGCCCGGCCGTACCCGGCGCCCTCGCCGTGCTGCTCGTCCTGCTCGCCCTCGCCGCGCCGCTGGTCGCCCCGTACGACCCGGCCGCCGGACGGCTCGCGGACCGGCTGCTCGACCCCGGCAGCCCCGGGCACCCGCTCGGCACCGACGGGCAGGGCCGCGACCTGCTGAGCCGGCTGATCTGGGCCGGGCGCGCCTCGCTCACCGGCGGGCTCGTGCCGGTCACCGTCGCCACCGTCGCCGGCACGCTGCTCGGCATCACGGCCGGGCTCGGGGGCCGCTTCACCGAGCAGGCCCTGCTGCGCACGCTGGACGTGCTCTACGCCTTCCCCGGGGTGCTGCTGGCGATCGCCGTCGCCTCGCTGCTCACCCCCGGCCTGGGCGCGACCGTGCTCGCGCTGTCCGTGGTGCTCACCCCCGCCGTGGCCCGGGTCGCGTTCACCGAGACCCGGCGGATCCACGCCTCCGAGTACCTGGAGGCCGCCCGGGTCAGCGGCGCCGGCCGGGGCGCGCTGGTGCTGCGCCAGGTCGCCCCCGTGGTGGCACCGGTGGTGCTGGTGTACGCCTCCTCGCTGGTGGGGCTGGCCGTCGTGTACGCCGCCGGGCTGTCCTTCCTCGGGCTCGGGGTCGCCCCGCCGACGGCCGAGTGGGGCGCGATGCTGGACGAGCTGCGGCCCTCGCTGCTCACCCACCCCTGGGTGGCGGTGCTGCCGGCCCTCGTCATCCTCGCCGTCTCGGTGGTGTTCAACACCCTCGGCGAGGCGCTGCGCACCCGCATCGGCGACGGGGCCGCCCACCTGCCGCGGGCCACCCGGCCCGGGCCGGCCCGCACGGCCGAGCAGGTGGTCCGATGAGTGCCCTGCTGGAGATCGACGGTCTGTCGGTCGTGTACCCGGGAGGTGTCCGGGCCGTCGACGGGGTCTCCCTCGCCCTGCCGGCCGGCGGCGCCCTGGTGCTGCTCGGCGAGTCCGGCAGCGGCAAGACCACCGTCGCCCGCACGGTGCTCGGGCTGCCCGGGCGCGGCGCCGCCGTCACCGGGGCCGTCCGCCTCGCCGGGACGGACCTGCGGGCGCTCGACGAGCGCGCCCTGTGCGACGTCCGCGGCCGGCGGATCGGCTACGTGCCGCAGGACCCGGGCGCCTCGCTCGACCCGCTGCGCCGGATCGGCCCGCAGCTCGCCGAGGTGCTGCGCCGGCACGGGATCGCCGACGGTCGGCGGGCCGCCCGCGCCGCGGTCCCCGGGCTGCTCGCCACCGCCGGCGTCCCGGATCCGGAGCGGGTCGCCCGGGCGTACCCGCACGAGCTGTCCGGCGGCCTGCGCCAGCGCGCCGCGATCGCCCTCGCGATCTGCTGCGGCCCGGAGCTGCTGGTCGCGGACGAGCCGACCACCGCGCTGGACGCCCTGGTCCGCGGCCGGATCCTGGACCTCTTCGGGACGCTGCGCGCCGACTGCGGCATCGCGCTGCTGCTGGTCACCCACGACCTCGCGGTGGCCCGCCGGATCGGCGGCACGGTCGCGGTCATGCGGGCCGGCCGGGTCGTCGAGCTCGGCCCGGCCGAGCGGGTGCTCCACCGGCCCGACCACGCCTTCACCGCCGCCCTGGTGGCCGCCGAACCGGGAGCCCGCCGATGAACCGGGACACCACACCTCCCCTGCTCGCCCTGGACGACGTCGGAAAGCGCTACGGCGGCCGGGCCGCCCTGCAGGGCGTCAGCCTCACCGTCGCCCCCGCCGAGACCGTCGGCCTGGTCGGCGAGTCCGGCTCCGGGAAGTCGACCCTGGCCCGCCTCGCCCTCGGCCTGCTCGCCCCCGACTCCGGCACCGTCCGCTTCGCAGGCCGCGACCCGTACCGGCTGCGCGGCCGGGCCGACCGCGCGCTGCGGGGCCGGCTGCAGTTCGTCCCGCAGCACCCGCGCGGCTCGCTCAACCCGAGCCTGCGGGCCGGGGAGGCGGTCGCCTTCGCGCTGCGGCTGCACGGCACCCCGCGGGCCGAGCGCGCCGCGGCCGTCGCCCGGCTGTTCGCGCAGGTCGGTCTGGAGCCCGCGCTCGCCGCCCGCTTCCCGCGCGAGCTGTCCGGCGGGCAGCTGCAACGGGTGGCCGTCGCCCGGGCCCTGGCGACCGGGCCCGACCTGCTGGTCTGCGACGAGCCGACCTCCGCCCTGGACCGCAGCGCGCAGGCCCGCCTGCTCGACCTGCTCACCGAGCTGCGCGAACGCACCGGCCTGGCCTACCTGTTCATCTCCCACGACCTCGCCGTCGTACGCCGCCTCGCCCACCGGGTGCTGGTGCTGCGGCACGGCCTGGTGGTCGAGGAGGGCCCCGCCGACCGCCTCTGGGACTCCCCCGCACACCCGTACACCCGGGCCCTGCTGGACGCCGCCACCGGCACCGCCCCGCCCGCGCTACGACCGCCCGACACGACGAACCACCGCTCCACCGACCGTATCTGACGAGGAATCACCATGACGCGCACCGCCCGTACCTGCTCCAGAGCCGTCGCCCTGCCGGCCGCCGTCGCCCTGCTCGCCGCGGCGGCCGGCTGCGCCGGGCCCGGCGGCTCCGGCGACGGCTCCACCGGGGCGGGCGGCGGCGCCGGCCGCGGCGGGACCCTGGTCATCGGCGCCACCGGCAAGCTGCCCAACACCGACACCGTGATCGGCGGCGCGGGCTTCGAGGGCAAGCGGCTGGTCTCCTTCCAGCTGTACGAGGGCCTCACCCGCTACGAGCTGCTGAAGGACACCGACAAGCCGCCGGCGGTCACCGGCGCCCTCGCCACCGACTGGCAGGTCGCGGCCGACCGCACGACCTGGACCTTCACCCTCCGCAAGGGCGTGAAGTTCCAGGACGGCACCCCCTTCGACGCCGACGCCGTGGTCTTCAACCTGGCTCGCTACCTCGACAAGGGCAGCCCCGAGTACACCGACGCCCTCGGCGCCGCCGCCGCGGAGTACGCGGGCGACATCGTCTCCTACCGCAAGACCGACGCCGACCACGTCGAACTGGTCACCAAGGAGCCCAACGGCCACTTCCCGGAGGACCTCGCACACGTCCTGATCGCCAGCCCCACCGCCGTCCGCAAGTCCGGCTCGGCGGACTTCGCCCGGCACCCGGTCGGCACCGGCCCGTTCTCCTTCGTCTCGCAGACCGAGGGCCAGCAGATCGAGCTCGCCGCCAACAAGGACTACTGGCGCGGGGCCCCGAAGCTCGACCGGCTCGTGGTCAAGGCGCTGCCGGACGCCGCCGCCCGCACCGCGGCCCTGCGCTCCGGCGGCGCGAACTGGATCGAGTACCCGAATCCGGACGACATCGACAGCCTCGAGTCCGACGGCGTCACCATCGCCACCAACAGCTACGACCACCTCTGGTACTGGATCCTGGACACCTCCAAGGCCCCCTGGGACGACCCGCGGGTGCGCCGGGCCGCCAACTACGCCATCGACCGCGAGGCCATCGCCCAGAAACTGCTGCACGGCACCGCCGACCCCGCCTACCAGGCCGCGCCGCGCGCCACCGCGGCCTACGACCCCGCCGGGGACGCCTACTCCCACGACCCGGCCAAGGCCCGGCAGTTGCTGGCCGAGGCCGGCGTCCCGAACGGCTTCACCACCTCCGTCACCGTGCCCACCGGCGGCAGCGGCAACCTGCTGCCGGTGCCGATCGCCGAGGCCGTCCAGCGGGACCTCGCCGCCGTCGGCATCAAGGTCGAACTGCGCACCACCGACTGGACCACCCTGGTCGGCGCCGAGGCCAAGGGCCGGGTGGCGCTCGGCTCCGACGCCGTCGCGCAGTCCACCACGCTGTTCCAGTCCGAGGCGCTGCTGCCGCTGTTCATCGGCTCCACGAGCCCGTTCTGGACCGGCCACTACACGAACCCGCAGGTCGACCACCTGCTCGCCGCCTCGGCCGCCGATGCCGACCAGGCCGCCCGACAGGCCGGCTACCGCAAGGCCCTCGCGCTCGTCACCCAGGACGCACCCTGGCTGTTCGTGGTCAACGACCGTAATCCGCGGGCCCTTTCACCGAAGGTGCACGGGCTCGTCCAGCCACAGTCCTGGTTCCTCGACCTGACCACGGTCTGGGTCGGCTGACCAACCCCCCGGCCCTACAGAACGGACACCCGCCCGATGACCACCCCGCACCCCCCGCACCACCACACCGAGACCGAGCCGCCCAAGTGGGGCATCACCCTGCCCCTGCCGGGTCTGACGATCGACCGGCACCGCTTCCTGGTGGAACGGCTGCCCGACCTGGGCTACACCGACGTGTGGAGCGCCGAGGGCGGCGGCACCGACGCCTTCACCCCGCTGGCCGCCACCGCGGCGTGGTCCCCCTCGCTGCGGATCGCCACCGGCATCGTCCCGGTGCACACCCGCGGCCCGGCGGTGCTCGCCCAGACCGCCGCGACACTCGCCCAACTCGCGCCCGGACGCCTCCTGTTGGGCATCGGCGCCTCCGTCCCCGCGCACGTCACCGACATCAACGGCATCCCCTTCGACGAGCCGTTCAAGCGCACCCGGGACGTGCTGCGCTTCGTCACCCGGGCCCTGCGCGGCGAGTACGTCACCGGCGGGTTCGACACCTTCGACATCACCGGCTACCGGCTGCCGCACCCGCCCGCCGAGCCGGTCAAGGTGATCCTGGGCGCGCTGCGGCCCACCATGCTCAAGCTCGGCTTCACCGAGGGGGACGGCGCCATCACCAACCTGCTGTTCCCGCACGACGTGCCGAAGATCCTGGACACCGTCGGCCCGCAGCCGCCCGGCAAGGAACTGGTGGTGAAGGTCTTCGTCTGCCCCACCGAGGACACCGACTACGCCCACCGCGCCACCCGGCCGTTCCTGGCCTGGATCCTCAACCGCGAGCCGTACCGGAAGTTCCACGAGTGGCTGGGCCACGGCGAGTTGCTCGCCGAGACGCACCGCCTGTGGGCCTCGGGGGACCCGGAGGGCGCCCAGAAGGCGCTGCCGGACGAAGTCGTCGACGGGCTCTTCGTCAGCGGCTCCCCGGAGGAGTGCCGCGAGCGCATCCTCGCCTACCACCGCCCGGGCGTCACCACCATCCAGCTGTACGTCTCGCTGCCGCCCGAGGTGTTCGTCAGCCGGGCGAGGCTGCTCGACACCCTGGCCCGGCTCGGCCCGGCCGCCCGCTGACCCGCCCCGCCCCCTTCACGTCCCTTCCCTTCCCGTCCGAGTTCCCGTCCGTTCCCGTCCGTTCCCGTCCGAGTTCCCACCGAGGAGCGCCCATGCCCCTGGAGATCCGCGGCGGGGTCCGCGCCGCCCCCGTCCCCGGCAGCACCCCGCAGGAGCGCCAGGCCCTGCGCTGGGCTCCCGACGGCCGCGACCGCACCGCAGACCCCGTGTACGTCGCCCGCACCGCGCGCGAGAACGAGGAGGACGGACTGGACAGCGCCCTGGTGGTGCAGTCCAGTTCGTGGCCCGACCCCTGGCTGGTGGCGTCCTGGGCACTGGCCGCCACCAGCCGGCTGCGCATCGCCGTCGCCCACCGGGTCGGCACCACCGCCCCCACCGTGGCCGCCCGCTCGCTGGCGACCCTGGACCGCCTCTCCGGCGGACGGGCGGCCGCGCACGTCGTCATCGGCTCCAGCGACCGCGACACGGCCCGCGACGGCGACCTCCTCGACAAGGCCGAGCGCTACCGCCGGGCCGAGGAGTACCTCGACCTGTTCACCCGCTACCTGGCCGCCGACCGGGACATCGACCACAAGGGCGAGTTCTACACCGTGGCCGCCGCGCGCCCCGGCCTGCACCCCGGACCGGGCGGCGAGTTGCTCTCCTTCGGCGGCTCCTCGCCGCAGGGCCTCGACCTCGCCGCCCGCTACGCGCAGGTGTACGCCGTCGGCCCGCTGCCCCTGCCCGACACCCGGCGGCGGATCGCCGAGGCCCGCGCCGCGGCCGCCGTCCACGGCCGCTCACTGCGGATCTGGCGGCACGTCACCGTCGTCCTCGCCGACACCGACGAGGAGGCCCGCGACCGTGTCCGCCGACTGCGCCGGGACGCCCTGCGCCTCACCTCCGGCGGCGCCGGCGGCCGCTGGCGCGAGGCCGTGCAGCTCGACCGCGACCGCGAGCGCGGCCGCTCCGACCCCGACCACGGCGACGAGCAGGTGGCCGCCTACATCCGCCGCTCCCTCACCGCCGCCTACGCCGGCTCCCCGGCCACCGTCGCGGCCCGCATCGGTTTGCTCCGCTCGGCGGGCGTGGACATCGTCCAGCTCGACCTCTCCGTCGAGACCGAGCACGACCGGGAGCTGCGCCGCGCCCTCGTCCGCCACCTGCGCGCCGGCCTCGGCACCCCGGCCGACCGCCGCGACTGGTGAACCCGCCCGCGCCCGGTCCCGAGGGCGTCAGCCGTACAGCGCCACCCGGGGCTGGATCGTGCCCGGCGAGGCCTTCAGCACGGTGAGCCGGTAGTGCTGCGTCAGGGTGTGGTGGCCGTGCAGGACCAGCTTCGCCGAGGTCAGGCTGGTGAACAGCGTGCCGGTCTGGCTGCCCAGCGGCACGGTCCTCCAGTGGCCGCCGCTCAGCACCTCCAGCTTGACGTTCGCCGGGCTGAGGAAGGGCCCGTCGTCGGGTGATTCGACGAGGATCTGCGGGGCGACGGTCTGGTCCGCCGCCGTCGGGTTGCGGTACGTGACGGTGATCCGGTGGGGCGCGTGGTCGGTCGGCAGCGGGCGGCTGGGCAGGTCGACGAAGGACGTCGGTACGGCAACCGCCACCGCCTGCGGGCCGGAGACGGCGGGGGCCACCGCGGCGACCGCCGGCGTCGGCAGCGTGAACGCGGCGGCCGGCAGGGCGGCGAGGGCGGTCAGGGCCAGAGCCCGGCCGAGGAGCTTCCTGGTCGGCATGGGGGTCTCCTTCGATCGTTCTCGGCTCCCCCGGACGTCCACCGGTGGCCGGACCTACCCGTCCACCCTGCACTCCGACGGCGCAACGCGCATCCCGCACCGGACCGCGCCGGACCGGGCCGGACCGGGCCGCCCGATCAGGCCCGCCCCGCGAGGTCCGGGAGCCGCCCGGTGCCCGGGCGCCGACGCCGCGACCGTCCGACGCCGTTCGCGGTGGCCGGGCTCGACCTCCGGGGCGACCCTGGAGGGGGCAACTTACTGCCCTGCGCCGAGCCGAGGAGGCCGACCCGTGAGGTTCATCCAGATCATCGAGTACCGGACGAGTCGCATCGACGAGTTCAACGCCCTGCTCGACAGCTGGGTCGAGAAGAACGCGGGCCACCGTCTGGCGACCCGGTCCCTGCAGACCCGAGACCGCGACGGAAACGACGTGTACCTGAACATCGTGGAGTTCCCCTCCCACGAGGTGGCGATGGAGAACTCCGCCCGCCCGGAGACCGCCGAGTTCGCCGCCCGGGTCGCGGCGCTGTGCGACGGCCCGCCGACCTTCCGCAACCTCGACCTGCTGGACGAACGGACCTTCCAGGACTGAGGCTCCGGCCCCGCGCACACCCGCCGGAAGCCCCCGGCCGGGCGGCCGCCCGCCCGGCCGGTAGATTCGCTCCCCCACCACCGACCGAGGGAGCGCCGTGCCCGACCGCCCCAGCCTGCTGTACGTGACCGACCTCGCCTACCCGGCCCGCGGCCGCCGCTACGGCGACGAGGACGTCTTCCTCACCTCCCGGCTGCGGGAGTGGTTCGACCTCGCCCTGTGCCACCCGCTCGACGCCCGGTCCCTGATGGGCCGCTTCGACGCGGTCGTGGTGCGCAACAGCGGGCCGGTGCTGCACTACCGCGAGGAGTACGCCCGCTTCCGCGCCGAGGCCGTGGCAGCCGGCGTACGGGTCTACAACCCGCTGACCGGCCGGGGCGACATGGCCGGCAAGCGCTACCTGCTCGACCTCACCGCGGCGGGCCTCCCGGTCATCCCCACCGTCGACCGGCCGCAGGACCTCGCCCGGCTGCCCGTCGCCGAACGCTACGCGGTCAAGCCCGAGGAGGGCGCCGACAGCATAGGTCTGCGCTTCCTCACCCGCGGGGAACTGGACGGCGTCGAGTGGGGCGGGCTGCTGGTGCAGCCGCGGATCGACTTCCGCTACGAGGTCTCCTTCTACTTCGTGGACGACACCTTCCAGTACGCCCTCCACGCGCCCGACCCGGACCGCCGCTGGGTGCTGGAGCCGTACGAGCCGAGCGCGGCCGACCTCGACTTCGCCCGGAGCTTCGTCGACTGGAACACGCTCGACCACGGGATCCAGCGGGTGGACGCCTGCCGGGCGCCGGACGGGCGCCTGCTGCTGGTCGAGCTGGAGGACCTCAACCCGTACCTGTCCCTCGACCTGGTGCCCGAGGAGACCCGGGAGCGCTTCGTCCATGCGATGGCGGACTCCCTGCACCGCTTCCTGGGCTGACCGCGGAGCGCTCCGCCGCCCGCCCGGGGCCTCACTGCTTGGGGACGCCCCCGACGAAGTCCTTCAGGGCGTCCATCCGGGTCCGCCGGCCGGGCGGGTAGCGGCGCAGCGCGCGCTCGGCCCGGCGCGAATCCGGCCGGTAGCGCCAGCGGGCCCACGGCGAGTCCGGCTTGGCCAGGCGCAGACAGGCGACCACCGACACCAGGGGCACCAGCAGCCCGATCACCCCGGTCGCCGTCTTGCCCTTGAGGATCGCCCCGACGGAGAACAACAGGTCGACCAGCAGCAGCGCGGCGAAGGCCGCGTTGGCGGCGGCGCCCCGGCCGGAGTCGGAGAACGGGTTGAAGCCGGCCACCAGCAGCAGGCCGACCGCCACCGCGAGGAAGGCCGCGTCGACGGACTTGCGGCCCTCGTGGCTCCAGTAGACGTCCTCCAGGTGCAGCCACAGCGCGTACTCGTCGAGGGTGAGGGCGGCGCCGGCGCCGAACAGCGCGGCCAGGATCTGTGCCCCGGGGGTGTCCGGGCGGTAGGCGAACTCCATCGCGCCGGCCACCAGCATCGCGATGATCCCGTACACCTGGTGGTGCACGTGGGTGCCGCCGACCTCGACGTTGCGGAAGGGCCCGCGGCCGGCCCGGATCAGCCGGGTGATCACGCGGGTGCCCACGAAGGTGACGACGAACGCGCCGACCATCCACAGGCCGATGCCGTGGTTGGGCACGGTGATGACGATCTCGACTTCGGCGTCGGCGGCGCGCACGGTCGTGGTGTCCCGTCAGTCGCCGTGCGCGGGCGGCGCACCGAGCCGGGCGTGCGGTCCGGACCGCCGGACACCGCACCGCCGCGGCCTGCTGTCCTCCGGCACCACGCACCTCCGCACCATGCCGCGCCGCGCCGCACCGTGCCGCGCCGCTCCGGCCGCCGTCCGTCCGTCAGGGCGGGCCCGGGGCCTCCGTGCTCAGCGTATCCGGGTTCGGCCGACGGAGCCGGGTTCGACGGACCCAGCCGGGTTCGACGGACCCAGCCGGGTTCGACGGACCCAGCCGGGTTCGACGGACCCAGCCGGGTTCGACGGACCGAGCCGGGCGAGCCCGCCGTACGACCGCCGCCCCGGAGGCGGTTCCCCCGGGGCGGCGGTGCGCACGCGCCGTCAGCAGATCCGCGGCAGCTGTTCGCCCATCGGCAGGTCCACCACCCGGGTGCCGCCGAAGCCCGTCCGGGCGACGACCATGCCGGGGTGGTCCTCGACGCACTCGCCGATCACCACCGCCTGTGCGCCGAGCGGGTGGGCGCGCATGGCGGCGAGGACGGCGTCCGCCTGCCCGCGCGGCACGAAGGCGACGAGCTTGCCCTCGTTGGCGACGTACATCGGGTCCAGCCCCAGCAGGGCGCAGGCGTTGGCCACCGCGTCCGGGACGGGGACGGCCCGCTCGCTCAGCGTCACGCCCACCCCGGCGGCGGTCGCGATCTCGTTGAGCGCCGCCGCCAGCCCGCCCCGGGTGGGGTCGCGCAGCACGTGCAGGTCCGGGGTGACGGCCAGCATCGCCTCGACCAGGCCGCCGAGCGCGGCGCAGTCGCTGCGCACCTCGACGCCGAACTCCAGGCCCTCCCGGACGCTCATGATCGCGACGCCGTGCAGGCCGATCGGCCCGCTGACGATCACCACGTCGCCGGGGACGGCCCGCTGCGGCCGGATGTCGACCCCGGCGGGTACCAGCCCGATCCCGGCGGTGTTCAGGTAGACGCCGTCGCCCCGCCCGGCCTCGACCACCTTGGTGTCCCCGGTGGCCACCTCGACCCCGGCCGTCCGGGCCGCGGCGCCGAGGGCCCGGGCCACCCGGTCGACCACGGACATCTCCACGCCCTCCTCCAGGATGAACCCGCAGGAGAGGTAGGCCGGCCGGGCGCCGCTCATCGCCAGGTCGTTGACCGTCCCGTTGACGGCGAGGTCGCCGATGCTGCCGCCCGGGAAGAACAGCGGCCGCACGACGTAGGAGTCGGTGGAGAAGGCGAGCCGGGCGCCGCCGAGCTCCAGCACGGCGGAGTCACCGAGCCCGGCGAGGGCCGGTCCGCCGAAGGCCGGGGCGAAGAGGTGCTCCACCAGTTCGGCGGACATCGCCCCGCCGCCGCCGTGCCCCATCACCACCCGGGGGTGGTCGCGCAGCGGCAGCGGGCAGCTCCAGCCGGAGAAGTCGGGCGCGGGCGGGGCCTCGGGGGCCGCGCCGGTGAGGATCTCGGTGTCAGCCAACGGTGCTCACCGCCTCCGCGGCGATCGGCGTGCCCTGCGGCGTGCCCTGCGGCGTGCCCAGCGGAGTGCCCTGCGGCATGCTCAGCCGCCGGTAGAGGTAGTACGCCGCACAGGCGCCCTCGCTGGAGACCATGGTCGCGCCGAGCGGGGTGCGCGGGGTGCACAGCGTGCCGAAGGCCTCGCACTGGTGCGGCTTCAGCAGGCCCTGCAGCACCTCGCCGCTGCGACACGCCGCGGGTTCGCGGGTGGTGATCCCCGTGACGTCGAAGCGGTGTTCGGCGTCGTGGTCGCGGTAGCGCGGCGAGAGCCGCCAGCCGCTGAGCGGGATCACGCCGATGCCCCGCCAGGCGCGGTCGGTCACCTCGAAGACGTCCTCCAGCATGGCGCGTGCCGCCGGGTTGCCCTCCGGTCGGACGGCCCGCTGGTAGGCGTTGTCGACCCGGTGCTCGCCGCGCTCCAACTGCCGTACGGTGCGCCGGATCCCCTCCAGGATGTCCAGCGGTTCGAAGCCGGTGACCACGATCGGCACCCGGTGGCGCTCGGCGAGCGCCGGGTACTCGTCGGTGCCCATCACGCTGCACACGTGCCCGGCGGCGAGGAAGCCCTGGACCCGGCAGTCCGGCGACCCCATGATGGCGTCGATCGCCGGTGGCACCCGGACGTGCGAGACCAGCATGCTGAAGTTCCGCAGACCCTGCTTGCGGGCCAGGTGGACGGCCATGGCGTTCGGCGGCGCGGTGGTCTCGAAGCCGATGCCGAAGAAGACCACCTCCCGGTCCGGGTTCTCCCGCGCGATCCGCAGCGCGTCGAGCGGCGAGTAGACCACCCGGACGTCTCCGCCCTCGCTGCGGACCCGGAACAGGTCGCGGTCGGTGCCGGGCACCCGCAGCATGTCCCCGAAGGAGCAGAAGACGACCCCGGGCCTGGCGGCGATCGCCAGCGCGCGGTCGATCACCTCCAGCGGCGTGACGCACACCGGACACCCCGGTCCGTGGATCAACTCCACCTCGTCGGGCAGGAGTTGGTCGATGGCATGCCGGATGATGCTGTGCGTCTGGCCGCCGCACACCTCCATCAGCGCCCACGGCCGGGTGACCGTGGCCCTGATGTCCGCGAGCAGGCCCTCGGCCAGCTCCGGGTTCCGGAACTCCTCCAGGTACTTCACCGTCCGGCCTCCTCAGCCGCTCGTGCCGCGTTCGGCTCGCCCGTCGCCTGCTGCTCCCCCGGCGCCTGCCACTGCCCCGCCGCCTCCCACGGGTCGCCGAACTCCTCCTGCAGCAGCCCGAGTTCCTCGAACAGCGCGAGGGTGCGCCGGGCCGACTCCTCGTCCAGCCGCTGCAGCGCGAAGCCCACGTGGACGATCGCGTAGTCACCCACCGCCAGGTCGGGCAGGTACTCCAGGCACACGTCCTTGACCACCCCGCCGAAGTCCATGACCGCCATCCGGGTCCCGTCGCGCTCGCCGATCTCCGTCACCCTGCCGGGCACTGCCAGGCACATCCGCTCTCACTCCTCCCGGGTGGCCGCCGAGCGGGCGGCCACCATCAGCTGGCCGAGCGCCAGCCCTCCGTCGTTGGGCGGCACCCGGCGGTGCCGCAGCACGGTGAAGCCGTCCTCGCCGAGGCCGCGCGCGCAGGCCGAGGAGAGCAGGGCGTTGGCGAAGACGCCGCCGCTGAGCGCCACCGTGGTCGTGCCGTACCGCTCCCTGGCGGCCGCGCAGATCCGTCGGGACAGCTCGGCCACCGCGGTGTGGAAGCGCGCGGCGACGAGTCCGGCGGTCCTGCCCGCGACCACGTCCGCGACCACCGCGGCCAGCACCGGCCCGGGGTCGGCGATCCACCCGTCCGCCCGGGCGAGCAGACCGAACCGGTAGCCCGGCGCCGGTCCGAACCCGGCGGCCGCTCCCTCCAGTTCGATCGCCGCCTGGGCCTCGTACCCGGCCCGCTGGCAGACCCCGGCGAGCGAGGAGACCGCGTCGAAGAGCCGGCCCATGCCGGAGGTCGGCACGGTGTTCAGGCCGCGCTCCAACTGCTGTTCCAGCAGCCGCAGTTCCTCCGGCAGGCAGGCCAGGACCGGGGGCAGCCCGGCCGTCCAGGGCAGCCCGGCGGCCCGCAGGTGCGCCAGCGCCGTCCGGTACGGGCGCTCGATCGCCGCGTCCCCGCCGGGCAGCGGCACATAGGCGAGGTGGGCGAGCCGGCGGAAGCCGTCGTAGTCGGCCAGCAGCACCTCGCTGCCCCAGATCGCGCCGTCCTCGCCGTAGCCGGTGCCGTCGAAGGCCAGGCCGAGCACCGGCCGGCTGCCGTCCAGCCCGTGCTCGGCCATCACGGCGGCGATGTGCGCGTGGTGGTGCTGCACCCGGTGCACCGGCCGGCCGGCGGCGGTCCGGTCGGCGTGCCGCACCGAGCGGTAGCCGGGGTGCCGGTCGGTGACCAGCAGTTCGGGCCGCACTCCGCTGACCGTGCCGAGCTGCTCGACCGCGCGGTCGAAGGCGCGCAGCGTGGCCAGGTCGTCCATGTCCCCGATGTGGCCGGAGAGCCAGGCGTAGCCGTCCCGGGCCAGTGCGAAGGTGTTCTTGAGGTCGCCGCCGACCGCCAGCACCGGGCGCACGGGCACCGGCAGGGGAAGCGGCAGTGGCGCGTACCCGCGCGAGCGGCGCAGCGGGAGCTGTTCGCCGTCGACCACCCGCACCACCGAGTCCTCGCACGGCACGTGGATCGGCCGGTCGTGGGTGAGCCAGCCGTCGACCAGCGGGGCGAGCTTCTCCAGCGCCTCGCGGTCGTCGGTGACGATCGGCTCGCCGGAGAGGTTGGCGCTGGTCATCACCAGCAGGTCCGGGCCGGGCGCGGCGAGCAGCAGGTGGTGCAGCGGGGTGTACGGGAGCATCACCCCGAGGTCGGGGCTGCGCGGGGCCACCGCGTCGAACCCGGGTAGCGCCGCGCCGGTGCGGCGCAGCAGGACGATCGGCCGGACCGCCCCGGTGAGCAGTTCCCGCTCGACGGGGCCGAGCGGCAGCAGGCCCTCGACGGTGGCGAGGTCACGGGCCATCAGCGCGAACGGCTTGTCGCCGCGCCGTTTGCGTCGGCGCAGCAGGGCGACGGCCGCGGTGTCCCGGGCGTCGCAGGCCAGGTGGTAGCCGCCGATGCCCTTGACGGCGAGGACCGCCCCGGCGGCGAGCAGTCGGCGGGCCTCGGTGAGCGCGTCCTCGTCGGCGAGGTCGGCGTGCCCGGCCACGGTCAGGGCGAGCCTCGGCCCGCAGGCGTGGCAGGCGACCGGTTGCGCGTGGAAGCGGCGGTCGGCCGGGTCGGTGTACTCCCGGGCGCAGTCCGCACACATCGGGAAGCCGGCCATCGTGGTGTTGGCGCGGTCGTACGGCAGGCCGGTGACGATGGTGTGCCGGGGTCCGCAGTTGGTGCAGCTGATGAACGGGTGCCGGTGGCGGCGGTCGGCCGGGTCGGCGAGTTCGGCGAGGCAGTCGGCGCAGACGGCGACGTCGGGCGGGATCAGGGTGGCCCGGGGTCCGTCGGTGCGGGACGGGGTGATGGCGAAGCCCGTCGCGCCGGTGACGGCCAGCGGGGTGTGCTCGACGGAGGCCACGTGCGCGAGCGGCGGCGCGTCGCCGGCGACCCGCCGGCAGAACGCCTCGACCGCCTCGCGGCTGCCCTCGACCTCGGCGAGCACGCCCTCGCCGGTGTTGGTGACGCTGCCGGCCAGGCCGAGTTCACCGGCCAGGGTGAAGACGAAGGGCCGGAAGCCGACCCCTTGGACCAGGCCGCGGACGGCGACCCTCCGCCGCTCGCGGTCGAGTGCCCGGTGACCGGCCGTCACGCGGTCTCCCCGACCGCCGCCGACCCGTGCCCGTGCCCGTGCGTGTGTCCGTCCCCGTCCCCGTGCTCATGCTCGTGTCCGTGCGTGTGGGGCGCCGCCGCCATCACCGGCCGGTGCGGCTCGGCGCCGCCCAGCACCGCCAGGGCCCGCTCCAGCAGCGCCCCGACTCCGTCTCCGGTGCGGGCCGAGGTGTGCACCACCTCCACCCCGGGGTTGACCCGGCGGACGTTCGCCGTGAACGCGGCCTCGTCGAACTCGGCCGGCCCGGCGAGGTCGGCCTTGGTCACCAGTACCAGGTTGGCCAGCCCGAAGGCGGTCGGGTACTTGAGCGGCTTGTCCTCGCCCTCGGTCACCGAGGCCAGCACCACCCGCAGCGACTCGCCGAGGTCGTAGGAGGCCGGGCAGACCAGGTTGCCGACGTTCTCCACGAAGAGCAGCCGGCACTCCTGCGGCAGCCAGCCGTCCAGGTGCCCGGCGAGCATCCGCGCCTCCAGGTGGCAGAGCCCGTCGGTGAGCACCTGCTTGACCGGCGCGCCCGAACGGGCCAGCCGGAGCGCGTCGTTCTCGGTGGCGAGGTCGGCGGTCAGGGCGGCGACCGGCACCCCGCGCCGGCGGGCCAACCCGAGCTCGGCCTCCAGCAGGGCGGTCTTGCCGCTGCCGGGGCTGGACAGCAGGTTCACCGCGACCGTGCCCCGGGCGGTCAGTGCCGCCCGCAGCTCGCGGGCGCTGTCGTCGTTGCGGGCGAGGACCGCCTGGCGGAGGTCGACCGTGCGGCACATCGGCATCAGCCTTTCTGTTCGGCCGGGACGTCGGGGCGCTCGGCCCACTCAACGTCGAGGATCTGGAGCTCGCGCCCGGACAGCAGCTCGACGCCGCCGCCGGTGCAGCTCGGGCAGCAGAGGTCCGGCGGCATGCCGACGGCCCACTCGGTGTCGCAGGGCCGGCACCGGGCCCGCGCCGTGACCGGCTCGGTGTGCAGCACCGCGCCCTCCACCAGCGTTCCGGCGCAGGCCAGTTCGAAGCAGAAGTCGAGGGCCTGCGGGACGACGCCCGCCAGCTCGCCCACCTGCAGCCGGACCCGCGCCACCCCGGGGGCCCCGTGTTCGCGCGCGGCCGCGTCGACCTGCTCGACGACGGCGGCGGCGATCGACATCTCGTGCATCGGTCCCCTTCCCATGGTGGGCGGCATCGAGCCCGACGACCGGGCGGGCCCCGATGCCGAGGCGCGCCCCATTACAAGGCGCGATGGCGGCGACGGCTCGAAGCCGCGCCGCCACCGCTCCCGGGGCTGCACCGTTCGCAGCAATCGCGGCTCACATCCGCGAGATCTGCAGGTACCGCTTGATGTCCGGCAGGCTCTGCCAGACCAGTGCGCCGATCCCGGCCAGCAGGGCCAGGCAGAACAGTTTCCTCAGCATGGTGTTGTCTCCCTCTCCGGCTGCGTGGCCTCGTCCACGACCCGCAGGACCACTCGGACCGCCTCCTCGACGGCGGCGGCGACGGGGGCGCTCAGCCCGATGCCCTCCTCCAGCGACGCCGGCTCGCAGCCGACCACCAGCACCCGCCCGGGCGGCTCGCCGCCGGTTCCGGCCGCGAGCGTGGCCAGTAGTGCGAGCACGGCGTCCGGCCCCATCCGGTGCCCGTCCAGCAGCGGCGCCTCCAGCGGCTCGTCGGCCGCCTCGATGAGGTAGACCGTGCCGGGTGCCCCGCCGCGGCAGGTGGCGTCCACCAGGACGGCGGTCCGGTAGCCGTCGAGCAGCCGGTACGCCAGGTCGACGCCGCGCACGCCGACGTCGACCGCCTCGACGCCCTCCGGCAGCGGGTGCGCGGCGAGCCGCCGGACGGTCTCCACGCCGAACCCGTCGTCGCCGAGGAAGATGTTCCCCACCCCGGCGACCAGCACCTGACGGCCGCTCACGACCCCTCCGCCGCGTCGTCGCCGTCCGGCGGGGTGCCGTCCAGCGGGGTGACCTCGTCGGGCTGGAAGTAGCGGAACCGCCCCTGGGCCCGCCACAGGTCGGCGCCCGGGTCGTCCTCCACCGTCACGGCCAGGTGCACCGAGCCGTCGACGTCGTGCAGCACCGCCTCCACCACGCCGGTGCGCCCGTCCAGGAAGAGGTCCTGGGCGTCGGTGCGCCGTCGTCCGGGCCGCAGCAGGACCCGACTGCCGGCGCCGACGGCGTGTCCGCCGACCTGCACCCGGTCCCGCTCGGGGTCGACCGCCGGGTCGTTGCCCGGGTCCCACCAGGGCTGTTCCCCGTCGGCGGCGCCGGCGGTGACGTCGCGCAGCCCGCGGATGGCGCCGTGCAGGCGTTCCAGCACCTCGGGCGGCATGGAGTCGGCGAGGTCGATCACGGCTGCGGCCCGCTCGTCGGTGCCCCGGGCCTCCCGCTTCTCCTCCTCGGTCAGGGCCGCCGTCCGCAGCGCCAGGATCTCGTCGATCTCGGTGGCGTCGTACAGGGTGCCTAGGCTCTCCGGCGCGACCTTGGGGTGGTCCTCCAGGATGATCGGCGAGGACAGCAGCACCCCGCGCTCGCCCTCCGGCCCGGCCAGCACGGGCCAGGTGTGCCGGCTGCGGCACCGCTCGACCTCCTGGCGGGCCCACTCGGGCGGGTCGGTGGCCGACACGAAGCGGCCCTGCTCCAGCCCCAGCAGCAGGTGGGCGGAGACCAGCGAGCGGGGCAGCGCCTCCTCCCGGCTCGCCCGCCGGGGCGGCGTCCAGGCGGACACGTTCTCCACCACCACCGTCAGCCGCTGTGCCCGGAACCGACCGGGCAGTTCCTCGACGGTCAGCCGAACCAGGCCGTCGACCTGTTCGCGGCGGCGCACCAGCCGTCCGGCGGCGGTGCCGTGCGCGCGCAGCAGCTCGGTCTCGCCGACGCCCGGCAGCCGGAACGCACGCTCCACCCCGGCATTGCTCAACTCCTCGACCGGAAAGAGGAGTTCGATGCGTTCCTCGACACCCTCGTCCCATTCCACGAACACCCGGTCGGCCAGCTCCAGCCGCTCCACCGGCTCGAACCCGCCGGCGGCGGTGGCCCGTTCGACGGTGCGCCGCTGCACCCGCAGGAAGCGCAGCTCGACCGCCAGCCGGTCCCCGGCGCGTGCCTCCATGACGCACTCGGTGCGCTGGTGCGAGTGCTCGCCGCCCTGCGTGGTGTACTCGGGCGGCACGAGGACGCCGAACTGCCAGCGCAGCCGGTTCTTGGCCGCCGAGGCGCGGTACGGGTAGAGCACGTAACCCTCCAGCAGCACCGCGTCGGCGATCTGCCGGGCGGCCGCGAAGCCGCGCTCGATCCCGGGCGGGAAGGCGTTCACCGGGCCACCTCCTCGATCGCGGCCGCGTCCAGCAGTTCACGCACCGTCGCCTCCCAGGAGGGCTGGGCCCGCCGGGAGCGGTAGGCCAGCAACCGGTCCATCAGGTCGTCGGGCAGGCGCAGCCAGCCGCAGCCGGGGAAGTGCTGGTCGATCGCCTCCCGCCAGACCCGCACCGGCATCCGCACCGCGGCCTCCTGGTCCCAGGGCACCGGGGTGACCCGGAAGCCGCCGGGTCCGGCGAAGGCGGTGCCGGAGAAGAGCAGCAGCAGCGGCACCTCGCCGCCGTCGAGCGCCCGGAAGTAGCGGGCGGAGGCCACCTCCAGGTCGTAGCTGCACGGCACCACGAGGTCGGTCTCGGTCTCGCCGGTGAACCCGGGCACCAGCAGCGGCACGGTGGCGAACTGGATCGGGTTGAGCGTGCTCGCCCAGCGCTCCCGTTCGCCGAACAGGTCGGCCAGCCGCTCGCCCTCCGGCTCGGCGTACGACCGCCGGCCCGGTTCGATCCGCAGCTGGCAGCGGAGCGCGAGGGCGTGCACCCGGGTGTCGGCCGGCCCGGTGATCCGCAGCCGGAAGACCAGGGTCGGTACGGCCGCGTACGGGTCGGACCGCACGCCGGTGCAGGCGAAGGCGAGCGTCGTCACGCCGTCACCGCCGTGGGCAGCGGGCGGGCCCGAACGGCCAACCGCTCGAAGAACGCGTCGAGTTCGGCGCGCGCCTCGGCGCCGCCGTCGAAGCCGTGCCAGCACCGCCGCAGTCGGCCGACCAGCTCGTAGCAGACGTCGATCGGCACCAGGAAGCACTCGACGCGGTGGTCGCGGCGGCGCAGCAGCAGGGCCTCCACGTCGGGCTCCAGGGCGGCGGCCAGCCGGCTGCCGCCGAGGGCGCGGTCCCAGGCCTCCTCGTCCACCTCGCTCTCGGTGGCGCCGGCCGGGCCGGGGTAGAACGCGAGCAGCCGGTCCAGCAGGGCGTTTCGGAACAGGAACGCGGTGCCGACCGGGATGCCCAGCACCGACCAGGCCCGCTCGTCCAACCCGCCGTCCGGGTCGGCGAGGTAGCGGTCCGGTACGGTGCGGAAGCGGCCGCCGGCCGCACCGGGCTGCTGGAACAGCAGGCCGCAGGCGGTGCAGGTGCAGGCCAGCGCCCGTTCCTCGACGTCCACCAGGTGGCGGTGGCCGGCCGGGATGTCCCGGCCGCAGAAGCCGCACTGCTCGGGCCGCGGCGGCGCCGGCTCGCGCAGCCGGTGCAGCAGGGCGGTCCCGTCGCGGGAGACCCGGCGGGTGTTCATCGCACCTCCGCGGTCTGCGGCGGGCGGGTGCCGATCTGCAGCAGCTTCGGGGTGCGCTCCAGCTCCAGGGCCGTCACCTCGGGTACGTGGCAGGCGAGGACGGCCTCGACGTCCCCTTCCGCGCAGCCGCAGCCGGCGGCGGTCCGGCGCAGCCGCAGGACGCCGGTGCCCGGGTCGAAGCCGATCAGCTCGACCCGCTCGGGCAGGGCCGCGAGCGCCCGGTCGATCCGGGCGGTGACGTCCTCCGGGTGCAGGTCGTGCAGGAGCAGCAGCCCGGCCACCGCCGGGTCGTCCAGCATCCTCTCCAGGGCGGGCGGTGGCAGCGCCGGGACGATCCGGGCCAGCCCCTCGCCGTAGAAGTCCATCAGGTCGCGGACCAGTTGCTCGCCCGCGCGTTCGGCGCCGCTGCCGGCCAGGGCGTCCAGGGCCTCCTGGATGCGCAGCCCGGTCTGCTCGGCCGTCATGCGGTGAGCCCGCTGAGGCCGGTGGGCACGTGCATGGTCTGCACGGTGCGCCCGCCGACGTACATGTGCACGCCGCAGGGCAGGCAGGGGTCGAAGCTGCGCACCGCGCGCATGATGTCGATGCCCTTGAAGTTCTCCGGGGAGTTCTCCTCGAAGATCGGGGTGTTCTGCACCGCGTCCTCGTACGGGCCGGGCGTGCCGTAGCTGTCGCGGACGCTGGCGTTCCACGGGGTGGGCGGGTACGGGTGGTAGTTGGCGATCTTGCCGTCGCGGATCACCATGTGGTGCGAGAGCACGCCGCGCACGGCCTCGGTGAAGCCGCAGCCGATCGACTCGTCCGGCACCTCGAAGCGCTCCCAGGTCTGACTGCGCCCGGCCCGGACCTCGTCGAGCGCCTTCTCGGCGAAGTGCAGGGCGGCGGCGGCCGCGTACGCCTGGAAGTAGGTGCGGGCGCGGTTGCGTTCGAGCGCGTTGCTCCACTGCGGGATCTTCCACTCGAAGGTGACCTCGGGCTTGGTCATCGAGCGGGGCAGGTTGATCTGCACGCTGTGCCCGGTGGCCTTGATGTAGCCGATGTCGACCAGCCCGGACAGCGCGGTGGACCACAGCCGGGCGATCGGGCCGCCACCGGTGTCCAGGGCGAGGTGCTCCTTGCCGTCGAACCAGCGCGGGGACATCACCCAGCTGTACTTGTCGTCGAAGTTGCGCTTCTGCGGCTGCGGGATGGTGTGCTGGTTCCACGGGTGCCGGGGGTCGACCGGGTTGCCCAGCGGGTCGTGGGTGACGAACAGCTCCTTGCCCTGCCAGTCCTCGTAGTAGGAACTGCCGAGCAGGATCCGGATGCCGAGGTTGATCTCGGTGAGGTCGTTGGTGACGAGCTTGCCGTCCACGACGACGCCGGGGGTGACGAACATCCGCCGGCCCCAGTCCGTCATGTTGCGGTACGTGAAGTCGCAGTGGTCCGGGTCGTTGAGGCTGCCCCAGCAGCCGAGCAGGACCCGCCGCCGGCCGACCTCCTCGTAGCCGGGCAGGGCCTGGTAGAAGAAGTCGAAGAGGTCGTCGTGCAGCGGCACGACCTTCTTCATGAACTCGACGTAGCGCATCAGCCGGGTCAGGTAGTCGGTGAAGAGCTGCACCGTGGCGACGGTGCCGACGCCGCCCGGGTAGAGCGTGGAGGGGTGCACGTGGCGGCCCTCCATCAGGCAGAACATCTCCCGGGTGTACCGGCTGACCTGCAGCGCCTCGCGGTAGAACTCGCCCTCGATCGGGTTGAGCGAGCGCATGATGTCCGCGATGGTCTTGTACCCGTGGTCGCCGGCGTGCGGGGCCTCGGTGCGCTCGGCGAGGTCCAGCACGCCCGGGTTGGTCTCGCGGACCATCTTCTCGCAGTAGTCGACCCCGACCAGGTTCTCCTGGAAGATGTTGTGGTCGAACATGTACTCGGCGGCCTCGCCGAGGTTGATGATCCACTCGCCGAGGTGCGGGGGCTTCACCCCGTACGCCATGTTCTGGGTGTAGACCGAACAGGTGGCGTGGTTGTCGCCGCAGATCCCGCAGATCCGGCTGGTGATGAAGTGCGCGTCGCGCGGGTCCTTGCCGCGCATGAAGACGCTGTAGCCGCGGAAGACCGAGGAGGTGCTGTAGCACTCCGCGACGCGCTTCTGCTTGAAGTCGATCTTCGTGTGGATGCCGAGGCTTCCCACGATCCGGGTGATCGGGTCCCAGGACATCTCGGTCAGGCCGCTGCCGTCGCCGGCCGCCCTCGTCGTCGGTGTCGCCATCGTGTTGTCGTGTCCTTCTCTGAACGGGGGCAGGGGGCGGGGCGGCGGCGAGGGGCCGCACGCCGCGGGGGCGTGCGGCCCTCCGGCGTCACCAGGGCGGGCGGTAACCCGTGGTCAGGTGGCGGCCGGTGTGGCGCCACTTCGGTTCCTTGTCGACGGTCGCCAGCGTGATCGCGCGCAGCCGGCGGATCAGCGAGCCGTACGCGCCGCTGACGCCGCTGGAGACGCGGGAGCCGGGCGGCGGGTCCATGAAGGGCATGAACTTGTCCGGGAAGCCCGGCATGGTGCAGGCGATGCAGATGCCGCCCACGTTCGGGCAGCCGCCGATGCCGTTGGTCCAGCCGCGTTTGGTGACGTTGCACTTGACGACCGGTCCCCAGCAGCCGAGCCGCACCAGGCACTCGGGCGTGCCGTAGTCGGTGGCGAACTGGCCCTGCTCGTAGTAGCCGCCGCGGTCGCAGCCCTCGTGGACGGTGGCGCCGAACAGCCAGGCCGGCCGCAGCTTGTCGTCCAGCGGGATCATCGGCGCGGAGCCGGCCAGCTGGTACAGCAGGTAGGTGAGCGTCTCGGCGAAGTTGTCGGGCTGGATCGGGCAGCCCGGCACGCAGACGATCGGCAGCCCGGCCTTGGACTTCCAGTCCCAGCCCAGGTAGTCCGGCACGCCCATCGCACCGGTGGGGTTGCCGGCCATCGCGTGGATGCCGCCGTACGTGGCGCACGTGCCGATCGCGACCACGGCGGTCGCCTTGGGGGCGAGCCGGTCCAGCCACTCACTGGTGGTGATGGGCTGGCCGGTGGCGGGGTCGTCGCCGAAGCCGCACCAGTAGCCCTCCTTCTTGATCTTCTCGTTGGGGATGGACCCCTCGACGACCAGGACGAACGGCTCGATCTCGCCGCGGTCGGCCTTGAAGAACCACTCGACGAAGTTGTCCGCGCCCTGGACCGGGCCGCACTCGAAGTCGATCAGCGGCCAGTGCACCGCGACCTTGGGCAGGCCGGGCAGCGCGCCGGTGACGATCTCCTCGATGCTGGGCTGCATCGCGGCGGTCAGCGAGACGGAGTCGCCGTCACAGCTGAGGCCGGCGTTGATCCAGAGAATGTGCACCACGTCGGTGTCGGTTGTTGCAGCACCCATGAGGATGCCTCCTCGGGGATGGGAGCCGGACGTAATGGCTCAAACACAGTCATAGCAACAGTCCGCTCGGGACGCCGGTCGGGGCGGGCGTCGGGGCCACCCGGGGGACGCAAGCCGGCGGGGCCGTTCGGGTCACGTCCCGGCGAGGAGCCCTGCAGGCGCGGGGCGCTTGCGGACGAAGGCGGACCGCAGCGCGTGGTACGGCGATTCGGGGGTGAAGAACTGCCGGTGCATCACCGCCAGCTCCTCCTCCCGGTAGGCGGCGAGCGGTTTGGCCTGTTCGTCGGCCTCCCGCGCGGCCTTCTTCGCCGCGATCCGCCGCCGGGCGAGGGGCGAGGCGGCGAGCAGCCCGGCCAGGTGGGCCGCGGCCGGCCCGAACTCCTGCGGCCCGCAGTCGAGGACGCGGTCGACCAGGCCGATCCGCTCCGCCGAGGCGGCGGACACCGGCACGGCCTGCCGGATGAGCCGCTCGGCCTGCGCCGGGCCCACCCGGCGCGGCAGGGTGTACGTCCAGTACTCCGAGCCGTACAGCCCCATCAGCCGGTAGTGCGGGTTGAGCACGGAGCCCCGGCGGCACCACACCTCGTCCGCCGCCAGGGCCAGCATCACCCCGCCGGCCGCCGCGTTCCCGGCCACCGCGGCGACCACCAGGCGGTCGGTGGTGGTCAGCACCTCGGCGACCAGGTCGTCCATCGCCGTGATGTTGGCCCAGGACTCCGCGGCCGGGTCCGACGCGGCCTCGATGACGTTGAGGTGGATGCCGTTGGAGAAGAAGTCCCGGCTCCCGCCGAGCACCAGCACCGAGGTCGGCCGGCCCAGGGCGAAGCGGTACGCCGCCAGCAGGCGGCGGCAGTGGTCGGTGGACATCGCGCCGCCCGGGAAGGAGAAGCGCAGGAACCCGACCGGGCCCTCCTCGCGGTACTCGACGTCCGACCAGGCGGGCCGCCCGTCCCGGTCCGCCATCAGCGGCGCCGGGACCTCCGGAACCGGGGGCAGCAGGGCGCCGAGCGCGGTCACCGCCGGGAGCTTGAAGGTCGCGAGCCCGCCGGGCGCGCGCCGGCGCCGGAGTTCGGGGATCCACACCGCGCCGTCCGCGGTGGCCCGGCACACCGCACCGGCGCGGGTGGCGATCAGCTCGCCCGGGCGCCCGCGCAGCAGCGGCTCCGGGTGTCCGCCGTGCAGGTACCACTCGCCGGCCCCGAGCGTGTCGAGCACCCCGGGCTGGGAGTCGGCCGCCCGGAGCCTGCGCAGGACCGTCGCGGTGGAGTCGGCCGCCCAGTCGATCCGGCGCTCCGCCTGGCGCAGGAAGGGGCGGCTGCGCACCGGCTCCCGCCACGAGGGGCCGTGCTGCGACTGCGGCGCGTACGAGCCGGAGGCGAAACGCTCGACGGCCCGCAGCGCGGCCAGGACGGCGGCGTCGGCGACCTCGTTGCGGTACAGGTCGCTCTTCCCGAGGGCGGGCAGGCGGCAGGGCTCCCAGGCCCAGACCGGTCCGGCGTCCATCTCCGCCTCGGCCTGGAGCACCGTCACGCCCCAGTCGGCGGCGCCCTCCTGGACCGCCCGGTCCAGCGACGAGGGGCCCCGGTCGCCGGGCGGGCCGGGGTGGACGACCAGGCAGGTGAGCGCCGACCAGACGTCCGCGGGGATCGCGGTGCGCAGCATGGGCGCCAGCAGCAGGTCCGGCGACAGCCGGCGGATCGACTCCCGCAGGTCCTCGTCGTCCCCCGCGAGCCGGACGTCCACGGTGTGCCGCCGGTCCCGCAGTTCGGCGTGGAGGCGCTGGCTGAGGCTGTTGAAGGCGCTGGCGAGGAGCAGGATCCGCATGTCTGCCTCCGGGGTGCGGGCGGCCGGGAACCCGGTGATCATCACCCCCGGTCCGGCGGCGCCCCGGCCGGTGCGGCGTGCCGCGCCGCCCGTTCACCCGGGTGGCGGCCCCACGGGCGGGTCGGTGCGGGCGGAGCTCAGCGTGCGGGGGGCGAGGCTCGGCAGGCGCTCCGAGATCGCGGCGACGGCGGCGAAGCCGTGGCGAGCATCCGCGGCTCGTACTGCCCTGCGGCGTACGGGAGTTCGGCCGCTACGCGCTGGACGCCGGCGTGCGGGCGCGGAACCGCGGCGGCCGCGGCGGATGCTGCCCGTAGCATGGCGGCTTCCGGACGAGCGGTGCGAGGAGAGGAACGGGACGTGCGCGGGGGCGAGCTGGTGGGCGGACTGGGACGGCTGGTCGGGGCGGCGGCGGGCGCGGCGGCGGGGGCCGCGGCCGGGTTGGGCGAGGCCGGGCGGCAGGCCGTACGGCGGGGCGGGCGGGGAGCGGCGGCGGGCGGGCGGTGGGCGTACACGGCCCTGACCTCCGTCATGCCGCCGACGGTGCCGGCCACCGAGCCGTGGAAGCTGTCGGTGGGCACCCTGATCGGCCGTCACCCGCTGACGCCGGCCGTGGTGCACAAGCTGCTCGGGCTGCTCGACGGTCTCGGCGCCGTCCACCTGGGCCCGTCGGAGGTCGGCTTCGACGGCGAGGAGATCGAGTGGGACAAGGTCGTCGAGATCCGCACCCGCAACGCCTTCGAGGTGCTGACCACCACCGCGCTGGAGCAGGAGGTGGACCGGATCCGGGAGTTCCTGCCACCGGTGCCCGGCCGCAAGTGGGTCGTCACCAAGGCCGGCGAGGCACTGGCCACCGTCGTCCTCGCCGCCCTCGAACGCGGCTCGGACGACCAGCGCCTGGACGAGCTGACCGTCCCGGCCCGCATCGTGTACCGCGGCCTGCTCGGCCGCCGGCGCACCCTGGACGCGGGCGCGTTCGCCACCGCGACGCTCGTCCTCGCCGACCGGGCCGGCGAGAGCCTGATCGCCACCGCCCGCAAGCGCGGGATCCCGGTCCTGCCCGTCGACGAGCTCGCCGAGCCGACCGACGCCGCCCGGGTCGCGGTGCTGCGCGAGCGCACCGACTCCGTCGCCCGGCTGCTCGACCGCATCGAGCGCAGCGACCCCGAGGCTGCGCAGGCCGCGGCAGTGCAGCCTCCGTTGTCGCTCGACAAGGGTGCGAGCGACAACGGCCGGTAACCACAGATGAGTTGAGCAACCACCCCACGGCGGGGGCGGTCAGTGGCCGCCGCGCGGCGCCTCGCAGCCGGTGCCGTCCGGGTAGCCCGCGAACGCCTCCGCCGTGGTGACGGCGCTGCCCATCGTGCCCTCCAGGCACAACCCGTCGGCGTCGATCAGGAAGCCGACGCCGGTCGGGCCGTTCTGGGTGACCTTCACCTTGGCCGCCTGGTAGCCCAGACCGGTGAGCAGTCCGCGGGTGTTGTCCGGGGTGAAGTCGCCCCGGACGCGCAGGGGTTCGAGGGCGCCCTTGATCCGCTGCACGGCGTCCAGGCCGTCGCAGCGGCGCCGGCCGTGCAGCGGGATGGGCACCCTGAAGCCGTGGTTCTCGGCGTAGTGGTCGACGGGCGGCCCGGTCGGGGTCGCGCTGCTCGCGGTCGGCGTCGGGGTCCTGGTCGGCGTCTCGCCGGGGCAGGGGAAGTCCCCCTGGGCGGTCGGCACCGCTGAGGCCGTCGGCGGTGCCGTCACGGCCGCCGTGGGCGCCCCCGCGCCGCCGGGTGCGCCCACGTGTGTCGTCCCGCACCCCGCCGCCAGTACGGCCAGGGCCGCCACCGCCGGTGTCCGGAGGCGCCCCCACCTGGTCCTGATCATCGTCATCCGGCGATGATGCCCCGGCGGCGGGGTCCGCGTCATCCCGCCCGCCCACTCGGGACCGGACGGATAATCTGCGCGGCGCGGGCCCGCTCTCGGGTAGCCTCCAGGCCCATGACCTGGTTGCCTGCCGATTTCGTCCACCCCGTCCACGTGCCGCTCCCCGGTGGCGGTTACCACCTGCGCCCCATCGCGGGGACGGACATCGAGCTCGACTACCCCGCCGTGATGGGCTCGCGGGAGCGCCTGTTTTCCATCTACGGCGAGGCCTGGGGCTGGCCCGCGGCCACCCTGACCTACCAGGCGGACCTCGACGATCTGATCCGGCACGAGCGGGAGATCGTCGCCCACGAGTCGTTCAACTACGCGTTGTTCGACGAGGCGGAGTCGGCCCTGCTCGGCTGCGTCTACATCGACCCGCCACAGAAGGCCGGCGCCGACGCGGAGATCTCCTGGTGGGTGGTGGACGACCGGGTCGGCACCGAGCTGGAGCGGGCCATGGACGCCCTCGTGCCGCGCTGGATCGCCGAGGCGTGGCCGTTCACCCAGCCCTGCCTCATCGGCCACGAGGTCTCCTGGGCGCAGTGGATGGCCCGCCCCGCGGCCGCCGACGCCTGACCCGACGACGGAGCGGACCCGACCCCGCGCGCCTCCAAAGCGCCTCCAACGCGCCTCACTCGGAGCCGAGTTCGGGTTTCAGGAAGGTCAGCACGCGGAGTTCTGGACGGGCCCGACACGGCGCCGGAGGATGAGTCCATGACGGACGACGAATCGGCGCAGCCGCCCGCGTCGGGCACCGGGTGGGCCCGCCGCCTGGACTGGGGCGCAGTCGGCGCGATCGCGGGCGCGGTTGCCGCGCTGATCGCGGTGGTCGCCTACCTGGTACCACCGGACGCGCCACAGCCCCCGGTCGGCCCGGTGGCCACCACCTCGGCCCCGCAACCGCCGGAGACGCTGCCCGCTGCCTCCCCCACGCCCACCCCCACGCCGGTCCCGTCGCCCGTAGCGACTCCCACGCCGACACCGACGGCGACCCCCGAGCCCGATCCGCCCTCCCCGGAGCCGAGCCCGTCGCCGATCCGGACCCGGACCGCCACCCCGGCACCGGAACCGCCGCTCCCGGCGGTCCGGCCCGGCGGCTGCGACAAGGCCGAGAGGGCGCTGGCCACGTACCGGAGCAACGCCGGCAGCACCCGCGCCGGCCAGGCGGACGCGGCCGGCCAGGCCTACCAGGACCTGATGGACGCCGGCCTGGACGCACAGGGCGCGGTCGGCTCGACGATCCGCCGACTGGCCGCCGAGTTCTCGGAGTTGCGCTTCCGCCTGAACGGCATGGTGCTGGCCGATCCCAACCAGGTGATCGCGGACATCAACGCGGACGGCGCCCAACTCAGCCGGCTCTGCGGATCCTGACACCCGCCGCGGGCACTGCCGCCGCCGCTGCCGCTGCCGGGTGGCGCACTCCCGCACGCAAGGACGTTGTGGAGGTTCGACGGAGGCCGACTGACCGGATCCGCACCGGGTAGGCACCGGACAGGAGCGTCGGCCCGCCCGGGGCGGCGCTCGTGACCGTAGGAGGGTCGTTCGATGCAGATGCCCGCCCACTCGATGCCCGTCACCTTCCCCGACAGTCCGCTGCCCGACGTCCCGGTCGTCGCAGAACTGCGGTTCGACCCGGACCTCCCGTACGCGGCCTGCCTGGCGTTCCCGCTCACCCCGTGCGAGTGCGTGAGCGCGGACGCCCACGTGTGCTGGTACTTCAGTCGCGAGCTGTTGAACGAGGGCCGGCACGCCCCCACCGGCAGCGGTGACGTCCGGGTGAGCCCGGGGCCCGCGGGCGAGGTGCTGATCACCCTGTGCGGGCCCACCGGCAAGGCCGTGCTCAGCGCACCGGCGGAGGACGTCACGGCCTTCCTCTCGGACTCCTTCACCCTGGTGCCCGCCGGATCGGAGTCCGAGCACCTCGACGTGGACGCCGCGCTGGCCCGGCTGCTGTCCGACGACTGACCGCGCGCCGCCGGAAGCTTCCGGAGGAGCCCCCGGAAGAGCCCCCGGGTGCCGCCATCCGGGTGTTCTGCCGACGGCCGCCACGGGACCCGCCCCGCTCGGCCGACCCGCGTGGAGCGCCGCGCACTAGGTTGCCTGCGTGGAGGCAACCAAGGCTACGAACGGACGCGAGCCGTCCGCCGGTGAACGCGTCACGACCTGGCTGGACAGGCGGTTGCCGGTCACGGAGGCGGGCCGGGAGCTGCTGCGCAAGGTGTTCCCGGACCACTGGTCGTTCCTGCTGGGCGAGCTCGCGCTGTACAGCTTCGTCGTCCTGCTGCTCACCGGCGTCTACCTGACGTTCTTCTTCGTCCCGAACATGAGCGAGGTCGTCTACGACGGCGCCTACCTGCCGCTGCGCGGGGTGCGGGTGTCCGAGGCCTACGCCTCGACGCTGGACATCAGCTTCGAGGTGCGCGGCGGGCTGATGGTTCGTCAGATCCACCACTGGTCGGCGCTGTTGTTCCTCTCGGCGATCGGAGCGCACCTGCTGCGGGTGTTCTTCACCGGGGCCTTCCGCCGCCCGCGCGAGCTCAACTGGGTGATCGGGGTGACGCTGTTCAACCTGGCGCTGCTCGAAGGGTTCTCCGGCTACTCGCTGCCGGACGACACCCTCTCCGGCACCGGGCTGCGGATCGCCGAGGGCGTGCTGCTCTCGGTGCCGCTGGTCGGCACCTACCTGACCTTCTTCGCTTTCGGCGGCCAGTTCCCCGGCCACGACGTCATCCCCCGGCTGTTCACCGTGCACATCCTCCTGGTGCCCGGCCTGCTGCTGGCCCTGATCGGGGCCCACCTGACGCTGGTCGTGGTGCTGAAGCACACCCAGTGGGCCGCCCCCGGCCGCACCAACCGCAACGTCGTCGGGATGCCCTTCTTCCCGCAGTTCCTGACCCGTACGCTCGGCCTGACCTTCGCGGTGGCCGGCATCATGGCGCTGTCCGCCTTCCTCGCCGAGGTCAACCCGATCTGGCGCTACGCCTCCTACCGGCCCGACGTGGCCGCGGCCGGCGCCCAGCCGGACTGGTACATCGGGTTCATCGAGGGCGCGCTGCGGCTGATGCCCGCCGCGGAGACCGACCTGTTCGGGCACACGGTGTCGTGGAACGTCCTCCTCCCGGCCCTGGTGGTGCCCGGCCTGCTGTTCGCGGTGCTGTACGCCTACCCCTTCGCCGAGCGCTGGCTCGACCCCGACCGCGGCGAACAGCACCTGTGCGACCGCCCGCGCAACAAGCCCACCCGCACCGGCCTGGGCGTCGCGGGGATCACCGCGTACGCCGTGCTGCTGATCGCCGGCGGCAACGACGTGATCGCGTACGTCTTCGGCCTCTCGGTCAACGCGCTGACCGTCGTGCTGCGGACGGCGCTGATCGTGCTGCCGCCCGCGGCCTTCCTGCTCACCCGGCGGCTCTGCCTGGCCCTGCAGGCCAGGGACCGCGACCGGCTGCTGAAGGGCGACGAGACCGGCCGGATCGACCAGGGCCACGACGGCGGCTTCACCGGCCACCACCGCCCCCTGCCCGCCGACGAGCGGTTCGTCCTGCTCGCGCGGGCCACGCCGGACCCGCTCCCGGCACCGGACCTCGCGCCGCGGCGCGAGCGGGCCCGGGCCGCAGCGGGTGCCTGGTTCTACCGCGACCGGGTCGAACTCCCGGCCACCGATGGGGAGTCGGAGTTCATCGCGGGTGTCCTCACCAGCCCCGCCCACCCTGAGGCGCCCTCCGACCGGCCCACCGGGCCGACCGGCGCCGGCCCGGTCCGCCGGCTGCTCCGCCGCCTCACCCGTCGTGGTCGCGGTACTGGAAGATGAACCCGGACACGGCGAACGCCAGCACCACGGCACCGACGACGATCAGCCAGCGGGCGAAGACCAGGCCGAGGGCGAAGACCGTCAGGCCGACCGCCGTCAGCACCGGGTAGCCGCTGCGGGCCGGGAAGAACCCCACCGGGCCGACGGCCTCCGCGATCTCGGCGTCCTTGCGGTCCTGCGGCCGGCCGCCGCCCCGCCGCCGGTACTGGACGAACCAGAACAGCGCGATCAGCCCCGACATCAGGAACGCCACCGTCAGGATCGCCTTGCCGGCCGGCTCCTGGGCCCAGAACCCGTAGATCAGCCCGGTCACGGCGAAGAACACCGTCATGACGGCGAACAGCCAGCCCTCCGCCTTCATCGCCCGCTCCCCCGCTCGCCCGTACGGTCGGCCGCCCCGCTCACCGGCTCCTCCGGCGGCACCTCCGGATGGTGCAGGTCGAAGGCCGGCGACTCGGAGCGGATCCTCGGCAGCGCCTCGAAGTTGTGGTGCGGCGGCGGGCAGGAGGTGGCCCACTCCAGCGAGCGGCCCCAGCCCCACGGATCGTCCTCGGTGACCCGGGTGCCGTACCGCGTGGTGGTCCAGACGTTGTAGAAGAACGGCAGGTTGGAGATGCCGAGCAGGAACGAGCCGATCGAGGCGCACACGTTGAGGGCGGTGAAGTCGTCCACCGCCAGGTAGGTCGCGTAGCGGCGCGGCATGCCCTGGGCCCCCAGCCAGTGCATCACCAGGAAGGTGGTCTGGAAGCCGACGAACAGGATCCAGAAGTGGACCTTCCCCAGCCGCTCGTCGAGCAGCTTCCCGGTCAGCTTCGGCCACCAGAAGTAGAAGCCGCCGAAGGTGGCGAACACCACCGTGCCGAACACCACGTAGTGCAGGTGGGCCACCACGAAGTAGCTGTCGGAGACGTGGAAGTCGATCGGCGGCGCGGCCAGCAGCACCCCGCTCAGCCCGCCGAACAGGAAGGTCACCAGGAAGCCGAGCGACCACAGCATCGGCGTCTCGAAGGACAGCGAGCCGTTCCACATCGTGCCGATCCAGTTGAAGAACTTCACCCCGGTGGGCACCGCGATGAGGAAGGACATCATCGAGAAGAACGGCAGCAAAACCTGACCGGTGACGAACATGTGGTGCGCCCACACCGTCATCGACAGCGCGGTGATGGCGATGGTCGCGCCGATCATCCCGTAGTAGCCGAACAGCGGTTTGCGGCTGAACACCGGGATGATCTCGCTGATGATGCCGAAGAACGGCACCGCGACGATGTAGACCTCCGGGTGGCCGAAGAACCAGAAGAGGTGCTGCCACAGGATCGCCCCGCCGTTCGCCGGATCGAAGACGTGCGCGCCGAACTTCCGGTCCGCCTCCAGGCAGAGCAGCGCCGCCGTCAGCACCGGGAAGGCCAGCAGCACCATGATCGAGGTGAACAGCACGTTCCAGGTGAAGATCGGCATCCGGAAGAGCGTCATGCCGGGCGCCCGCAGGCAGGTGATGGTGGTGACGAAGTTGACCGCGCCGAGGATCGTCCCGAGGCCGGCCACCACCAGGCCGAACGCCCAGAGGTCCCCGCCCTGCCCCGGGGAGTACACCGGCCCGTTCAGCGGCGCGTAGGCGAACCAGCCGAAGGCCGGCGCCCCCGTGGAGGTGAGGAAGCCGCTCAGGACCATCAGCCCGCCGAGCAGGAACGCCCAGTAGGTGAAGGCGTTCAGCCGGGGGAACGCGACGTCCGGCGACCCGATCTGCAGCGGCATGATCGCGTTGGCGAACCCGGCGAAGGTCGGGGTGGCGAACAGCAGCAGCATGATCGTGCCGTGCATGGTGAACATCTGGTTGTAGCGCTCGTTCGACAGGATCCCGGTGTCGGGCCCCATCAGTTGAGCGCGCATCAGCAGCGCCAGCACGCCGCCGACCAGGAAGAACCCGAACGCGGTCGCCAGGTACAGGTTCCCGATGACCTTGTGGTCCGTGGTGAACAGCCAGCGCAGCAACGTGCTGCCCTGCTGGAGACGGGCCTCGGTACGACGCGACGTGGTGGACGTGGCGCTCATGGAACCTCCGCAGCGGAGCCGACGAGCCCCCCTCGCGGCGCCGCCGATCCCCTCCCCCCGCACGGCGGGAGGGCCCACCCTCGCGCGCCATCGCCGACCCTAGCGGCGGCCGTCCGGCCCGCCGGGGCGCCACGCGGTGCGGCGCCCCGGCCGGGCGGCGTGCGGGGGCGGGCGGCGTGCGGGGGCGGGCGGCGTCCGGGGGCGGGCGGCGTCCGGCCGGGGCGGCGTCCGGGGCCGGGCGGCTCAGCGCTGCTCCCGGCCCGGGCGGCTCAGCGCTGCTCCCGGCCCGGGCGGCTCAGCGCTCCAGCAGGTCGGGGACGACCTCGCGCAGCCGCTCGGCGCCGATCGCGCCCGCGCGCAGCAGGACGGGCACCTCGCCGGTCACGTCCACGATCGAGGACGGCACCGCGGCAGCGGTCCGGCCCCCGTCGAGGTAGACGGCCACCGAGTCGCCCAGCATGCCCTGGGCGGCGTCGCAGTCCTGCGGGGACTCCTGCCCGGTCAGGTTGGCGCTGGAGACCGCCAACGGGCCTGTGGCGTTGAGGAGTTCGATGGCGACCGGGTGCGCGGGCATCCGCACCGCGACCGTTCCGCCGGTCTCGCCGAGGTCCAGCTCGACCGACTTCAGGTGACGGGCGACCACCGTCAGCCCGCCCGGCCAGAACGCCGCCACCAGGGCCCGCGCGCGCTCCGTCACCTCGACCAGGCCGTCCAGGCCCTCCGGGGAGCCGACCAGCACCGGCGAGGGCATGTTGCGGCCGCGGCCCTTGGCCGCCAGCAGGCGGGCGACCGCCTCCGGCGCGAAGGCGTCCGCGCCCACCCCGTACACCGTGTCCGTGGGCAGCACGACGAGTTCACCGCGGCGCACCGCGGCGACGGCCTCGCGAAGCCCGGCTGCGCGCTCGGACGCGTCCGAGCAGTCAAAACGACGAGTCATCAAGGTTCTCCACCGGCGGGCCGCCGGCCCGCACCGCTCATCCGGCCCGGCCGCCTCGCCGGCCGGGCACGACCCGGTCAGACTACCGGGCGGGCTCCCGCCGCCCGGCACCGCCGGGGCTCCGGGACACCGGGCCCTGCGCCGCTCGGGTGGATCACGCGCCCGCCGGGCCGCCACCGGCGGGGGCGGCGGCGCCGGTCGGACGTAGGTTGCGGACATGACCAGTGACGAGACGATCCCGGCCGTGGGGGTGCGCCCGCTGGACGAGGTGTTCACCGCGATCGACACGGCCAACCGGCGCCCCCGGCCGTGGACCGGCTTCGAGCACGGCGTGCTGGGGGCGTACCGGTGGGCCGCCGGGGCCCAGGTCGCGGCACCGGTCACCGCCACCGCCGCGGTCGGCACGGCCGAGCCGTGCCGGGCGCAGCTGCTGGCGGAGTGCCAGGCGGCCGCCGTGCGCCTGCGCCGGGCCTTCGTGCAGGGCACCGACCACGCCTACGTCCTCGGCGCCCACCAGGCGCTGGCCTGGCTCTGCGGGCTGCACGAGGAGTGCCCCTGAGGGGTGCGGCCGGTGTCGGGGCGGGCCCGGCGGCCATATCCTGGGGCCGTGCAAACCGGCCCGGCCACGGCGCGGCAGTGGACCTTCCTGACGAACCACGCCCGCGTCCTCGTCCAGATCGCGCGCGACCCCGGCATCCGGGTGCGCGACATCGCCGCGCGGTGCCTGCTCACCGAACGCGCCGTCCAGCGGATCATCGCCGACCTGGAGGAAGCGGGCTACCTCACGCACGAGCGGCGCGGCCGCGCCAACCACTACAGCGTGATGACCGCCAAGCAGCTGCGGCACCCGGCCGACGCCGGTCCGACCATCGCCGAGCTGCTCGCCGTACTGCTGCGCTGACGACGGCCGGCCGGCGCGACGTCGAGCGCCGCCACCGACCGGCGTGGCATTGAACGGGATCGGATCACCGGCTTCGTCAGTAGTAGTGGCGGCGGCCGCCGACGGCGTGGCCGAGGGCGCCGGCGACCCACAGGACCAGGCCGACCAGGAGCAGCACGATGCCGATGGTCCACAGGATCGAGAAGCCGGTGACGAAGCCGATGATGAGCAGGATGACGCCGAGCACGATCACGGGAGCCTCCCGGGTTGACGAGGGGGGACGGGTGTCGAACGGGCGGCCTCTCGACGCCGCCCGCTCTCGGCCCGCTTCACAGCTGCGCGTCTACCGCGCCGGCCGCCCGCCAAACCGCCCGGCCGCCACCGGTTCGATTGCCCGTCACCGGCGGTGGCGGCCACCGCCCCGGCGGGCGGGCGGGACGGCGCGCGGGGCGGGCAGGAACAGCCGGGCCAGCTCGCGGCCCAGGTTCACGCCGATCGCGAGGGCCATCGACATCGCGACGGCGCGCCCGATGCCGCTCAGCCCGACCTCCGGCCGGCCCCGGACGAACGCGAGCATCCCGAAGTACAGCACCGACCCGGGCAGCAGCGGCCCCAGCGCCGCCGTGACGTGCGGCAGCACCGGGCCGCCCCGGTAGCGCGCCATCAGCTGGCCGGACAGGCCCACCAGCCCCGCGGCGAGGCCGGTGGCCAGCATCGGCTCCGCGCCCGCGTTGGCCAGCACCCCGTACGTGGTCCAGCCGGCCGCACTGTTGAGCATGACCGCGGGCAGCGCGCCCGGCTCGGTGTTCAACAGCACCGCGAAGGTCAGGGTGAGCAGCACCGCCGCGGCGAGCTGCAGCGGCGGGTTCACCGCTCCGGCCGGAACGTCCTGGGAGGCGAGGTCCGCGCCGTTGTTGACGCCGACGTAGAGCACCGTCATCACCCCGATCACCACACCGGCCATCAGGTACAGCGCCTCCAGCAAACGGGCGGCGGCGGTCAGGTAGAAGCCCGCCAGGCCGTCCTGGGCCGCCGCCACCATGGGCCAGCCCGGCAGCAGCGCGAACAGTCCGCCGGTGATCACCACCGATCCGCGCAGGTGCAGGCCGTTGAACGACAGCAGGATGCCGATCACGGCCGCCGGGGTCGCCGCCACCACGAAGCGGTAGAAGGCCGGGAGGTCGTGGCGCGCCACCAGGGCCGAGAGCCGGTCGCCCGCCAGCGCGGCGGCGACGGCGCTGGCGAACACCAGCCAGGCCCGGGCGTCGGTGCGACCGCCGACCAGCAGGGTCGCGGCTCCGGCCAGCAGGCCGCAGCACAGGAGGAGCAGCCAGCCGGGGTAGCGGCGGCCGCGCCGGTGCACGGCCACGAGCCGCTCGTACGCCTCGTGGACCGGGACGCCGCCGGCCGTGATCACGGTGACCAGCCGGAAAACGGCGGCCAGCCGCGCGTAGTCGCCGGCGGGGCTGCGCACGGAGCACTCCGCCGTCAGCGACGGCTCGGGCGCGCCCGGCTGGTAGGAGATCGCCACCCGGGTGAAGGTCACCTGCGGGTCGCACGGGTGGACGCGGTAGGCCCGGACGACGGCGAGCATGGCCGCTTCGACGTCCTCCGCCGCCTCACCGCTGGCCAGCAGCAGCTCCCCCACCAGCAGCGCGAGGTCCAGGACCCGGGCCGGCTCGGCCGCGCCCGGCCGCCCCGCTCCGGAGGCCTCCCCCGCCAACCTGCGCTCGGCCGCCGGGGTGCGCAGCAGCGGCAGCATCCGGTCGGGCCAGGGGTCCGCGGGGTCGGCGCCCGCCTCGGAGCCCGTGGAGTCGCTGCCCGCGGGATCCACCGGGGCGTGCCCGGCGTCGCTCGCGGACGGTGGCAGCTGCGGCGGCACCCTGCCGGACTGCGCGCCGGACTGCACCGGAGGCCCTTCCGAACCGGCACGCGTGCCGAGCGGATCGTGTTCCGACATCGTGACTCCCTGGACCACCCCCCTGGCACTCTTTGCACCTGATCAACTACCCGGAGTGACAGACTCGCGAACACTCCGACGCCCGGCGCGCGCTCCCCGGCGGAGCGCGACGGACCGTACACGCCCCATCGTCGCGGGTGTGCCGTTCGCGGCCGGGGTGACGGGGCCGGGGTGGCGCGGGGTCGCGGCAGACGGCCCGGTCCGCAGGCGGGGGCCCGGGGAGCGGCCGTAGCATCCTGACCATGGCCGAGAGTGACGAGGCGCAGGTCGCCGATCTGATCCGGAGCTGGGCTGCCGCGGTCCACGCGGGCGACCTCGACGGGGTCGGCGCCGACCACGCGGCGGACATCGTGATGTTCGACGTGCCGCCGCCGTACGAGGGCGTGCGCGGGCTCGACGCGTACCGGGAGACCTGGCCGCCGTTCTTCGAGTGGCAGGCGCAGGGCGCCTCGTTCGAGATCGAGTCGCTGGCGGTGACCGCCGGTGCGGACGTCGCCTTCGCGCACGCCCTGCTGCGCTGCGGCACCCCGCAGGACTTCGCCGACCGCCCGGCCCAGCGACTGCGGTTGACCGTCGGGCTGCGCAAGGAGGACGGGCGCTGGCTGGTCGCGCACGAGCACCACTCCTTCCCCGACCCGGGCGAGGCCTCGTAGGACCGCCACACAGGGGCGCCGCCAGGACAACGACTCGGGGGCGCCGTCAGGACAGGGGCGCCGTCAGGCCGTCCAGTTCGGCTTCGAAGAGCAGCTCGGGGTGGAACCCCATGCCGGTGAAGTGCCCGGCGAGTTCCAGGGACAGGACTCCGTGCAGACGGGTCCAGAAGGCCAGGAAGCGGTGCAGCGCCGCGGGCGTGGCGGGATGGTCGCCGACCCAGTCCCGGTGGGTCGCCAGGTGGTCGGCGAACGGCGTTCCGGGCGTGCCGGCCGGAGCCGGGGCGAGCGCGGCGCAGGCGCCGAGCAGGGTGCGCATGATCTCGTCGGCGATGGCGGTGGTGTCCTCGGGCGCGTGGTAGCCGGGGACGGGGGTGCCGTAAAGCAGGAAGTACCGCTGCGGGTCCGCCAGGGCCCAGCCGCGCAGGGTGCGGGCGAGCCCGGCGAGGTCGGCGCCGTCGGCGGCGGCCGTGTCCAGCGTGTCGGCGAGGCTGCGGTAGGCGTCCCGGACCAGCTCGGTGATCAGCTCGTCGCGGCCGGCGAAGTAGCGGTAGAGCGCGGGGCCGCTCAGGCCCATCTGCTTGGCGATCGCATTGAGGGAGAGCGCGGAGGCGCCCGCCGTGGCGATCTGCTGCCAGGCATGCTGCTTGACCTCCTCGCGCAGCTGGGCGCGGTAGCGCTCGCGCGGGGTGTCCGCGCCCGTCTTCGCCATGGCCTGCCCGCTCCCCGATGGTCTGACTACATGCTCACGCTTTCGTTAGAGGTTATCACGGAAGCTCTTGACGCCCCGGGTGCTGGAGCGTTAGAACTTCTAACGAACGCATGAGCATCTAGCTCAGAGCGACCGCGCCGTCCCTCCCGACGGCCCGTCAGCGAAGGGGAGTCCCATGTCCGCGATCCGCAGCACCGGTGTCCGCGCCGCCCTCGTCACCGTCCCGCTCGTCCTCGGCCTGCTCGGCACCGCCGCGGCGCCCGCCGGGGCCACCGCCTCCCGCCACGACACGCCCCTCACCTGCCGCGGGGCCGGCGTCGACCCCGACGCACAGGTCCGGTACCGGACCGAGGCGGTCGTCCACGCGCCGCTGCGCACCGTCTGGAAGGTGCAGACCGACATCGCGCGCTGGCCCGCCTGGCAGGCCACCGTGTCGACCGCCGAGCGCCTCGACCACGGACCGCTGCGCCCGGGCTCCGCGTTCCGGTGGAGCACCCCGCTGCCCCCGAACCCGGCCACCACCGCCACCAGCCTGGACATCACCTCGACCGTGCGGCAGCTGCGGCCCGGCTCCTGCATCCGCTGGACCGGCCCGGCCGACGCCGCGGGGCTGCACATCGACGGGGTCCACGTGTGGAACTTCACCGAGGTCGACGGCGGCGTCCTGGTGCGCACCGAGGAGACCCACACCGGCCCCCAGGTCGACGCGAACGTCCCCGCCGCCACCGCGCTCCTGCGCCAGGGCCTTGACGGCTGGCTGCACGACCTGAAGGCCGCCGCCGAGTCCGACGCGCGGGCGAACTGACCGCGCTCCGGCGCATGGAACCCGGCCACCCGGGCAGACGCCGCCCGGGGCGGACCTCGCCCCGTCGACGAGAGGAGCACCTGCCATGGGCACCGAGGACAAGATGCGCAACATGGCGGAGAAGGCCGGCGGCAAGGCCAAGGAAGCCGTCGGCAGGGCCACCGGCGACCGTTCGACCGAGCTCAAGGGCAAGGGCGAACAGGTGAAGAGCGACCTGAAGCAGGCCGGCGAGAAGATCAAGGACGCGGGGAAGCACTGACCCGGCGAGCGGGGACCGTCCTCGGACGGTCCCCGCCCGCTGCGGTCCGCACCGCGGTACCGGCCGCACTCACCGCGCGGCTGTGACCGAGGCGCCGGTCACCACCCGCTCTCGACCAGCACGCAGCCGTCCGGGGTGATGTGGTGGGTCTGCCCCGAGCCGCCGACGACCCGGCTGTGGCTCTTCACCGTGAGCCGGGGAGCGGTCCCGACGTCCTCCAGCCGGACGGCGAAGCCGCCGTACATGCCGGGCACCGGGAACCACAGGGCGGCGTCGGGCAGTTCGGTCAGCACGGCGACCTGCGGCAGCAGCAGCGCGGAGCTGATGCGGTCCGCCTCGGTGCGCACCCGGATCAGCGCGTGCAGGTAGTGCTCCACCGCTCGCAGCACGCCCTCCGGCACCGGGTGCACCGGCGCCGGCTCCAACAGCGGCACCAGCGTGTCGCGGCCGAGCCGGATCGCGACGTCCACCGGTCGCTCCCCGTCCGTCGACCGCAGGGTGCGCCAGGCGCCGGCCGCGACCAGCCGCTCGACGACCTCGGCCGGGGCGTCGTGCCAGGCTGCCTGGTGCAGCGGCGCCCACCCGCTCCTCCCGCCGATCCGGCGGGCGTTGGCGAGCCCGGACGACGTGGCCGGCAGCTGTGGCCCGGCCACCGCCGCCAGTACCGCCGGCCACGCGCCGCGGTGCACGGCATCGGAGAGACGGTCCAACTCGGCCTGGTACTGCTCCCGGTAGACGCCGCGCTCGGCGACGCCGTCCCACTCGGCCATGTGTCCTCCCCCGGTCCGGCCATGGATCCCTCCATCATCGGGCCGGGTGCCGGGCGCTGTGTCACCGGGGTACGGCCGGTGCCGGGGTCAGGGCCGGGACCCGGCGCGGGCCGCCGTGGTGCCTCCCCGGGCCGGGGGCCGGGGAGGCGTCGCGCGGCCGGTCAGCCGGCGAGGAGGCCGTGGCGGGCCGCGTAGTCGGCGAGGCCGTCGGGGGTGCTTCCGGCCCAGCCGAGGTAGCCGTCGGGGCGGACGAGGAAGACGCCGGTGCCGTACGCCTCGTAGGCCGGGATGCGGACGACGGGGGCGGTGACGGCGGGCAGCGGGTCGTCGGTGCCGACGGTGAGCAGGGTCCAGTGCGGGCCGCGGAAGGCGTCGAACAGGCGGGTGCCGCCCCGGCGGCCGTCGGGGGCCCGGTCGCCGGCACGCAGCGCGCCCTCCGGGAGGTCCGGGCGGGTGTCCACGGCGAGCGAGGACTCCCGGTAGCCGAGGCCGAGTTGCTGGGTGGCCCGGCCGCGGCGCTCCTCGCCGCGGTGGACACGGGTCGACAGGGCGAGCATCGCCGCCGCGTTGGCCCGGCGCTCCTCCTCGTAGGTGTCGAGCAGCGACGCGTCGGCCCGGCCCGCCAGGACGGCGGCGAGCTTCCAGGCCAGGTTGTACGCGTCCTGGACGCTGGTGTTGAGGCCCTGCCCGCCGGCCGGCGAGTGGACGTGCGCGGCGTCGCCGGCGAGGAAGACCCGGCCGGCGCGGAAGCGGTCGGCGAGGGCCGCGCGCGGGCGGAACTCGGAGGCCCAGCGCAGCTCGGTGACCTGTTCGGCGGTCAGGTGGGAGCGGGCGGCGACCACCGTGCGCAGACCGTCGAGGGTGCCGTCCACGGCCGTCCCCTCAGGGAACTGGGCGATGAGCTGGTAGTCCTCGGTGCCGCCGAGCGGGCAGATGGCCAGCAGGCCCTCGTCGGACTGGAACACGTGCCAGTACTCGCGGTCCAGCCCGGTGACCCGCACGTCCGCGACCAGCATCGGGGCCGGGTCGACCGTCTCCCCGGTCATCCCGATGCCGAGCAGCCGCCGGACGGTCGAGCGCCCGCCGTCGGCCGCGACGAGGTAGCGGGCCCGGACCGGGGCGCCGGTGGCGAACTCGGCGGTCACGCCCGCCTCGTCCTGGGTGAGGGCGACCAGCTCGCGGCCGAACGCGACCTCGCCGCCCAGTTCGCGCAGCCGCCCGTACAGGACCTGCTGGGTGCGCCACTGAGGCAGCATCAGCGTCTCGGTGTACGGCTCGGACTCGGACGGCTCGGTCGGGTCGTACATGCTGCGCCCGCCCTGCGGTTCACCGTCCTTCCAGAACAGGTTGGGCGGGTAGTGGCCCGCCACCGCGCGGACCCGGTCGAGCACGCCGAAGTCGTCGAGGACCTCCAGCGTGCGCGGCTGCAGGCCCTTGCCGCGCGAACCGGGGAAGAGCTCCGTGCCGCGCTCGACCGGCAGCGCGGTGACGCCGTGCCGGGCGAGGTCGAGTGCGAGGGCGAGGCCGGTGGGCCCGGCGCCGATGATCAGGACGTCCGTGTGCATGCCGCGAGCAGGCACGGCAACCCCCTTAACGTTGTTAAGTAGCCGATGTCGGAAGCGTGCACTTAACGGCGTTAAACTGTCAAGCGTGACCCCGCAGAAGACCCCCAAGCTGGACCGCAAGCAGGTCGTCGACGCCGCCCTGAGGCTGCTCAACGAGGTCGGCCTCGACGGCCTCACCCTGCGCGCCATCGCCGCCGGACTCGACGTCAAGGCACCCGCGCTGTACTGGCACTTCAAGGACAAGCAGGCGCTGCTGGACGAGATGGCGACCGAGATCATGCGCCGCATGACGGCGCGGACCGCCGAGGCGGGCGGCGGCACGCCCGCCGGCGACTGGCGGGGCACGTACCTCACGACGATGCGCACCCTGCGCGCCGAGCTGCTGCGCTACCGCGACGGCGCGAAGGTGTACAGCGGAGCCCGGTTCACCGACACCTCGTACGCGGCCGGCCTGGACGCCTCGCTGCGCGTGCTCATCGACGCCGGCTTCACCCTCGCCACCGCCACCCGGGCCTGGTACACGGCGTACAGCTACACCATCGGCTACGTCATCGAGGAACAGGCCATGGCCCCCAATCCCTTCGACGGCGACGAGGGCTACGACGTCGAGGCCCGCGCCGACCGGCTGGCCGAGCACCCGCTCGCGGCCGAGGCCGGCCGGGCGATGTTCGTGGACTTCGACGAGGGCTTCGAGCAGGGGCTGGCCCTGGTGCTGGCCGGGGTCGAGTCCGTGCTGGCCGGCTGACGGCCGGTCGACCGCCACGACCGGACCGATGGTTGACGAACCGTCGGCCGCCCGACGTACCCGAACCGATTCGAGGCCCGAAAGCTCCCCCTCGGCCCACCCCGGTTCATCCCGGGTTCACATGCACATGTAAATTGCGTTCACCTCGCCCGTCTACCTTCATGGCGCTCCACCGCTCCAAGATCCACACGAAGATCCACGCGGCGGGGCCCCTACTCCGAAAATGACATGACGTTCGAGGTACCAACCATGCACGCAGTTCCCACCCGCTCACGGTGGCTCCGGCACGGCGCCGGCCTGGTCGGCGCGCTCTCGCTGGCGACCTTCGGCGGCGCGCCCGCGGCCTTCGCGGCCGACGCTCCGCAGACCGCCACCCCGATCAAGCACCTGGTGGTGATCTTCCAGGAGAACGTCTCCTTCGACCACTACTTCGGCACCTACCCGAACGCGGCCAACACCGCCGACGACAAGGTGAAGTTCACCGCCAAGCCCGGCACCCCGAAGGTCGACGGCCTCTCCGACGACCTGCTCCACCACAACCCGAACGGGACCAACCCGAAGCGGCTGAGCCCGACCCAGGCCGTCACCTGCGACCAGGACCACACCTACAAGGATGAGCAACTCGCCTTCGACGGCGGCAAGATGGACAAGTTCGTCGAGCACACGGACGTCGAGAGCTGCAAGGCTCCGATGTTCACCCAGCCCGGCCTGGTGATGGACTACTACGACGGCAACACCGTCACCGGCCTGTGGAACTACGCCCAGCGCTTCGCGATGAGCGACAGCTTCTTCGGCACCAACTACGGCCCGTCCACCCCCGGCGCGCTCAACCTGGTCACCGGCCAGACCCACGGCGGCTACCCGGTCGACCCGAAGACCGGCCAGAAGACCACCGACGCCTACGTGGTCGCCTCCCCGGACGCCAACGGCGTCGGCACCGTCATCAACGACCCGGACCCGGGCTTCGACGAGTGCTCCAACCCGCAGCACAACCAGCTGGTCATGACCGGCAAGAACATCGGCGACCTGCTGAACGACAAGGGCGTCACCTGGGGCTGGTTCCAGGGCGGCTTCAAGCCGACCGGCGAGAAGGACGGCAAGGCCGTCTGCGGGGCCGCCCACGACAACATCGTGGGCGCGTCGCAGACCGACTACAACCCGCACCACGAGCCGTTCCAGTACTACAAGTCCACCGCGAACCCGAAGCACCTCGCGCCCAAGGACGTGGACGAGGTGGGGCACAACGGCCAGGCCAACCACCAGTACGACCTGACCGACTTCGACGCCGCCCTGCAGCACGGCAACCTGCCGGCCGTCAGCTACCTCAAGGCCGCCAACTACCAGGACGGCCACGCAGGTTACTCCGACCCGCTGGACGAGCAGCACTTCGTCGTGGACACCCTGAACAAGCTGCAGAAGTCCAAGGACTGGGCCTCCACCGCCGTCGTCATCGCGTACGACGACTCGGACGGCTGGTACGACCACAAGTTCGCCGAGCCCGTCAACGGCTCCCGGGACGCCGCCAACGACGGCCTCAACGGCCCCGGCCAGTGCGGCAAGGACGGCGGCGCGGGCGGCTACGCCGACCGCTGCGGCTTCGGCCCGCGCCTGCCGCTGCTGGTGGCCTCCCCCTTCGCCAAGGCCAACTTCGTCGACCACACGCAGACCGACCAGACCTCGGTCCTGCGCTTCGTCGAGGACAACTGGAAGACCGGCCGGATCGGCGACGCCTCCTTCGACGAGCACGCCGGCTCCATCGAGGGCATGTTCGACTTCAAGAACCCGCAGTCGGCGACCCTCCTGCTCGACCCGGCCACCGGCCAGCCGGCCGGCGCGGCCACCCCGACCGGCGGGCCCACCGGCGGCGCTTCGACCTCCGCCCCGACCGGCCCGACGGACGGCTCCGGCAGCGGCACCGCCGTCGCGGCGCCCACCAGCGGCGCGTCCGGCCCCGCGCTGGCCACCACCGGTGCGGACTCCAACACCCTGCCGATCGCGGCCACGGCCGTGGCGCTGCTGGCACTCGGCGGCGGCGCGGTCTACGTCACCCGCCGCCGGCGCGGCCGCCGCGCCTGACGACCCGTCCGGCGCGCGGCGACTCCGGTACGGGGTGACGCGCGGCGACATCAGCAGCGGCAGCGACACGACCCGACTCCGGTAGGCGCCGACACCGACACCGCCGGGCCCTCGACGGGCCCGGCGGTGTTCGCGCGTCCGGGGCGGGCAGGAGGGCGTCCGGGGCGGGCAGGAGCCCGTCCGGGGCGGGGACGAGGCCGTGCACCCGCCCACCGGCTCGGCAGCGCGCCCCGGCCGGTGCCTCGCTATGGTCGGGGGCATGGGACGAGGCCGGACGGCACTGCTCGACATCGACGGCGTGCTCACGGTCGGCTGGAAGCCGCTCCCGGGCGCCGTGGAGGCCCTCCGACGGCTCGACGGCGACGGCGTCCGGTACGTCCTGCTGACCAACACCACCTCCCGCACCCGGCGTTCGATCGCCGACACGCTCGCGGCGCACGGCTTCCCGGTCGGCATCGAGCAGGTGCTCACCGCGCCCGCCGCCACCGCCGAACGCCTCGCCGGCACCCGGTGCCTGCTGCTCAACAGCGGCGACATCCACGACGACCTGGCCCCGCTGCGGCTGGTGGACGACCCGGCGGACGCCGAGGTGGTGCTGATCGGCGGCGCCGGGCCCGAGTTCGGGTACCGGGAGCTCGACCGGGCCTTCGCCGCCCTCCGCGGCGGGGCACGCCTGGTCGCCATGCACCGCAACGCCTACTGGCGGACCCCGGCGGGCCTCCGGCTGGACAGCGGCGCGTTCGTCGCGGGGCTGGAGTACGCGACCGGACTGCGGGCCGAGGTGGTCGGCAAACCGGCCGGGGCCTTCTTCGCCGCGGCGCTGGCCCACCTGGGGGTCGCGGCGGCCGACGCCGTGATGGTCGGGGACGACATCGAGTCCGACGTGCTCGGGGCGCAGCGCCACGGGATCGGCGGCGTGCTGGTCCGCACCGGCAAGGCGGCCCCGGGCGCGCCGGAGCGGGGGGACGGCGCGCCGGACCACGTGCTCGACTCGGTGGCGGACCTGCCGGAGCTGCTGGCCCGGCTGCGCACGGGCTGAGGCCGCGGCTGCCGGGGTGCGCGAGCCGCGCCGCCGGTCGTAGAACGGAAGGGAACGAACCCGACCCGGGAGGAGGCGCGGCCATGGGCCTGCCCCTGGCGGCCGGACACGTGCTCGTCCGGCTGGGCGACGGCCCGCAGCGGGTGGCGGAGGCGGTGCTCGACGCGCTGGAGGCCGCCTTCCCCACGCACACCGGGCGCGGGCGGACCAGGATCGGCAACGCGTGGGAGGACCCGGCCACCGTGACCTCGGAGGGCACCCGGGTGGTGGCCGGAACCCAGTCCGGCGGCGTTTCGGTGCGCCTCTCCCAGGCCTTCGACGCGCACGATCCGCACGGTGCACACGATCCGCACGGTGCGCCGGACCACCCGATCGCTCCGGCGGGCGGGATCGGCGCGGAGCTGCTCGGCGCGCCCGAGGACGTCGGACGGGTGCTGGACGTGCTCGCCGGGCTCTGCGCGACGGAGGAGGAGTCCCGCGAGGAAAAGGGCCCCCAGCTGGCCGTACGGCTGCACCTCGGGCGGCCTCGCGGGTAGGGCCCCGGCCGCGCGTCTGCCGCCGTCGTAGCAGGGTGGACGCGGACGGCAGCAGACCGGTGACGCACGTTGTGCGGACCGGCGGCGCAGACCGGCTGCTCCGTCCGGGGGCCACCATGGTCGTGGACCGCCTCCGCTCGCGCCCCCGGGCGCAACCATCCCACCGGGTCTTGCCCGGTGGCCGTTCGGCAGACCCCCGGCGAGCATGGACTGACCGAGCCCCCGCGATCCGGAGGTAGTGCCGTGTACGAGATGTGGGCCGAGCACGACCCGGCGGTGTCCCCGCCCGCCGTGGTGTGGCACGTGGTGGCGAAGGACGACGCGTCGTCCTCGCTGTGCGGACGGTTCCTCGAACCGTCCCAGCGCGTCGTCCCGGCGGGGGACGGCACCGGCTCGGCCGGGCCGGACCGGTACTGCGATCCCTGCCTGGTCACCGTGCGTGAGGCCTTGGCGGCCAGCGCCCGGTAGCGGCCCCCGTCACGGCAGCCGTCACACCCGACGCTCGTCCCGGTTCCCGTCCCGGATCTCGAGACGGCGTTCGTGTCAGCGCTGGTGCCGGACCCCGGTCCGGCCCCCGTTCCGGCTCGTGTCACGCGTTCCGGCACGTGTCACGGCGAACGCCGCGGCCTCGGTCGCGACGTCCGCCCTCCGTCCTTCGTCGGCCGCGGTGCCCCGTGGTCGCGGCCCTCGTTCGTCACGGCAGTGGCACGGCCAGCAGACAGGGGTGTCGGCTGCCGGCTCCCTGGGCGGCGAGGACCGTGGCCACCTCGCCGCTGATCTCCACCCGGAGTCCACCGTCCGTGCTCTCCCAGACGATGCCTCCGTCGGGCCCGACGGCCTGCGTCTCGTGAACGACGACGACGGCCGGTGGAGCGTGCCCGCCGATCGGGCCGGGGAGCGTCACCGCGTAGCGGTGCGTGAGGCTTCCCATGACGGCCTCCTTCTCCCCCCACCCTGTGTCAATGATTCTCCTCCCGCACCGGGCCGGTTGTACACGGACCGCCCTTCTCTTCCGGCCGTCCGCGGTGCCCGGCCGCCTCGGGTGGATTCGGCTCGGCGTTTGCCCGGTCCGGGCCCGGCTACACGCACCGGTGGAGCTGGACTCGGAGGCGATCCCATGACCACGACGCCGGACACCGACCGGAACGGTCCCGCGGGCCGTCGCACCGGCGGACGAACCGGCCGGCGCGAGTCGCCCGAGGAACGGGCGGACCGGCGCTGGGTCGACCTGCTCCAGGAAGTGCGGGTCGCCCAGACCGGCTCCCAGGTGCTCTTCGGCTTCCTGCTGAGCGTGGCCTTCATGCCCCGCTTCGCCGAACTCGGCGACTTCGACCAGGGCCTGTACGTGGCCACCGTCGTCCTCGGCGCACTCGCCACCGGCTCCCTCGCCGCCCCGGTCGCCTACCACCGGATCTTCGCCGGACACCGCCTCAAACCCCAACTGGTGATCGCGGCAGCCCGGTTGGTGGCGACCGGCCTGGTCCTGCTGGCACTGACCATCAGCTCCGCACTGCTGCTCCTGCTCCGGGTCGCGACCGGCGACTCGGCCTTCTCCGGCTGGATCGCCGGTGCCGTCATGCTCTGGTTCCTGTGCGCCTGGCTGCTCCTCCCGGTCCTCCACCTGCGCCGGCACGACGGACAGCCCTCCTCGCCGCCCGCCGGAGCCGGGACCGACCCGCCGGCCGGAGCCGGGACCGCGCCTCCCGCGCGCGATCCGCCGACGTCCGCCCCGCCGACGTCCGGCGAGCAGCCGTGACGCGGGCACCGGACGCGGCGTGCGGGCCGCACGCGGCAGGTGCGGGACGGCCCCGGCCGGAGAAACTGGGTGCAGGACTTCCATCCGGGAGGCTTCCATGGACAGCAGAGTCGCCACCGCGGGCCGCGAGCGGGCCGCATGACCGGGCCCTCGGAATGAGGCGCCGGTGAGCCCCCGCCCGGAACGCGAGCCGCCCGGTTCCACCGGACCGGGCCGACGGGCGGTGCCGCTCGGCAGCCGCCGCCCCCGGGTGACGCGGCGCCGCGACGGCTCGACGGCGCCACCCGGAGGCCGGGCGCCCGCCACCGAACGGGTGCCCGCCGGACTGCGGACCGCCGCCGGGTACGCCTGGCGCCTAGGGCTGCTCGGCGTCGGCGCCTACCTGATCGTGGACGTCCTGGCCCGGCTCGAACTGCCGCTGATCGCGCTGTTCCTGGCCCTGGTCATCACCTCGGTGCTGCGCCCGCTGGTCGACCTGCTGGCCAAGGCGATGCCCCGCTCGTTGGCCGTCCTGCTCGCCTTCGTCTGCACCATCGTGGTGATCGGCGGGGTCCTGACGCTGGTGGGCACCACCGTCGCCGACGAGTGGAGCCGGCTCGGCAACGAGCTGCGCGGCGGCCTCGGCCGGATCGACCGCTGGCTGACCGGCTCCCCCTTCCACCTGCGGCCCGGCACCGTCACCGACCTCCGGGCCAAGATCGGCGACTTCATCTCCGCCCACCGCTCGACGCTGGTCAGCACCGCGCTCAGCGGCGCCGGGCGGGCCGTCGAACTGCTCACCGGGCTCGCGCTCGCGGTGTTCTGCTCGGTGTTCTTCCTGCACTCCGGCGACCGGATGTGGTCCTGGGCCCAGCAGCAGCTGCCCGCCCGCAGCAGTACGGTCTGGGACCGGGCCGGGCGGGCGGCCTGGCGCACCTTCGCCGGCTACACCCGCGGCGTGCTGATCGTGGCGGCGACCAACGCGGTGCTGGTCGGCATCGCCCTGTCGATCCTCGGGGTGCCGCTGGTCCTGCCGCTGACCGTGCTCGAGTTCGTGGCGGCGCTCATCCCGCTGATCGGCTCCCCGATCGCCCTGGCCATCGCCTCCGTGGTCGCCCTGGCGGCCCGCGGCCCGGTGATCGCGCTGCTGGTGCTCGCCCTCATCGTGGTCATCGGCCAGATCGAGGGCCACCTGCTGCACCCGCTGGTGCTCGGCTGGTCGGTCCGGATCCACCCGGTGGTCATCGCCCTGTCGGTGATCGGCGGCGCCGTCCTGGGCGGTGTCCTGGGCGCGGTGGTGGCGGTGCCGGTGGTGTCGGTCGCCTGGGCGGTGATCGGCGAACTCCGCGACGTGCGGGCCCACCGTGCCCCGGCCGGACGCTCACGGCCCGACCCCCCGGCGGACGGCCGACCGGCGGACGACCGACCGCGTGGCCGGAAGGACCGGCGTCGGCGCCCGGATCAGGCCGAAGACGGCCAGGACGGCCGCTGAGTGCGCCTCGGCGCTGACCGGCAGCAGGCCGGCCGACACGGCGAGCAGCACCGACAGCCCGGATGCCGGCACCCGGCCGGCGGCTCTCGGCACGCGGTCCGGCCCTTCCCCGTGTGGCCGGCCTTTCGGTGCAGGTCAATGCCCGGCGGGCCCATGAGCTGGGGTCGTTGGGCCCTGGCCGGGGGCTCGGGGGGTCGGGATTCTGGTCGGCGGATGCGCCGGACGGGAGTGGAAGGGCCTGGGTGATGGGCGAGTTGGTGGCGGTGAGGGCGTTCGAGGGGTTGACGGGCGAGGTCCTGGCCGAGGCACGGGCCCGGGTCGCCGCTGCGGCGGTGGCTCCCGGTGTGGGGACGCTGGTGGAGGCGCTGCGGGTCAGGCTGGCGTCCGTGGCCGACGGTGTGCTGGTGCAGGTGAACGCGGAGGTGGACGGTCGGCGGATCCGCGTGCAGGAGCTTGCGGCCGAACCGGGCGACTCCCTCGACCGGGTCGCCGACGCGCTGCGCGGCAGGATCCGGGCCGTCACCGGCGTGTGGGCACCGCGCCCGTGGCCCGCTCACCGGACGGCTGCCCTCGCCGCTGCGCCCGTACCGGCCGTACCGGCCGTACCGCCCGTCGAGGCCGCCGGCCTGGGCGCAGGCTCCCGGATCGTCCGGCGCAAGGAGCCCGCGCTGGTGTGGTGTTCGCCGGAGGCGGCCGCCCGGACGATGGACGCGATGGACTACGACATCCACCTCTTCACCGATCCGGCGACCGAGACCGATGCCGTCGTCTACCGCGTCGGGCCGACCGGCTACCGCCTCGCCCGTACCGTCGCCGCCGGGCCGCCCGGCCGCCGCACCGCGCCGATCACCCTGAGCCCGCACGGCGCGCCCCGGCTGACCGAGGCGCAGGCCGTCGAGCGGCTGGAGGGCGCCGAGTTGCCGTTCCTGTTCTTCGCGCATCCCGCCGACGGGCGCGGCCGCGTGCTCTACCGGCGGTTCGACGGCCGGCTCGGCCTGATCGCGGGCCGGGCCTGAGGACCCGGCCCCGGGGACCGCGGGCCCGAACGCGCCGTGCCCCGTCGCGCAGGAGCTCGGCGGGGCACGGCGGGGCACGGCGGCGGTCAGGACGGGTGCGTCACATGTTGATCATGTGGCCGGCGAGGCCGTGGATGGCCTCCTTGACCGCCTCGCCCAGGGTCGGGTGGGCGTGCACGTTGCGGGCGACCTCGTGGACGGTCAGGTCCCACTGCTGGGCCAGCGTCAGCTCGGGCAGCAGCTCGGTGACCTCGGGGCCGATCAGGTGGGCGCCGAGCAGCTCGCCGTGCGTGTTGTCGCTGATGACCTTGACGAAGCCGATCGGGTGGCCGAGGCCGTGCGCCTTGCCGTTGGCGGTGAACGGGAACTTGGCGACCTTGACGTCGTAGCCCAGCTCGCGGGCCTGCGCCTCGGTGTAGCCGAAGGAGGCGATCTGCGGCTGGCAGTAGGTGGCGCGCGGGATCATGACGAAGTCGACCTCCATCGTCTCCGCCCCGCCGATCGTCTCGGCGGCGATCACGGCCATCGTCTCGGCGGCGTGCGCGAGCATCAGCTTGGCGGTGACGTCACCGATGGCGAAGATGTGCTCGACGCTGGTGCGGCCGCGGCCGTCCACGGCGATGGCGTTGCGGTCGGTCAGCTTGACGCCGGTGTTCTCCAGGCCGTAGCCGTTGACGCGCGGCGCGAAGCCGATCGCCTGGAGCACCTTGTCGGCCTCCAGCACCTTCTGCTCGCCGTCCTTGGTGACGGTGACGCGGACCTTGGCGTTGGCGTCGCTGTCGTCGATCGACTCGACCCGGGTGGAGGTCAGCACCTCGATGCCCAGCTTGCGGTACTGCTTGGCGAGTTCGGTGGAGACCTCGACGTCCTCCAGCGGCACCACGCGGTCGAGGAACTCGACGATGGTGACCTTCACGCCGTAGTTGTGCAGCACGTACGCGAACTCGACGCCGATCGCACCGGCGCCCGCGATGATGATGCTCTCCGGCAGCTGCTCGGTGAGGATCTGCTCCTCGTAGGTGACCACGCGGTCGCTCAGGCTGGTGCCGGGCAGCAGGCGGGTGGTGGCGCCGGCCGCGATGACGCAGTGGTCGAAGGTGACGACGTCGAAGCCGCCGCCGCTGAGCGCGACCTGGATGGTGTGGTCGTCGACGAAGGTGCCCCAGCCGTCGTACTCGGTGATGCCGTTCTTCTTCATCAGGTAGTGGACGCCCTTGACCCGGCCGTCGGCCACCGTGCGGCTGCGGCGGAACGCCTCGCCGAAGTCGAAGGTCACCTGGCCCTCGACCTTGATGCCGAAGGTCTTGGCCTCCTTGGTGAAGATGTGGGCGAGCTCGGCGTTGCGCAGCAGGGCCTTGGAGGGGATGCAGCCGACGTTGAGGCAGACGCCGCCCCAGTACTTGGCCTCTATGACCGCGACCTTCAGGCCGAGCTGGGCCGAGCGGACGGCGGCGGTGTAGCCGCCGGGGCCCGCGCCGAGGACGACGACGTCGTAGTGCGTGCTCATGTTGCTGACTCCTCCGAGGGTGTCACGGTGTCGTGATCTCGGTCCCATGGTGGCAGGACCGGGCCCGGCGCACCCACCGGGTCTCGGCGGATGCGCTCCGCGCGGCACCGTACCGTCCCGGGGGCCGGATTGTCAGTGGTCTCCGCTACGGTGACCGCACCGGCGCCCACCAGGGGCGATGACGGAGGGGAGGGAGCGGATGGCGAGGAAGCGCACGGTGTGCGCGGTGCGAGCGGCGCGAGCGGTGTGTACGGCGGGCGGGTGGGCCCGCCGCCCGAGGACGGCAGCGGGCCCACCCGGGCGTCAGGCCGCCACTTCGTCGGCGCAGCCGCTCACGCCGCCGGTGCCTGCGGCACTCGGGGCGGCCGCGGCGGCCGCGGCCTTGTCGGACGGGGACTGCGCCGGTACGGGCCGTTGCAGCGAGGAGAGGTCCCAGGCGTAGGTGCCGACGGCATGGGCGATCACGTCGATGTTGACGTCGAAGGCGTCCATGTCGAGGTTGCCCAGGTTGTCGCAGGCCTTGTGGTAGCAGGAGTCGTACGCGGCGCCCGCCGTGCCGCCGTAACGCTCCGCCTGCTCCGGGGACTTGATCTTCTCGGCGCCGGTGTCGGTGCCGCCGGCCGGGATGCCGGCGTCGATGAACGGACCGTAGTCGGAGCGGCCGTCGAAGGCGGTCGGGTCGTGCGGCAGGCCGAGGCCGTCCAGGTAGCCGGTGATGTCCCGTTCGATCTGCGCCGAGCCCTCGGGTCCGGCGCCGCCGCCGGCGCTGCCGGAGCCGTTGTAGACGAACTGCGCGTGGTTGGGGGATGCGATCATGTCGAAGTTGAGGTAGAGCCGGATCTTCTTCTGATCCGCCTCGGAGAGTGACTTCACGTACGCCTCGGAGCCCTTGAGGCCGAACTCCTCGGCGGACCACCAGGCGAATCTGACCTTGTTCTTCACCGGGTGGACGTTGAGGTTCTCCGCGACCTCCAGGATGCCCGCCGAGCCGGAACCGTTGTCGTTGATGCCCGGCCCGGCCGGGACGGAGTCGAGGTGCGCCCCGACCATCACGGTGTTGTTCGGATCGCCGCCGCGGGTCTCGGCGATGACGTTCCAGGTCTTGCGCGGTTCCATCGTGGTGCGGATGTCGAGGGTCACCCGGACGGGCCCGGCGGCCGCCTCGGCGGCCAGGGCCTCGCCCGCCGCCCTGGTGATCCCGCCGGTCGGGACCTTCCCGGCCGTCGGGTCCCCGAGGGTCCCGTTGAGGTCGCCCTCGGCGTTGTTGTAGATGAGCGCCCCGGCCGCGCCCGCGGCCGCCGCGGCCGCCTGCTTCTGGGCGAAGCTGCACCCGCCGCGCCGGATCAGGGCGATCCGCCCGGTGAACCCGCCGGCCGGGTAGTCGGTGGGCGCGCACCCGGTGGTGGCGCTGACCGGGGCGACGGCCAACTCGGCGGTCAGGCCCGTCTCCGGGCCGCCCACCGAGTACGTCATGGCGATCACCGGCACGGACTCGGCCTTCGGGGACACCACGTCCAGGCGCTGCGTGCGGGCCTCGAAGAAGGTGTACTCGAACTCCTGCTTGGACACCTTGAGCCCGGCGCGCCGTGCCCGCTCGTAGACGTACTGCGCGGACTGGTCGTGGCCCTTCGAACCGGCCACCCGGGTACCGCCGTTGCGGTCGGCGAACCGCTGCAGCGCGGCCAGGGTGTCGTGGGCGGACTCGGCGTCGGCTGCCTCGACCAGCCGGGCGGCCAGCTTGGCGCCCTTGCGCGCCGGGTCCGGGTCGGCCGCCGCGCTCCCGGCACCGGTCAGCAGCAGCGGGGTGACCAGGGCGGCGACGGTCAGGGCGGCACCCGCGCGGCGCCGGGCGACGGCGGTACGGGGGTGCCGTAACGGGGTGGCGGTGTCGGGCCGGGTGGTGTGGTCGTGCCGGGTGGAACGGTCGAGCGGGGCGGTCGAGCGACGGGTGCGCAGCTTCAAGGCGACTCCTTCCGACGGGCCGTGAACTCACGATTTGACAGGACCGGAATCGCCTTGCCAAGCCCGCCGCGCACCCCGGCGGGATGCGCGCGGGGGGATGCGCGGTGATATTGGAGGAGTGGGGCCGTCTCATCCGGGAGTGTGACCACATGTCCATGATGGATAAGCTCAAGAGCCTGCTGAAGGGCCACGAGGACCAGGCCGACAAGGCCGTCGACAAGGCAGGCGACGCCGTCGACGAACACACGCAGGGCAAGTACAGCGGCCAGGTGGACTCTACCCAGGAGCAGATGAAGAACCAGTTCCGCGACGAGCCGCCGCAGTAGCAGGCCGTGGCGGACGCGCGGAGCGGGCCGTAGCCCTCCGTGTCCGCCGCCCCGGTCCGGCCCCCGGCCGGGCCGGGGTTCGGGTTTCCCGGGGTTCGGGTTTCCCGGGGTTCGGGTTTCCCGGGGGCTCCGGTTTCCCGGGGGTTCCGTTTCTCCGGGGGTCGGCTTCTCGGGGGCTCGGCTTCTCCGCGGGTTCGGCGCTCTCGGGTTTCAGGTCGAACGGCGCGCCGCGTCCCCGGGTGCCCCGGCCTCGCGCGACGATTCGTCCGCGCGCGGGGCGCCGTCCTCGACCGCGCCGCAGTGCTCGCACGGTGCCGGGCCGGGCCGCTCGCGCAGCCGTCCGCACTCCGGGCACACCCGCTCCAGCCAGCAGGCCGACTCGCCGCCTTCGTCCATGCCCCGATTCTGCCCCGATTCTGCCCCGGGGCCTCCCGGGAGGGCGAGTAGACACTGTCTACGTGCTCCTGGTAGACAGTGTCCATGACTGATCAGGACCGTGACCTCCGCGCCCGACTGGTGGCCGCCGGCGTCGAACTGGTGGCCACCGGGGGCGTCCAGGCGCTCGGCCTGCGCGAGATCGCCCGCCACGCCGGGGTCTCGCACGGGGCACCCCGCCGCTACTTCCCCACCCACCGCGAACTGCTCGCCGCCATCGCCCGGGACGGCTTCGGCAGGCTCACCGACGCCCTCGCCGGTGCCGACGCGCTCGCCGTCGGCACCGGTGCCGGCGCCCGCGGCCGCCTCGACGCGCTCGCCCGCGCCTACCTCGGCTTCGCGGCCGCCGACCCGGGCATGTTCGAGCTGATGTTCCGTCACGACCTGCTGGAGGGCAGCGGTGCGGAGCTGCGCCGCACCACCGTGCCGCTGTTCCGCACCTTCGTCGGCCTGGTCGCCGAGCTGCACCCGGGCTCCGACGACCCGGCCGTCGCCACCGCCGCCCTCTGGTCCAACCTGCACGGCCTCGCCCAGCTGCGCGCCTGGGGCAGCCTGCGGCTCATCACCGGCAGCGAGGACGTCGATCCGCTGCTGCGCGCCGCGCTGGACGCCCACCTCGGCCCGGCCGCCCGGTGACGCCGCGGCTGCACCGGCGGCTCACCCTGGCCGCGAGCATCACCGGTGCCGTCCTGGTCGCCCTCGACGGCACCGCGCTGACCGTCGCCCGGCCCGTCCTCCAGCACGACCTGCACGCCTCCGTCGCCGCCGCGCAGTGGGCCGGGACGGGCTACCTCGTCACCGTCGCCGCCCTGCTGGTCTTCGCGGGCCGGCTCGGCGACCGCTACGGACACCGACGGGTCTTCGCCGTCGGCGTGACGGGCTTCGCCGCCACCTCGGCCGGGATCGCCCTCGCACCCGGCATCGGGTGGGTCATCGCCCTGCGGGTGGTGCAGGGCGTCGCGGGCGCCCTGCTGCAGCCGGCCACCCTCGGCATGCTGCGCGCCGCCTGGCCCGCCGACCGGCTGGCCGGCGCGATCGCGGCGCGCACGGCGGCGATCGGGCTCGCGGCCGCGGCCGGGCCGCTGGTCGGCGGGGCACTCACCGCGCACTTCGGCTGGCGGTCCGTCTTCGTGTTCGGCCTGCTCCCGGCCGGCGCCGCGCTGCTGGCGGCCCTCGCCGTGCCGGCCGCGGCACGTCCCGAGGCGGCCGTCCGGGGCGGCGGGCTCGACCTGCCTGGTGCGGCCCTGCTCGCGCTGGCACTGGCCTGCCTGGTGCAGACCCTGGTCGCCCTCCCGGACTCCGGCTGGTCGGCCGGCACGGCGCTCGGCCTCGCGGCAGCCGCCGCCCTCGCGGTGGCCCTGGCCCGGCACGAGCGGCGCACCGCCCGTCCGCTGCTGCCGCCCGCCCTGCTCCGCTCGTCGGCGGTCGCGCCGCCGCTCGGCGTCCTGCTCGCGGCCTCGGCGGCACTCCAGGGCGTGCTCTTCCCGGCGACGTACTACCTGCAGGACGTGCTGGGGCTCGACCCGCTGCAGAGCGCCCTGCGGGCGGCGCCGCTCGCGGTGGCGATGATCCTGACGGCGGCGACCTCGGCCCGGGCGGCGCGCCGGCACGGCGAGCGGGCCGTGGTGCTGGCGGGAACGGCCCTGGTCACCTCGGGTACGCTGCTGACCGCCCGGCTCGGGCCCGGTTCGGGGACCGTCGCCATCGCCGGCTGCTTCCTGCTGCTGGGCGCGGGCTTCGGCGCGGTGATGGCCACCGCCACCGCGTTGGTGGTCCGGGGTGCGGCCGCCGCCGAGGCGGGCGTCGCGGGCGGACTGCAGCAGACCATACTGAACATCGGCCCCGCCCTGGGCATCGCGCTGGCCACCACCGTGGCCGGCCGTGCGGAGCCCGGCGCGGCGCTGACGCCCTCCGCACTGGCCATGGCCGCGGTGGCGGCGGTCGGCATCCTGCTCGCGGCCCGGCTGCCGGGTCGGACGGCCGATCGGCAAGGGGAGTTCGTCACACGCCCGTGACCCCGTCGAGGCACTCGCGGAGCAGGTCGGCGTGGCCGTTGTGGCGGGCGTACTCCTCGATCAGGTGGACCAGGATCCAGCGCAGCGAGACGGTCTCCGAGCCGACCGCCGCCGCGGCCTGCGCGGAGAGCGGGCCGGCCGCGTCCAGGGACGCCCCGGCGGTCAGCTCGCGCCCGTGCTCGACCTCCGCCTGCCAGCGCGCGAGCGCCTCGGCCAAACCCCGTGCCCGGTCCAGTCCGTACCCGTCCGGGTTGTCCGCACCGTAGACCGGCGACACCTCCCGGCCGGCGAACACCCGCTGGTACCAGGTGCGTTCGACCTCGGCGAGGTGCTGGACCAGGCCCAGCAGGGTCATCGTCGACGGCGGCACGGCCGCCTGTCGCACCTGGCCGTCGTCGAGATCGGCGACCTTCGTGGCGAGCGTGGCCCGCTGGAAGTCCAACCAGGCTTCCAGCATGGCGCGTTCGTCGGCGTGCGCAGGCGGAATCGGCCGCCCGTCCGGAGTGGATGCCATGCCCGTTACTCTGGCACAGCCGAGGCACAGCCGAGGCACAGCCGAGGCACGGCCGAGCACGGCCGCCGGGTGCCCGCACCCGGGGTGGGCCCACGCCCGGGGTGGGCCGCGCGCGACCGCTCGGTGAACGTCCTTGCCGGCAGGCGTCATTCGACCGGTCGGAGCGCCTACGGCTCGTCGGAAACCGCCGGGAGTGACGTCGGTGCGGGCTTCGACGTCGACGTCGGCTTCGGCATCGAGTTCGGCATCGAGTTCGCCGTCGGCTTCGAGTCGGGCGTCGAGTTCGGCGTCGGCTTCGAGTTCGGCAACGGCGGTGGCGTTGCCCGGCGGCGGGTGAGGGCGGCGAGCAGTACGAGCTGCAGCGCCGCGCCCACCGCCGGTCCGAGCCACACGCCAGACACCCCCAACGGCCCCGACAGGGCTGCCGAGGTGGCGAGTTGGGCGCCGAGGCCGAGCAGGACGGAGAGCACGACCGGGCGGCCGGCACCGGCCGCCTGGTACACGCCGCCGAGGGCCACCACCAGTGCGTACGGGAGGAGGTAGAGCGCCGCCATCCGCAGGAACCCGACGGACTGCGCCGCCACCGCCCGGTCGTCGGTGAAGAGCGCGGCCAGCGGGGCGGCGAGCGTCGCGGAGAGCAGCGCCGCAACGGCGCCGACGAGCGCGGCGAGGCGTCCGGTGTCGCGGCTCAGGGCGCGCAGCGCGCCGCCCTCCCCCGCGCCGGTGAGGCGGGCGGCCTCGATCGCCGCGGCCTGGCGCAGCGCGTAGAAGGCCATGGTGACGACGAGCAGCACGCGGTAGCCGACCCCGTACCCGGCCACCGCCGCGACGCCGAAGCCCGCGACCAGCCCGAGCTGGGTCGTGCCGACGGCCATCCGGGCGGTGAAGTCCAGGCCGAACGGCGCTCCCGCGCGCACGATCCGCACCGCCGCCGCCCGCGCTCCCCTGGTGGCGTCGGCCGCACCCGGCCGCGGCCGTTCCCGCTGTCGCCCCCGCAGTCGCAGCGTGACGGCGAAGGCGATCGCCCGCGAGGCGGCGAGGGCCGACGCCGCGCCCGGTACACCCAGGGCGGGCAGCGGACCGGCACCGAGGATCAGCAGGGGGTCGAGGGCGAGCAGCAGCGCGTTGGAGAGCAGGGCGATCCGCATCGGGGTACGGGTGTCGCCCGCGCCCTTGAACAGTTCGTCGGCGACGCGCTGGGCGAAGAACAGCGCGAAGGCCGGGAAGGCGACGGTGAAGTACTCGGCGGCCCGGGCGGCGGCCTCGCCGTCCAGGAAGGCGCCCGCCAGCCGGTCGCGCAGCAGGAAGCCGGGGACGGCGAGCGCGAGGCTGCCGGCGGCGCAGAGCCGCCAGGCTGCGCGGGTGGTCCGGGCGGCCTCGGCGTGGTCGCCCGCGCCGAGGGCGTGGGAGAGCCGGACGCTGGTCCCGGAGCTGACCACCAGGACGAGCCCGAGCAGCAGGTTCTCGACGGTTCCGGCCAGTGTGACGGCGGCGACCGCGGCCCCGCCGAGGCCGGCCACCCAGAGCGTGCCGATCACCGAGGCGATCACTCCGGACAGCAGTTCCGCATAGACGGGTACGGCGAGCGCCGTGAGTCGGGACGTGTGCCCGCGCATTGGTTCCTCCCCTGTTCCGCCGTCACCCGGCCCCGGGCCTGCCCGGCCGGAGGCCTGGACGGCAACCTCGATGAGAGATACATCGTTTCGAGGTACATCGGCAAGAGGTAACATGACGCTCCACCGGGCGCACTCCGACGGAAGGGCTTCGACGTGCTGACCCTCGCGATCCTCGGCTTCCTGTACGACCAGCCGCTGCACGGCTACGAGCTCAAGTCCCGGATCACCGGCCTGACCGGCCACGTCCGCCCGGTCAGCGACGGTGCGCTCTACCCCGCCATAGCGCGGCTGGAGAAGGCCGGCCTGCTGTCCCGCCGCACCGAACCGGGCACCGGCTCCGCGCCGCGCCAGACCCTGGAGCCGACCGAGGCCGGCCGGGCCGAGCTGCTGCGGCGGCTGGCCGACCCGGAGCAGGCCGAGATCACCGACCAGATCCGCTTCTTCACGCTCATCACGTTCCTGCACCACCTCGCCGACCCGCCCCGCCAGGCCGCCGTCCTCCGCCGCCGCCTGGCCTTCCTGACCGCGCCGACCAGCTTCTTCTACGACGGCGACGGCCGGCCGGTCACCGCCGAACGGGAGCCCAACCCCTTCCGGCGCGGGATGCTGCTCGTCGCCCGGGCGTCCACCGCGGCCGAGCTGGCCTGGCTGGAGGAGACCATCGCGGAGCTGGAACAACCCGGACTGTCCGGACGGCCCCGCTAGCCGCAGCAGCCCCGGAGACCCCGGTGGCCCTGCCGACCCGGCAGCCCCCGCGGCCCCGCTCGCTCGAACGGTCGAGCGAACAACCGGAATACGGTCGTTCCGCACCTGGTTCCACCGGGCCCCGGCGTGGCTATGATGATCCGCCTCACGACCTCGGCGTCCCCTCCGCGGCGTGACCCGCCACCGCGCCCCGCCGTCCCCCTGGAGGCCGCCGTGCCCACTGCCGAGACCGCAGCCACCCGTCCCGCGCCGCTGAAGCGGGACGACATCCCCGGCTGGTTCTTCAGTCTCGATCGGGCCGCCTTCGGCCACCTGCTGTCCAGCCAGAGCTCGGCCGGGGTCACCGGCGACATCCTGGAACTCGGCAGCTACCTGGGCCGCAGCGCCGTCCTGCTCGGCGACCACCTGCGGCCGGGCGAGCGGCTGACGGTCTGCGACCTGTTCGACTCCGAGGCGGACGACGACGACAACGCCGCCGAGATGACCATGTCCTACCGCAAGACGCTGACCCGCAGCGCCTTCGAGTCCAACTACCTGGCCTTCCACCCCGAGCTGCCCGAGATCGTCCAGGCCCCCACCTCGGTACTGGCCGACGGCCGGATCCCGGCGGGCAGCTGCCGGTTCGTCCACGTCGACGCCTCCCACCTCTACGAGCACGTGGCCGGAGACATCGCCGTGGCACGGGCCGCGCTCGCCGAGGACGGCCTGGTCGCCCTCGACGACTACCGCTCCGAGCACACCCCGGGCGTCTCGGCGGCGGTCTGGGAGGCGGTCTTCACCGCCGGGCTGCGCCCGGTGCTGCTCACCCCGATGAAGTTCTACGGCACCTGGGGAGACGCCGCGGCCGCCCGGCAGGTCCTGCTGGAACGGGACTGGCGGGCCGAGGGCTACACGGTGGACGAGGACACCATCGCCGGGAGGCCCGTACTGCGCCTCAACTACCGGGTCAAGGCCCCCGTCCACCGCTCCGCCCCGCGCCGGCTGGCGCTGGAACTGCTGCCGCCGGTCGCCACCAAGGCGACCCGCCGGATGCTCCGCACGCTGCGCGAGCGGCGCGCCACCCCGCCGGTGCCGAGCACCTGAGCCCCGACCGGGCCGCAGCCCTCACCCCGGCCGGAACCGACCGGCTCCCGCCCGCGCCTCAGCGCGGGCGGACGGGCGTCGGCGCCGGCTCCACCGTCGGTAGCGGCGCCGGCAGTGCCCTCGGCACGAACACGTAGGCGAACACCGCGCCGATGAGCCCGGCCGCCGCGGCCGCGACCAGCACCCGGGTCAGGCCCTCGGACGGCTCCCCGCCGCCCTGCCGGAACAGCACGCCGAAGGCCGCGACGCCCAGGGTCTGCCCCAACTGACGGAAGGTCGCCATGACGCCGGCGGCCGCACCCGCCCGCTCCGGCGGCAACGCCGCGAACACCGCCGCACCCATCGCCGGGCCCGTCAGTCCGACGCCGACCCCGGTCAACGCCAGCCCGGCCACGAGCGAGGCGGCGGAGGATCCCGCCCCAAACCCGGCCTGCAGCGCGCAGCCGATCCCGCTCAGCAGCAGACCGGTGCCCAGCACGGCGCGCGGCGAACGGCCGTGCAGTCGACGGCCGCTCACCAGCGAGGTGACGAAGGAGGCAAGCGCGAGCGGCATCAGCGCCAGCCCGGCGCGCACCGGCCCGAGGCCCGGACCGGACTGCAGCCAGATGGAGGTGTAGACAAGCGCCGCGAAGGCGGCAGTGGCCGCGACCACACACGTCAGCACGGCCGAGAAGGACGCCCGGGTGAACAGGCGCAGCTCCAAGAGCGGTGCGGGGCTGCGCAGTTCGACCCGGACGAAGACGGCCAGCGCGATTCCGGCGACGGCCAGCAGGCCGAGCACGCCCGCCGAGGTCCGACGTCCCTCACCCAGCAGCGACAGGGCGGAGGTCAGCGAACCCGCGCACAGGGCGAAGGCGAGTGCGCCCGGCAGGTCGACGCGGGCGCCCGTGGTCCGACGCCCCACCGGCACCGGCAGCACCCGCCGGGACAGGACCGCCGTGACGGCGACGAGCGGAAGGTTGAGGAAGAAGACCGCACGCCAACTCGCGTACTGGGTGAGGACTCCGCCGAGCACCGGGCCCACCGCCGCAGCCAGCCCGGTCACCGCGCCGAAGGCTCCCATGGCCCGGCCCAGGTCGGGCCCCCGGTAGCCGGAACCGAGCAGGGCCAGGGCGGTCACCGCCATCGCCGCGCCGCCGACGCCCTGCACGCCGCGGGCGGCGATCAGGATGCCCGTGTTCGGAGCCAGTCCGCAGGCCAGCGAGGCGGCGCCGAAGACCGCCAGACCGAACAGGTACACCGTGCGCGCACCGTACCGGTCGGCCACCGCTCCCACGGTGAGCATCAGCACGGCCAGCACCAGCGTGTAGACGTCGACCACCCACGGCATCACGGACACCGGGGCGTTCAGCCCCGACCCGATGTCGGGCAGGGCGACGGACAGCACCGTCGTGTCCAGCAGGAACAGGAAGGTGCCGAGACAGACCGCCACCAGCGGCCACCACTTGTGCACGGGGCTTTCCTCCGCAGAGCTTGTTCGGAGAGGTACTTCGGACGCACTCACCGTCCGGCTCGGGGCCATCGGCCCGCCACGCATACCTCCGAAGGCTGCGGGAACTGGCACACTGGCGGCCCATGAAGACGGATACCGTCACGCTGGACGAGACCGACCGCGCCCTGGTGCACGCGCTGCAGATCGACGGGCGGGCCCCGTTCCGCCTGATCGGCAAGGCTCTCGGCGTCTCCGAGAACACCGCCGCCCGCCGCTACCGCCGCCTCCGCTCGGCCGGGGTCCTCCGCGTGGTGGGCGGGCTGAACGGCGCCCGCCTCGGGTACCACGCCTGGACCATCCGGCTGCAGTGCACGCCCGACGCGGCCACGGCCATCGCCGGGGCCCTCGCCACCCGGGCCGACACCGCCTACGTCCACCTGCTCTCCGGCGGCACCGAGATCTCGTGCACCGTCCAGACCTCGACCGCCGACGAGAGCGAGGTGCTGCTGCTGCACAAGCTTCCCCGGACCGGCCGGATCACCGCCGTCTCCGCCCACCTGCTGCTCGACAGTCATGTGCTGCCGAACAGTTGGGCCGGGCCGGCCCGGCTCGGCCCGGATCAGGCCGCGCTGCTCGCCCCGCCCGTCGAGGCTTCCGAGCCCGTCGAGGCTTCCGAGCCCGTCGAGGCTTCCGAGCCCGCCGACGCTGCCGACGCCTCGGGTGCGTCGGACGCTGCCGGGCTCTCGGACGCTGCCGGGCTCTCGCTGGGGCCCGCCGACCGCCCGCTGCTCGACCTGCTGGCACGGGACGGACGGACGGGCCATGCCGAGTTGGCCGTCGCGACCGGCTGGTCCGAGTCCACCGTGCGACGCCGGCTCGCCCTGCTGCGCGCGGCCGGGGTGCTGACCCTGCTGGTCGACGTCCCGCCCGCGGCGCTCGGCTTCCGCGCCGAGGCCCGGCTGTGGATGTCCGTACGGCCCGCGCGGCTCGCCGCCACGGCCGCTGCGCTGGCCGGGCATCCGGAAGTGTCGCTGGTGGCCCACACGACCGGGCCCACCAACCTGCTCGCGGCCGTCAACTGCCGGGACTCGCCGCACCTCGGGCGCTACCTGAGCACCCGGATCGCCGCGCTGGACGGAATCCGGGCGATCGAGACGGCACCCGTCATCCGCACCGTGAAGCGCGCGGGCGCGCTGCTTCCGTTCGACCGCCGGGCTCGGTGAGTCTGCGCTTTCACGACCATGTGAGACGTGACGCCTTTTACGACATTCCTATTGTCACCATCCATTCACTCCAACGGGGGAATCTCCTTTAAAGATTTGCCCACGGAACATTAAAGGGCGCATAGTGATGACACCTCAGTTTGGTCTAGCGGACACCAAGTTCAGGCAAAGTCATCCCAGGTGAGGAGAAGGCCTTGTTCCACGGAACCACGACGGCGGGCACCCCCGGGCAGCGGCTCCGGGCGGAGATCGCGGGCGCCGGCACCACGCCCCTGATCGGCGTCTACGACATGTACTCGGCCTCGATCGCGGCCGAACACTACGACGGCATGTTCGTCTCCGGGTTCGGCTTCGCGGCCTCCTACTACGGGCTGCCCGACATCGGCTTCATCGCCTGGCCGGACATGGTCGGCTTCGTCGAGCGGCTGCGCGGCGCGTTCCCCCGGCACCACCTCCTGGTCGACATCGACGACGGCTACGTCGATCCCGAGGTGGCCTGCCACGTGGTGCGCCGGCTCGAACGCATCGGCGCCTCGGGCGTGATCCTGGAGGACCAGAAGCGGCCGCGCCGTTGCGGGCACGCGGACGGCAAGCAGGTCCTCCCGCTGGAGGAGTACCTGGAGAAGCTGGAGCTCGTCCTCGCCAACCGGACGGACCTCGTGGTCGTCGCCCGGACGGACGCCACCGAGGAGGACGACATCCTGCGCCGCGCCCGGGCGCTGGCCGCCACGGACGCGGACGTGGTGCTGGTCGACGGCGTGCGCAGCGAGGAGTGGATCCGCCGGATCCGCGCGGTGGTCGGCGACAAGCCGCTGCTGTTCAACCAGATCGCCGGCGGCAAGTCCCCCCGGCTGTCGCTCTCGGAGCTGACGGAGCTGGGGGTGGACGTGGCCATCTACAGCACGCCGTGCCTGTTCGCCGCGCACCGGGCGATGGAGGAGGCGCTGGCCGGCCTGAAGGTCGCCGACGGGCGGCTGCCCGCGTCCGCCGGGGAGAACCGGCAGATCGGCGTGCGGGAGTCCACCGAGCTGCTGGAGCGGAACATCTCCCGCTCCCGGGGGCTGACGGCGGTGACGGCATGAGGGCGGGGCGGCGCGGGCCCGCACCGCCCTCGACGGCGGCCGTCCTGCGGGCCGGTGCGCTGGGGGTGGCCGGAGCGTGCGCCCTGCTCGCGGCCGGCGCCGCACCCGCGGCGGCAGGCGGCTCCCTGATCTCCGTCGTGGACAACTCCAACGCCGACTCGTGGCTGGAGGTCGACCGGACGGCCAATCTCCAGAACGGCAGCGGCTCGGCGGGCAGTGACCACGACGGCGCGGGCTCGCTGGTAGGCGGCCTCCTGGGTCCGGCGCCGTCGGCCGGGCCCGCACGCCGCCAGGTGACGGGGGGCGGTCCGTGACCGACCGTCCGACACACTCGGACCAGCCGGAGCGACCGCCCGGGCAGAACCGGTTCGGCCAGAGCCGGTGCGGCCGGCGCCGGCACGGGCCGGGCGTGCGCGTGCCGGTGCCCCGGTGGCTCGATCCGTACGTGGCGGCGTTGGCCGGGACGGTCGGCCTGGCCGCGCTGTTCCCGGCCTCGGGCGGAGCGGCGCGGGTCGCCGAGGCGGTCTGCGACCTCGCGGTGGCACTGCTGTTCTTCCTCTACGGCGCCCGGCTCTCGACCCGCGAGACGCTGACCGGTCTGCGACACCTGCGGTTGCACGGGCTGGTCCTGGCCGCCACCTTCGTCCTCTTCCCGCTGTTCGGGCTCGCCACCGCGCTGCTCACCCCGGTGCCGCTGAGCGGGCAGCTGCAGACCGGGGTGCTGTTCCTCTGCCTGGTGCCCTCGACGGTGCAGTCCTCGGTGGCGCTCACCGGCGCCGCCGGGGGCAACGTCCCGGCGGCGATCTGTGCGGGCACCTACTCCAGCCTGGCGGGGCTGGTCCTCACCCCGCTGCTGGCGGCCCGGCTGTTGGGCTCGCACACCGAGCTGTCCGCCGACGGACTGCTGCGGATCGGGCTGCAGCTCCTCGCTCCGTTCCTGCTGGGGCAGGTGCTGCGGCCGTGGATCGGCGGACTGCTGGCCCGCCACAAACGGGCGCTGACGCCGGTGGACCGCGGTTCGATCCTGCTCGTGGTCTACACGGCGTTCAGCGCGGCGGTGGTCCAGGGCATCTGGCGCCTGGCCACGCCGGCCGCCCTGCTCGGGCTCGTCGCGGTGCTGCTCGCCCTGCTCGCCGCCGCTCTGGCGGCCACCGCGCTCGGGGCGCACCTGCTGGGGCTCGACCGGTCCGCGAGCATCGCGGCAGTGCTGTGCGGTTCGCAGAAGAGCCTGGCCAGCGGCCTGCCGATGGCCACCGTCCTGTTCGGGTCGCAGGCGGGGCTGATGGTGCTGCCGCTGATGCTCTACCACCAACTGCAGCTGGTGGTCGGAACGGTCCTCGCCGGGCGCTGGTCCCGGGCACCGGCACCGGCCGCAGCCGCGGGTCGGCCCGTCGCGCAGCAGGCCGACGGGCAGGCGCCGGCCGCGCTCACCGGTCCGGGCGTGCCGCCAACGCCCGGGTGACTCCCCGGCGCAGCCGGGCCGAGGCCCCGGGCAGGTGCGCCAGCCAGTGCAGCCGCTCGGCATTGGGCTCCGGCCTCCGGGCCAGTTCCAGCACCGCCGCGTAGGGGCGCGCGTCCTCCCTCAGCCGCACGGCCAGGAGATCGATGAACCCGTCCAACGCCTCGCCTGTGAGGGCGGGGTGGGCGGCGATCAGTTCGAGCAGTTGGTTCTCGTTCGAGGTGGTGTTGCGCCGGACGGACAGCGAGACCAGCAGGTCGGTGGGCGTGGCGGCGTTCCTGGCAATCGCGTGCCAGACGAACGGGTACAAGCCCTGGGCCAGCCGGCGCAACACGTCCGGGTTCGAGGTCCGTTCGGCCAGCCGCCGGTAGTCTCCGCCGTCGTGCAGGTGGTTGAGAGCCTCGATGTCGTCCATCGCGTCCATCGCGTCCATCGCGTCCGCGGCGTTCACCGAGGCGCTCGCCGCGGTGCCTGCCGTGTCCACGGTGCCCGTCGGGTCCGCGGTGCCCGTCGGCTTGGTGTCGTCCATGTCGAGGCGTGACCCTAGCAGGCCCGCGGACTCACCCCGCAGGGGTGCTGAGGGTCGCGGCCGACAGGACGGGCAGCGAGCCAGGGAGCGGCATCGTCCAGGCGTCCGGAGCCGGGGCGAACGGTCCGCTGCGGTCGAGGAGTTGGGAGAGGGCGGCCTCACGGGCACGCTCCACCTGACGGTGGGTGGCCTCGTCGATCAGACCGAGGCGCCTGGCCTGGGCGTACTCGTCCTCGTCCTTCCAGGTGTGCGTCGTCAGATCGGGGGTGATCACCAGGTCCAGAAAGAGGTCGAGGGTGTCGATGCCGATGGCCGTCCGCCGGTGGGGACGCTCGAAGTTGACGTACCAGCGCAACGGCCGGCCCTCGGGCGTCAGGAAGCGGTGCACGCTGTACGGCTCGCCGGCGACGAACCGGCTGAGCACCACGGTGTCGCGCCAGATCCAGTGGTCGAGTTCCCACTGGCCGGCGGCGAGGTCGTCGATGCCGCGCTTGCGGACCGCGACATCGCCCGCCCGCCGCGAGGTGGTCCAGCTCGACGGGGCCAGCATCGCGGTGCCGGGGCGGGCGGTCAGGGTCAGGGTGGTGCCGTCGTCCGCGAGGACGGTGTACGGCATGGCCGTCCAGACCCGGCCGTAGGCGATGTCCCGGCGGACGGCGGTGCTCCCGGGAGTGAAGCGCTCGGCGGTCACCGGACGTAGTAGGCCCGGTTGTGGGCGGCGACCGGCGGGGACTGGTAGGTCCAGACCCCGGCGGCCGGGGCGTCGGCGATCAGGTGGGCGAGGTCGCGGGCGGACTCCTCGGCGGGGTTGCCGAGGTCGAGCCGGACGCGCTCGGCGGTGCGGTCGTCCAGGGCGTAGTAGCGGTAGGGCTGGTACACGTTGAGCGGACCGGCGAGCAGCTTGCCCTCCTCGTCGGTGCCGTAGCCGGTGATCGGGGTGTTGTTGACCGTTTCGGGGGTGAGGCCGACCAGGTTCACGTCCAGGGCGAGGAGTTCCTCGTCCTGGCGGTCCAGCCCGTCGGGCCCGAGGGTGGCGCGGCGGCAGGTGACGGCCCAGCGTTCGCGCACGGCGGGCGCGTTGAGGGAGGGCAGCGTGGTCTCGAACCAGCCCGGGTGCTTGGGCTCGGCGTAGAGCCGGCGCCCGGCGTCGATGGCCAGCGGGTTGTCGCAGAGCACGTGCAGTCGGGCGATGCCGAGCAGTTTGGTCTGGTCGTAACCCCGGGCGTACTGGCCGTAGTTGACCACCGGGATCCGGTCCTCGGCGAACACCGGGTGGGCGATCAGGTTGATCTCCAGCTCCTGGGTGATGCCGCCGCCGTTCGGGTACTGGGCGAAGTAGAGCTGGTAGTTGAGCGACACGCAGGCCCCGCCGTCGAAGGCGGCGACGTTCAGCCCGGGGTGGCGCTTGCCGAGCAGTTCGCGCGCCCGCTCACGGTCGACCAGGTAGTCGACACCGATGTTGTGCAGCGCACCGTAGTGGAACGGCAGGTGGTACGGCTCAGGTACGGGCGGCAGCGGCAGGCCGGTCATGAGGTCTCCGGGGACGAAGGAGGTTCGGGGGTACGGAAGGAGGGGACCGGGGACGTCACCGGGGCGGGCCGGTGCAGCTCCAGGAGGTCCCGGTGCATCCGCTCGGCGCTGCGCAGTGCGAGCGCGGCCATGGTGAGCGACGGGTTGGAGGTGCCGAGGGAGGGCATCGAGCCGCAGCCGACGGCGTACAGGTTGGGGTGCTCCCAGCAGCGCTGCCAGTGGTCGACCACGGAGGTGGCGGGCGAGTCGCCCATGATGTGGGTGCCGCCGGCGTGGCCCGCGCCCCGGTAGCCGTGGACGGCTCCCCGGTGTTCGAGCCGACCGGGCCAGCCCTCCGCCGGGTAGGCGGTGTGGTCCTCGGCACCCAGCACGGCGAAGAGCTGGTCGGAGACGGCCCGGGCGGAGGCCATGCCCTCGCGGACGTAGTCGGAGAGGTCGTAGCGGACGGCCGGGGCGGGGAGGCCGAGCGGGTCCCGGCGCTCCGGGTCGAGGGTGACCCGGTTGGCCGGGTCCGCGGGCTGCTCCAGCTCGAACTGGAGCGAGAACTGACGGCCGAGCCGGTCACCGAGGCGCTCGCGCAGTTCCTTGCCGCGCAGTCCGCCGGCGAGCAGCGCGGCGGCCTCCGCCTCCGGCGCCCGGCCGGCCCAGGACCAGCCCCAGTTGCCGATCTCGATCCGGAACGGCGCCCGGCGGTCGCGGCCCGGACCGAAGCGGAAGGCCTCCAGGCCGCTGGTGGAGCCCGGTCCCCGGTAGGGGCCGACCGGGCGGGGCATCAGGCCCCAGGTCAGCAGGGCCGGGTGGTCCATGAGGTTGCGCCCGACCTGGTCGCTGCCGTTGGCCAGGCCGGACAGGAGCAGCAGCCGGGCGTTCTCGATCGCGTGCGCGGCGAGCACCACCAGGTCCGCCTCCACCCGGTGGGTGACGCCGGCGGACCGGTACTCGACGGCCCCGGCCCGTCCGGTCCGCGGGTCGGCGAGCACCCGGCTGACGACGGCCTCGGTGCGCAGTTCGACCCCGGCCGCCCAGCGGGCCTGGGTGCGCAGCGGGGTGTACTTGGCGCCGGTCGGGCAGGCCGGGACGCAGCCGGCGCTGCCCGCGCAGAGCGGTCCCTCGGCGGAGCCGGGGCGGGTCGGTGTCCCGTTGCGGGCGTGCGGGGTCGCGGTGACGGAGAGTCGGGCGGGGCCGGGCACGGCGGGGTCGCGGACGGTGCGGCCGTCGAGGGCGTCGGCGAGCTGCCGGTCGAGGAAGCTGGCGGGGATGGCGCGCATCGGGAAGGCGTAGTCGTCCGGGATGGGCAGTCCGACGGCGCTGCGCTGCTCCTCGGCGTCGGCGGCGACGCCGAGTTCGCGCTCGGCGGCGCGGTAGTGCGGCTCCAGGTCGTGGTAGCCGATCGGCCAGTTGCGGCCGTGCCCGAGGTCGCCGGTGCGGAAGTCCTCGGGGTGCATGCGGGGAGTGAGTCCGGTCCAGAGCAGGCCGGTGCCGCCGTTGGCGCGCAGGTAGCCGCTGGCGTAGGGCAGCGGCCCGTACTGGCGGAGGTGGCCGGTGGCGGTGAAGCCGCCGCCCGGCAGTCCGGTGAGGTCGGTGACGTCGGGTGACGGCGCCTCGGGGCTGTGCGGGTAGGGCGAGGTGGGCGGGCCGCCGCCGGCCGCGCGGTGGGCGGCGGAGGTCTCGGCTCCGGTGGGCGCGGCCCGTCCGGCCTCCAGGACGAGCACCCGCCAGCCCTGCGCGCCGAGGCGGTGGGCGACCAGCGAACCGGCGAAGCCCGCGCCGACCACGACGGCGTCCCAGCGCGCGCTCATCGGCCCTCTCCGCCTCGGGGCGCCCCGGCCCGGGGGTGCCCGGCCGTGGGTGTCCCGCCCGGGGGTGCCTCGGCCCAGCTGCCGTGCCCGGGCGCGGCGGCGCCGGGCGGGGTGGCGCGGAAGGTCCGCCAGACCAGGCCCTGGTCGTGGGCGCGGGCGGAGCTGGGCGCCTCACCGGGCCAGGCGCCGACGTACCAGAGGTGGACGAGGGCATGCTCGTCGCGGACCCGGTGGGCCAGCACGGTGCGGTGGTGCTCGTCCGCCATGCCGGTGGCGCGCAGCTCGGGCACGTCGAATCCGGTCAGCTCGGCGCAGACGCGCAGGAACTCGTCCGGGTCGGCCAACTCGTCGGCCTCGTCGGCCTCGACGGGGTCCCAGCACTCCGCCAGGTCGTAGTCGGCCGGAAGGTCGTCGGACAAGGACACGGGGGCACCCCCACGATCGGCAGCGGCTGGCCGGGGAATGGATGGCCAAGACATGACAGGCCCGGAGCTCCACGCCTCGTCGCACGGCCCGGCCTGCCATCGCGATCCTGCCTCCCGCCCTCACCACCGGAAACCTGTTGCACGAATCTGCCCGGACTTGATCATCCGTTGCCCGGTCGAGCGCCTGTTGCGTTCACAGAGCACCCTTTTCCGTCCGACTACGGGCGACAACCACCGGGGGGCTACGAGCGGAAACCGCCGAGGCCGGCGGGAGGGACCAGCCGGGGACAGCGGGAGGGACCAGCCGGGACGGCCGGCGGGGCGGGGACGGGCGGCCGCACCCGCGCATCAGTCCAGGGCGCGCACCGCCGCCAGGACGTCCAGCCCCAGCTCCGGATCGGCGTTCTCGTGCTGGCTGACCGAGAGCCGGGTGACCAGGCCCGCGTACCGGCGGCGGATCTCCCGGGCAACCTCCTCGACCGGCCCGGACACCGCGAAGGTGTCGAACACCTCGTCGTCGACCAGCGCGGCCATCTCCGCCCAGCGCCCGCGCACCGAGTGGGCGTGCAGTTCCTCCTGCAGTCCCTCCCAGCCGTGCTGCGCCAGCACCGGTCGGTAGGCGGGCGTGGAGGCGTAGAACGCGAGCCGCTCGCGGGTCGCGGCCCGGTTGGCCGCCAGCTCCTCCTCGGTGCGGCCGGTGGCGGTGAGCACGTTGCCGACGATCTCGAACGGCCGCTGCGTCCACACCGCGCCCTCCGCCTCGGCCCGCGCCCGCTCCTCGCGCACCCCGGGCAGCACCTGCTCGGCCAGGTAGGCGGTGGAGGAGAACGGGTGGCTCAGAAAGCCGTCGGCCACCGCGCCGGCGGTGCGGGTCATCAGCGGCCCGACGCCCGCCAGCAGGATCCTCGGCACCCCGGCCGGGACCGGGTCCGGCGAGAAGACCGGCGTCATCACCGTGTGGGTGTAGAACTCGCCCCGGAAGCGCAGCCGTTCACCGGTCTGCCAGCTGTGCCAGATCGCCCGCACCGCGTGCACGTACTCGCGCATCCGGGCGGCCGGCCGGTCCCAGGGCATCCCGAAGCGCTTCTCGATGTGCGGCTTCACCTGCGAGCCCAGCCCGATGACGGCCCGTCCGCCGGAGGCCGCGTGCAGCCCCCAGGCCTGGTAGGCCAGGGTCATCGGGGTGCGGGCGAAGGCCACCGCGATGCCGGTGGCGAGTTCGATCGACGTGGTCCGGTCGGCGGCGCGGGCGAGCTGGAGGAACGGGTCGTACGCGGTCTCGGCGACCACCAGCCGGTCCATGCCCCGGCGTTCGGCCCGCTCGGCGGCGGCCAGGATGCCCGCCGGGTGTCCGAAGTCGGTGGCGTCGAGGCGGAAGGTGGCGGGTCGGTCCATGGTGGTGCTCCTGGTCGCGGGCTGCGGTGCTACCCGGGTAGCCTGCCACGCCGTCGGCGCCTCCGCCCCCGACGCCCCCAGCGCCCCCAGCACCCCCAGCACCCTCAACCTGGTGTTCCGAGCGCCGACCGCCCTGCTCCGAGCCCCGACCCGGCCCCTCCGAGCCCCGACGCGGCCGTCGCACGCGTCCGATTCGCCGCCCGCGCGGAGGCGCGCGGTGGCAGCATCTCGACCAGCACCGCCCGCGGCACCTCGCGGGCGGCATTCCGAGGGAGGAGTGTCCACATGCTCACGCAGCCCGTCGCCCGCACCACCGGGGGGACCGTCCGCGGCTTCCTGGACCGGGGGCTCGCGGTCTTCCGCGGCATCCCGTACGCCCGGCCGCCGGTCGGACCGCTCCGCTTCGCCGCCCCCGAACCGCCCGAGCCCTGGGACGGCGTCCGTGAGGCGTTCGAGTTCGGCCCGGTCGTCCCGCAGTCCGGTCCGCTGCCCGCGCAGCGGTCGGAGGGCACCGACTGGCTCACGCTCAACGTCTGCACCCCGCACCCGGACCGGGCGGGGCTGCCGGTCCTGGTCTGGATCCACGGCGGCGGGTACATCTCGGGCACCGCCAACGACCCGCTGTACGACCCGGTCGAGCTCGCCCGCGCCGGACTGGTCGTGGTGAGCGTCAACTACCGGGTGGGCGCGGAGGGTTTCGCGCTGCTGGAGGGCGCACCGGCCAACCGGGGCTTCCTCGACCAGATCGCGGCCCTGGAGTGGGTGCGGCACAACGTCGCCGGGTTCGGCGGCGACCCGGACCGGGTGACCGTCGCCGGCCAGTCCGCGGGCGCCGGCTCGATCGCCGCGCTGCTCACCGTGGACGCGGCGCGCGGCCTGTTCCGGCGGGCCGTCACCCACAGCGTGCCGGGCCGCCTGTGCACCGCGGCGCTGGCCGCCGAGGTCACCGCGGAGCTCGCGAAGCTGCTCGGCACCGCCCCCACCGCCGCCGCCTTCGCCGAGGTCGACCCCTGGCGCCTGGCTGCGGCGGTCACCGACCTCGGTACGGCGCTCCCGCAGCACCTCGCACGCTGGGGGCGGCTCGCCCAGGCCGGCATCGCCACCGTCCCGGTCGTCGACGGCGAGCTGCTGACCGGCCCGCCCTGGTCCGTCCTCGCCTCGGGCCGCGCCGACGGCATCGACCTGCTGGCCGGTCACACCCGCGACGAGTTCCGGCTGTTCAGCGTCCTCACCGGCCGGCACGGCACCTTCACCGAGGAGGAGGCCCGCCTCGCCCTGGAGCTGTCCGCCCCGGCGCCGACCGGGCCGGACGACTACCGCGCTGCGTACCCGGGGGCCACGGCCTCGGACCTCCTCGAGGCGGTCGGCTCCGACGCCCTCTTCCGGATGCCGTCCCTCCGGCTGGCCGAGGCCAACGCCGCGGTCGGCGGCACCTCGTACCTGTTCGAGCTGGCCTTCCCCGCCCCCGCGGCGGGCGGCGCGTTCGGCGCCTGCCACGGTCTTGACCTCCCGCTGGCGTTCGGCACCCTGGGCAGCCCCACGGCCCGGCACTTCCTCGGCGACCTGCCCTCCCCGGAGGCCGTCCGGGTCTCGTGCGAGCTGCAGGAGGCCTGGGTCCGGTTCGCCACCACCGGCGACCCGGGGTGGCCCGCCTTCGATCCGGAGGAGCAGCTCACTCGTGTCCTGGACGTCCGCTCGGAGACCGTCCGCTACCCCGAACAGGCCGCCCGCCGGATCTGGGCGGGGCACCCCCTGACCGCCTGCGACCTCGGCTGACGCAGGCCCGGCAGCAGGAGGCGCCCCGGTGGGTGGCGGTCAGATGTCGTTCCGGCGCACGGCCGCCTCGAACTCCCGGAAGCCGCACTCCTGCTGCCACTCCTGCTCGGCCTTGGGGCTGGCCGCCAGCAGCGCCTCGCACCCCGCGCTCGGGTGGTCACCGCCGAGCACGTCGGACGCGCACTCCGGCACGGGCTCGAAGCGGTCCCGGTCCTGCCAGAGGCTGCGGCCGGACAGGAAGCCGTACTCCAGCGAGGTGCGGGCCAGGTTCTTCAGGTCCCGGTAGCCCAGCGCGTAGCGGGTGGTGGCCTTCTGGTACTCCTCGGTGATGTCGCCGCGCGAGACCCCGGGGTCGTCGGTGGCCAGGGCGGTCGGCACCCCGTGCCGCCGGTAGAGCGGGAACGGGTGGTCCGGGCCGGAGACCTGGAGGATCTGCTCGTTGCTGGTCAGCGGCACCTCGATCAGGGTGTGCCGCTCGGCCAGGGTGTTCAGCAGCTCCGCGGAGTCGTCCTCGTGCACGACGTCCACGCCGTGGCCGATCCGCTCGGCGTGGCCGGTCAGCACGGCCTCCCGGATATGGAAGCGCAGGTCCTCGGGCTTGACCAGGCCGGGGACCAACTCACCGGCGTGCAGGGTGATGTGGGCCTTCGGGTAGAGCGGGTGCAGGAAGTCCAGCATCCGCATCTGCAGGTCGTAGTTCTCCAGCGAGGCCGGGGCGTCCTCCGGCTGGACGAGGTTGACCGCGACGAACCGGTCGTCCTGGCCGGCCAGTTCCATGCCGAGCATCAGCTGGGTGAACACCCGGGCGGGCGTCGAGGTGCGCGAGGCCTGGGAGATGAGCCGGACGGTGACGGAGCAGCCCTTGGCCGGCCGGTCGGAGTCGCAGTTCTCGGTGTCCTGGTACTCGGCGAACATCCGGTCGGCCTCGGCGCGGGCGTCGGCGACGACCTTCGCCATGCCGCCGTCGGCGAGCAGCTTCTCGCGCATCGCCGCGAAGTCCGGGTCGAAGCCGACCTTGGCGGCGAGCGCCGAGCCGCTCACCGAGGCCGGGGTGAGCATGGTCTCCAGGTAGCCCTGCTGCTGGTCCGCCATGTTGTCGGTGACCTCGGCGAGCATCCGGCCCGGGTGGCGCCAGCTGGCCTCGCCGAACTTGACGAAGGTGGCGAAGAAGTGGTCGTGCCCGGACTCGGCGCCGGGCACGAAGTCCTGCATCGACCAGGCCCGGATCACCTGCTGACGGAACTCCGGGTCGGACTCCGCGTCGGCGGCCGGCCGGGCGGTCGCCGAACACGGCCCCTCCTGCGCCGTGAGGGTCGCGGTGTCGATGCAGAGCCCGTCCTCGGTGGCGAGCCGGATCAGCAGTTCGGTGGAGGCGGCTCCGGAGAGGTGGTTGTGCAGGTCGCCGCCCTTGGGCAGCTGGTAGAGGAAGCGCCGCAGCGCCTCCGGGTCGTTGCGGACGCTGTCCAGGTAGGCGTCCACCCGGTGCTCGGCGGCGTCGCGCACGATCCGGGCGGCGGGCAGCGGTGCGGCCTGGGCGGCGGCGGGGAGCAGCGGTGCGACCAGTGCGGCGCAGGCGGCGACCGCGGCGACGGTGGTACGGCGTAGCGTGATCATGGCCGTATGCTCGCGGGCGGCCTCCGCCCCCGTCGGCGTCTGCGGAGCCTGTCCCGGACACACCACCCGGACGGGCGATCGGTGGGTACGTACGGTACGACGCGCACGTACGGACCCCCGCTCGTCCGTCCGGGGCGGTCCGGGGTCGGTCCGGGGCTGCCGCCGCTACGCCTGCAGCAGCTTCAGCAGCCCGGCGGCCACCAGGGCGGAGGAGGCCGGGTTCTGACCGGTCACCAGGTTGCGGTCGACGACCGAGTGCGGCGCCCAGGCCTCGCCCTCCTCGTAGTCCGCGCCGAGGGCGACCAGCCGGTCCTGGAGCAGCCAGGGCGCGCGGTCCGCGAGGCCGGCCTGGGTCTCCTCGGCGTTGGTGAAGCCGGTCAGCCGGTACCCGGCGAACGGCGAGCCGCCGTCCTCGGTGCGGGCGGCGAGCAGCGCGGCCGGGCCGTGGCAGACCACGCCGAGCGGACGGCCGGAGGCCAGCGCGGCGGTCAGCAGCCGGCCGGAGTCGTCGTCGACCGCCAGGTCCTCCATCGGGCCGTGGCCGCCGGGGTAGAAGACGGCGTCGTAGTCGGCCTGGTCGACCTCGGCCAGCACCAGCGGCCGGCGGATCTCGTCGATCCCCTCCAGCGCCCTGGCGATCCCCGGGTCGGTCAGGCTGGCCCGGTCGGCGACCGGGACGACGCCGCCCGGGGTGGCGACGGTGACCCGGTGGCCGGCGACGGTGAAGGCCTGGTACGGGACGACGGCCTCCTCCGCCCAGAAGCCGGTCGGGTGCTTGGTGCCGTCGTTCAGCGTCCAGACGTCCGAGCCGGTCAGGACGAACAGGATGTCGGCCATGGTGGGTGCCTCCAGTGGCTCCGGTGGTGCGGTCCCCGCCGCGACGACCCGCCGCGGCGCTCACGCCGTCGACGCTAGACCGGGTGAGCCCACGGGAACCAATGGGCCACGCGATACGAGGCATCGGAATCCCGATGGCTCCCACGGGCGGCCCAGCCATCGGGATCCCGTAGGCTCGCGATATGAGCGATCGGCTGCCGCCGGGCTCCGGCCCGCTTGACCTCAACCAGCTGCGGACCTTCCTCGCGGTGCACCGCGCGGGCTCCTTCACCGCGGCCGCGCACCTGCTGGGCCTGTCCCAGTCCACGGTGACCGCGCAGATCCGCGCGCTGGAGCAGCGGCTCGGCCGGGAGCTCTTCGAGCGCCGGGCGCGCGGGGTCAGCCCGCTGCCGTACGCCGACGACCTCGCCGCCCGCCTGGCGGAGCCGCTGGACCGGCTGGCGGGTGTCGCCGACGGGCGTGGCGGCGGCGTGCCGGAGCCGGTCCACCTGGCCGGGCCGGCGGAGTTCCTGGGCACCGTCCTGCTGGCGGAGCTGGCGCCGCTGGTCGCCGAGGGTGTCCGGCTGCGGGTGACCGGCGGGCTGACCGACCCGCTGCTGGAGGAACTGCGGGCCGGGCGGCACGACCTGGTGGTCGCCACCCGCCGCCCGCGCGGCCGGACGCTGCTCGCCGAGCCGCTGGCCGACGAGGAGTTCGTGCTGGTCGCCGCCCCGGTGTGGGCCGACCGGCTGTCCGGCCGGGAGCTGCCCGAGGCCCTGGCGGAGGTGCCGCTGCTCAGCTACGCCGAGGACCTGCCGATCGCCCGCCGCTACTGGCGGCACGTCTTCGACCGGCGGCTGCACGCCCGGGCGGCGCTCACCGTGCCGGACCTGCGGGCGGTGCTCGCCGCGGTGACGGCGGGCGCGGGCTGGAGCGTCCTGCCCGGCTACCTCTGCCGGGCCGAACTCGCCTCCGGGGCACTGCGGTTGCTCCACGAGCCGGCCGACCCGCCGATCAACACCGCCTATCTGGTCCGGCGCCCGGCCGGCTCGGCCAACCCGCACGTCGCGCTGGTCCGCGAACGCCTGCTGGCGGCGGCCCGGTCCTACTGAGCCCCAGCCGCCGACCCGGCCGCCCCTGCCGCCCGCCCAGCAGAATGATCATCGCCGCCGGTCGGCGGGGGTGCAGCGTGGCGGAGGGGTGATCCGGCCGGTGGGCCGGAGCACGGTCGACCGCAGCCGCGCTCAGATCGCCAGGTCGCGCCGTTCCAGCAGCCGGAACGCCGCCAGGAGCCCGAGCAGGCCGACGCCGGTCAGCAGGCCCAGCGCCGCCCAGGGCACCCCGCCGTGGCCGAGCACGTCGCCCGGGGCGTAGTAGTGGAACGGGCTGAGGTAGCGCAGCGGCCGGGCCGGGGACCACGCCAGCGCGACGAAGTTCAGCGCGAAGCCGACCGCGCCGAAGGCGACCGCGGCGCCGATCACGTACGCCCGCCGCCGGCTGAGCGCGGACACCGCCAGCACCGGCCCGGTCAGGCAGAAGGCGAGGGCGCAGCCGAGCAGTCCGGCGGTGAACACCGCGCCCTCCGGGACGGCGGCGCGCAGCTTCGGGGAGAACGCGACCCCGAGCGCGATGGTCAGGGTGGCGGCGGCGTTGAGCAGCACCGAGGCGGCGACCATGGCGCCGGCCCGTTCAGCGAGCAGCCGGCGTCGGGAGACCGGGCGGGTCATCAGCAGCTCGATGGTGCCGGACTCGACGTCGGCCGCGACGGCGGCGGCGCCGAGCGAGCCGATCACGGTGAGCTGGAGGGCGATCCAGAACGGGTGGGTGAGCCCGGCGCCGAGCAGGCCGGGGTAGCTGGCGATGGAGACGTCACCGTTGGAGCCGCTGAAGGCCCGGAACGCGCCGGGCGGGTTTCGGCGGGCGGCGCCGAACAGGTCGCCGGGCGCGATGGTCCCGGCGATCACCACGATCAGGGTCTCGAAGACGACCATGCCGAACAGCAGCGAGAGCAGCATCCGGCGCCGCCGGTGCAGGGCGAGCCAGACCAGTGGGAGGCGGCGGCTGACGGTACCCGGGTTCACGGCTTCTCCTCCGTTTCCGGGCGGCGGTCGTCGCCCGCCGCATCGTGGCCGCGGTCGGATGCCGCATCGTGGCCGCGGTCGGACGCCGCCGCATCGTGGTCGCGGTCGTCCTCCGAGCGGTAGAGGTCGAGGAAGGCCTCGTCCAGGCCGGCCTCCTCCACGGTCAGGTCGGCCACCGGCAGCTCGGCCAGCAGGGTGCGCACGGCCTGGACCACCTCGTCCGGCGGCACCAGCAGCTCGACCCGCGGGCCGTCCCAGCGCGGGGACCACCGCTCGGCGGCGCCCAGCGGCCGGGCACCCAGCTCGTCGGCGAAGACCAGCCGCACCCTGCGGGCCCGCGCCTGGCGCAGTTCGGCCACCGAGCGGACGGTCACCAGCCGCCCGTGGCGCACGATGGCGACCCGGCCGCAGGTGCGCTGCACCTCGGGCAGCACGTGGCTGGAGAGCAGGACGGTCCACCCGGCCGCGGCCTCCTCGGCGAGCAGTTCGTAGAAGGTCTCCTGGACCAGCGGGTCCAGCCCCTCGCTCGGCTCGTCCAGCACCACCACCGGGGGCCGGTGCTGCAGCGACTGGACGAGGCCGAGCTTCTGCTTCATGCCGCGCGAGTACTCCCCCACCGGGCGCGCCAGGTCGGCGCGGGAGAGCGCCAGCCGCTCGCACAGCTCGTTCCGGCGCGGCACCGGGGCGCCCTGGAGGGCGGCGAGCAGGTCGAGGGTCTGCTGCCCGGTGAGTTCGGGGTAGAGCCGCAGTTCGCCGGGCAGGTAGCCGATCGAGGGGGCGACCCGGCGGTGGTCGGCCACCGGGTCCAGGCCGAGCACGCGCACCTGCCCGTCGCTGGGGCTGAGCAGGCCGACCAGGCAGCGCAGGGTGGTGGTCTTCCCGGCGCCGTTGGGGCCGAGCAGGCCGAACACCTCGCCGGCCTCCACCGACACGTCCAGCTGCTCAATGCCGACGGTGTCGCCGTACCGCTTGGTGAGCGACCGCAGTTCGATGACCGGCCCGGTTCCGTTGCCCGGCATGGCCCCACCTCCTGTCACGGGTGCGTCGGACATCAAAGCGCTCGCGGCGGAGCCTGTCGAGAGACCCGGCCGGGGCAACCGGGTGCGGCTCGGCCGCGGCCCGTCGGGCGGCCCACCCCTCCCGTACGGCAGGACTGGCCTCGGCTCCGTGCGGACGTCGGCTCCGTGCGGGGTGTGGGCTCCGTGCGGGTGTGGGCTCGGACTCCTGCTCCGGACCCGCGCCGCGTCACCCCTTGCAAACGCCGAGCGGCACCAGGCACACGACCCTCCGGGCCAGCCCGGCGGCCTCGGTGACGGCGGCCACCGCGTCGACGTCCTTGTAGGCCTCGGGTGTCTCCTCGGCCAGGGCCCGCCACGAGGCGGGGCGCACCGCGATGCCGCGCGCCTCCAGGTCGCTCTTGAGCCGTTCGCCGCGCACCGTGCGCAGCGCCTGGTGCCGGCTGAGCACCCGCCCGGCGCCGTGGCAGGCCGAGCGGAAGGCCTCGTTGTCGGGCAGGCCGACCATGACGTACGAGGCGGTGCCCATGGTCCCCGGCACCAGCACGGGTTGCCCGGCGTCGGCGAGGTCGGCGGGCAGGTCGGGGTCGCCGGGCGGCAGCGCGCGGGTGGCGCCCTTGCGGTGGACGCACAGCTTCCGGGGGACGCCGTCCACCTCGTGGGTCTCCAGCTTGGCGAGGTTGTGCGAGACGTCGTAGACCAGCTCCAGCCCGATGCCGAGCGCGGTGGCGAAGGCGCGGCGGGCCGCCTCGGAGAGCAGTTGCCGGTTGGCCCGGCCGTAGTTGGCGGCGGCGGTCATCGCGCCCAGGTAGGCGCGGCCACGTGGCGAGTCGACCGGGGTGCAGGCGAGTTGGCGGTCCGGGAGGTCGATCCGGTAGCGGTGCAGTTCACGGTCCATGGCGCGCACGTGGTCGGTGCAGATCTGGTGGCCGAGGCCGCGCGAACCGCAGTGGATCATGACGCAGACCTGGTCGGGCCGCAGTCCGAAGGCTGCCGCGGTGTCCTGGTCGTACACCCGGTCGACCGCCTGCACCTCCAGGAAGTGGTTGGCCGAACCGAGGCTGCCGACCTGCTGCAGTCCCCGTTCGACGGCCCGGGTGCTCACCTCCCCGGGGGCCGCGCCGTCCAGCACCCCGCGGTCCTCGCACCGCTCCAGGTCGCGCGGCACGCCGTGGCCGTGCTCGACGGCGTAGCGGGCGCCGCCGAGCAGCAGTTCGTCCAGTTCCTCCGGTCCGGAGAGCTGCCAGAGGCCACCCCGGCCGAGGCCGCGCGGGACGGTCTTGTCCAGCAGGTCCATCAGGCGGCGGATCCGTTCGTGGTCGAGTTCGTCCCGGGTGACGCCGGCCGCCAGTAGCCGCACCCCGCAGGAGATGTCGAAGCCCACCCCGCCGGGCGAGACCACCCCGCCCTCGTCGACGTCGGTGGCCGCGACCCCGCCGATCGGGAAGCCGTAGCCCCAGTGCACGTCGGGCATCGCGTAGGAGGCGCGGACGATCCCGGGCAGCGTCGCCACGTTCGCCACCTGCTCCAGCGCCTTGTCCCCGCTCGCCTGCGGCAGCAGTGCGTCGGAGGCGAACACCAGCCCGGGCACCCGCATCGGCGGGCGCGGCTCGATCCGCCAGCGGTGGCGGCCCGCCTCGGTCAGTGCGATCTGCACCTCGCTCACCCCGCTCCCACTCCCGCTCCCGCTCCCACTCCCGTTCCCGTTCCTGGGATGCTCCGGCGCTCCGGCCGCTCCGGCATCCGGTGCTCGGACGCTCAGACGTCCACGGTGACCAGGCACGTCCAGCCGTCCGGCCCGGAGCGCAGGTCCAGGTCGTGCAGCGAGACGGCCTTCGGCACGGCGCCGACCAGGGCCGCGGTGGTGGCGTCGGCCATCCGGAAGCGGACCGCCACGGTCCGGGCGCCGTCCAGCCCCTGGATGCGGTCGATCGCCAGCGCGACGGGCAGTTCGCCGTCGGCGTCCATCCGGTAGATGACCTCCTCCAGGACCCCGGCGAGCAGGTCCGCGTCGCTCACCCCGAGGACGGTGCAGCCGCGCTCGCCGACGACCCGCGCGCCGCTCAGGTCGGCGAAGCTGCCCACGACGGCGTGCACCAGCTCGCCGATGCAGCCCTCGGCTGTCGGCGCCCAGGCTTCCACCCGCAGGTCCGCCGTGTGCGGCACGCTCCGGTGACCGCGCCCGGACCGGCCGGCGGGCTCGCGTCCGTCCACGAGCGACGCCTCCCGCATCCGTTGCCGTCCTCCCTCCAGCGTCGTCCCGCGGGCGGTCCGGCGGCAAGTGCGGCCGTCCTCGGCCGACCGGGGCGCTGCTACGAACCCTCGTCGGCCGCCCGGAGCACGCGCGGAGCACGCGCGGAGCAGCGCCGGGATGCGTGCATCGCACCCGGAGCGGAGCAGCCCCCGGCCGACGGCGGGGCCCGTCGGCCCACGGGCGGGGGTTCGAAGCTTGCCCCTACCGCGGGCTTCCCAGCGAGGCGAGGTAGGCGGCGGTCAGCTCGGGGGTGGCCAACCAGGCGGCGTGGTCGCTCGGCTCGGCGTAGGTGTTGGCGAGGCGGCGGGCGACCTCGTCATGTGCGGCGGCGGCCGCGAACACGCCCTGCAGGTGGTCCGGCATGGTCAGCATCGCGGCGGTGAACTCGACGGTGTGGCAGGCGTGTTGCTGCCAGAAACGTTCGGCGGTCCGGCACATCCAGTCGGCCGTGAACGGGGCGTTACCGTGCTCCACGACGGCCCGCCGGTAGGACTCGGCCGCACGGGCGGCGCTGTTGGCGCCCTGGCCGGTGATCGGGTCGTTCACCACCACCGCGTCGCCGAGGCCCAGCACGTGCACGGCGTCCACGCCCGAACCCAGCTCGGCCACCGCGCGCCGGACCGTCGGGGTGACGGCGCCGAAGAGCCCGGCCCCGGCGTCGGTCGGCTCGGCCTCCGTCCACAGCTGCGCCTCCCACGGCAGGTACTCGCCCAACAGGGCACGGATCCGCGCCAGTTGGACGTCCGGCGGCGGGCTGTCGCCGAACGCGTCCAGCGGGCTGCCGGGCAGCGCCTCCCACAGCAGGATCGCGCAGGGGCCGGAGAGCGTGAGCGCCGGCTGCAGGTACAGCTCGCCCAGACCGGGCAGGGCGTGCATCCGCGCCCGGGGCTCGGCGGCCGGGTCGGGCGCGCCGACGCCGTGCGCGTAGAGGCAGGACAGCACCCGCTGCGGCCGGTCGAAGGGCGACCGGGCGGCGTCGCGGCCGAAAATCCCGGCCAGTTCGCCGCGACCGGCGGCGACCACCGTCAGCTCGTGCCGACGGGCCAGTTCGCGCAAGCCCTCCCGGTCCAGCGAGCGGTACTCGACCCGGGCGCCGCGCTCGGCCAGCAGGTCCAGCCAGCCGGCCAGTTTCAGCCGCTGGTCCACCGACTGGGCGGGCTCGTCGAGCGTCATGGTGAACTCCAGCGCCCGTACGGCGGGCGGCGCCGCCAGCACCGCCTCGACCGAGGAGACGGCCGGCGCCCGGTCCGCCCAGAGGTCCAGTCCGGCCGCCGCCTCCAGCCGCAGTGCCGGGCCGAACATCGCCTGCGTGGACAGCACCCGCCCGCCGCGCACCTGCTCCGGGGTGCGCTCGGCGACCAGCGTCACCTCGTACCCGTCCGCCACCAGCCCGAGTGCGAACTGCAGGCCGGCCTGACCCGCTCCGACGACGGCGATCCGGCGCAACACGGCCTCCCGGTGGTCTGTTGACGACTCGTCAAGCTCGCACAGTAGCCGAGCGGGCGGGTTCGGTCACCCGTGCGGGCGCCGGTCCCGGCGGGCTCAGCCGCGCAGGTGGGCGACGAGCAGCCGAACGACCTCGGCCGTCCGGTCGGCCAGGTAGAAGTGCCCGCCCGGGAAGATCCGCAGGTCGAAGCCGCCGGTGGTGTGCCGGTCCCACTGCCCGACGTGCTCCGCCGTGGCGTTCGGGTCGCTCTCCGCCACCAGGCCGGTGATCGGCACCGACACGGTCGCGTCGGGGGCGCAGCGGTACGTCTCGATGGCGGTGTAGTCGGCCCGCAGGGCGGGCAGGACCAGCTCCCGCAGCGCGGGGAGTTCGAGGATCCGCTCGTCCGTGCCGCCGAGTTCGACGGTCCTGGCGAGCAACCCGTCGTCCGACAGCTTGGACAACTCGCTGTCCCGGGGCAGCGAGGGCGCACGCCCGGCCGAGACGAACAGCCGCTCGGGCCCCCGCCCGCCGTGGCGCTCGAAGCGCCGGACGGTCTCGAAGGCGACGGCCGCACCCATGCTGTGGCCGAAGAAGACGAGCGGCCGGTCCGTCCAGTCCAGCAGCTCGCGGTACAGCTCGTCGGCGAGCCCCTCCACGGTGCTGATCGGCGGCTCCTGGAAGCGGTTCTGCCGGCCCGGGTACTGGACGGCGAGCACATCGGCGTGCGGCGCCAGCGCGTTGGCGTACCCCAGGTAGTAGCTGGCCGAGCCGCCGGCGTGCGGGAAGATCACGACCCGGGCGGGCGCGGAGTCGGACGGGTTGAACCGGCGGAACCACGGGTTGTCGACGGCAGCGCTGCTGGGCATGCGGGGTGGGGCCTCTCTCCGTGACGGACTCTGCTGGCCCCAGTCTGGCAGCGCGGGGAGGTGGCTGCGGGGTGTTGTGGTGATCACGCGTGCCGGTCGTGGCGGTCGCGACCGGCGACGCGGCGGGACACCCCTTCGGTGCCCCGCCGCGCGTTCGCCCCGCTGTTCGTTCCTCCGGCCCGCGGCTCGGGCGCCGATGGCCCTGCGGCTCAGCTCAGGCGCCGACGAGCCCGCGGATCACGCGATGAGCCCGCGGACCAGGCGATGAGCCCGCGGATCACGCGATGAGCCCGCGGATCACGCGATGAGCCCGGAGATCAGGCGCCGGTGATCTGCCACCACTGCTGGGACTGGAAGTTCTTCGCCCACAGTTGCGTCCGGGCACCGTCCCCGCGCACGTTGGTGTCGCGGTCCACCACGGTGTTCAGGTTGTTGTTGAACCGCTGGTTGTAGATCGCCAGGTCGTTGGCGCGCATGAACCACTTCTGCTGGGTGCTGCCGTTGCACTGCCACAGCTGCATCCGGGTGCCGTTGTTGCCGCCGCCGTTGGTGTCCGCGTCCAGGCACATCCCCCGGAAGCGGACGCTCTCGATGCTGTAGTCGTCCCAGGAGATCCACTCCTGCTGGGTGGTGCCGTTGCAGCCCCAGACCTGCACCTTGGTGCCGTTGCCGCCGGCGTTGGCGTCCGCGTCCAGACACTGGCCCGGGGTGACCTGGTAGAGGCTGTGGATGCGGATGTAGCCGCTGGCGAGCGCGGGCGCCGCCCCGGACGTGCGCGCGGCGCTCTGGCCGAGCGTCAGGCGGTCGGCGGGCGCGGCGGGCGCGGCCGCCGAGGCGGCGGTGGGCAGCAGCGGCACGGCGAGCGCGGCGGCCGAGGCCAGCACCGCGGCAGTGGTGCGGATACGCATGGTTCCCCCTGATGCATGAGACCGCGACCGGGCCTGTTGCCCGGTGTCGCGGACGAGCGGCACCCAACCTAGGCGGGCACCGACGGCATCGGAATCCTTTGACCGTACAGGTCAATTGTCGTCGGACAAACCGGAGTTGACACCTGAACGGGTCACGGTGCCAGACCGGACCGGCCCGGGCCGCCGGCCAGCGACTCGCCCAGCGGGGAGCGCCGGTAGAGCACCGCCCGGCCGCTGCGGGTGCGCTCCAGCAGCCCGGCCGCCGCCAGCGCCCCGAGGTGGCGGCTGACCGCACCGGGCGTGACCCCGAGCCGCTGCGCCAGGGCGGTGGTGGTCGTCGGCGTGTCGAGGAGGCCGAGCACGCGGGCGCGGGGTACGCCGATGAGGTCCGCGAGCGCGGCCGAGGCCGCCGCCGCGCCGGTGTCCGACCCCTCGGCCATGGTGCCGCGGCCCCGGGCCGGGTAGACCACCACCGGGGCGCCGCCCGACGAGGCCTCGCACAGCGCCCGGTCGGCGAACAGCGTGGGCATCAGCACCAGCCCGCGCCCGGCCACCGGCTCCCGCCGGGCCGACGCGGGCGCCCCGCGCACACCGCCGCGGATCCGCAGCGCACCGTCGGCCCAGGAGACCTTCGGGTCCAGGTCGGCGAAGAGCCCGGCCGCGCCCCACTCGGCGAGCCGCCGCCCCCGGTAGGCGAGGTCGGCCTCCAGCACGGTCCGGGCGCGCGGCCACCAGGCCGGCTCCAGGCAGCGCGTCCAGTACTCGCCGAGCGCGGAGACCAGCCGGCCGCGCAGCGCGTACGGATCGTCGAGCAGCAGGTCGAGCACCGGCGGCAGCGGGCTCCCGTCGCACGCGTAGGCCGTCCGGAAGCCGGCGGGCAGCCGGTCCGGCGGTACGGCGGCGAGCAGCGGCAACTCGTCCTGGATGCAGGGCCGGCAGCCGCGCGGGCGCGGGGTCAGCACGTCCGGCGCGAAGCCCTTCGGGGTCACCAGGGCGTCCAGCAGCTCGGTGTCCAGGCCCGCGTAGTCGCGCGCCCAGGAGGCCGCCCAGCCGCGCTGTTCGGGGAACCCGCCGGGCCGGCCGCGTAATCGCAGACTGCACACCGTCTCGCGCAACGGGGAGTACCCGCACCGGGTGACGGCGAGGTCCTCCACCCCCAGGAGATAGACCATCACCGGATCCACCCTAGGTGGGCACCCGGGGCTTGGGAACGCCCGCGCGACCGCCGGTCCTCCCCCGGAAATCCCCTACCGTTCCCGCCCGAACCGGTGGCATCATGGCTCCCATGAGCGAGCCCGACACCGACTGGATCACCATCGCCGGCTACCGGAGCCTGCCCGGCCGTCCCACTCCGCCGGCCGCCGTCCGCGCTTGACTGCGTGACCGGGGCATCGACTGGATGCCGTTCTCCCCGGACTCCGTACGCTACGGCCTGACCTGCGGGATCGGCCCGGACGGCCGCTGGCAGTGCTGGGTCGACGTCCAGGTCGCCGCCGACGCGCTGCGCCCGCTCGGGCTCCACCCCGAGCAGCCCTCCGCCGCCGTCGACGGACCGTCCCCGCCCGGCTGGTGGCACGCGGAGGCCGAGCGCCGCGCCCACCGCTGAGGTCAGCCCTGCTCCCGGCCGAGGCCCTCGCCGACGTCCTCCGCCTCCTCCTCGCCGAACCGCACCGCCGCCGCCCTGGACCGGGAGACCGCGTCCAGCAGCAGCACGGACGAGGCCTCGGGCGTCGGCGTCGGCCCGGCCGACCGCCCGTACCGGGTGAAGGCGGCCAACAGCCGTGCCAGGCCCCGGTGGTGGCGGGCGAACACCCGGGCGGAGGCATGGCGGCCGCGGGCCCGCTGGCCGTCCAGCGCGGTGGCCGCACCGACGTCCAGCAGCACCAGGTGCAGCTCGCGGCTCCGGCGGCCCGCCTCCCGGGCGAGCCAGCGCCGCATCCAGGCGCGGCTGCCGCAGTCGTGCACCAGCAGCGGCCCGCCGCGCCGCACCGAGGAACGCAGCAACCGGACGTGCTCCAGCCTGGCCCACGGCCGGTACACCGCGTACGGCAGACCCGCCGGCATCACCGCCTCGCAGGCCTCGTGCACCGTCCGCGGGTCCACCGCGCGCACCGCCGCCCCGGACCACCGGCGCAGCAGCGTGCTCTTCCCGGCGCCCGGCAGGCCCGACACCACCACCACGGCACCGGCCGGGTAGGCCACGACGAACCCCGCCCCGGCCTCGCCGCGCAGGTCCACCACCCCACGCGGCTCCACGACCGCATCCACTCCGCTGCTCACCGGTCTCCCCGTTCACGTCCGACCGGGAACCCTAACAATCCCGGCCGGCCCGACCCACCACCCCCCGCGGCACCCACCACCGGCCCGTGCCCGGACCCGTACGGCGCCGGCGCACCCCGCTCGCGCCGGGCGGCGGTGGCCCCGGGGCTCCGGTCGACCGCCGTGCACCTCCGGGACCGCCGGTCCACTAGGCTGACGCACCGTCAGACGGGAGGCAGGCCATGGCCGAGGCGGGTCCGACGTACACCGGACTGGTGCTGGACGGGCTGGCGCGGGATCCGGGGCGGGTGGCGATCCGCTACGGGGACGGCGGCGCGCTCACCGCGCAGGACTGCCTGGACGCGGTCCACCGCGGCGCCCGGGCCCTGGCGCGGATCGGGCTGGGGCGCGGGGACGGGGTGACGGTGCTGGCCGGGAACCGACCGGAGGCGCTGCTGGTCCGGCTGTCCGCGAACCTGTTGGGCTGCCGGGTGGCCATGCCGTACCCGGACGGGCCGGTTCGGGAGCAGGTGGCGCTGGCCGAGTTCGCCGGGACGTCGGCGCTGGTCTTCGATCCGCTGCGCTGCCGGGCCGCGGCCGACGGGATCGCGCGCGCCGTACCGGGAGCCCGCCTCCTCGCGCTCGGCCCGGCGCCGCTGGGGCTCGGGGAGGACCTGCCGGCCCTCGCCGCCGCCTGCTCGCCCGCCCCGCTCGAACCCCGGTACCGGCCGGAGGACGTGATGGCGGTGCGCTTCACCGGCGGCACCACCGGGCGGCCGAAGGGCGTGCTGCGCCGCTTCGCCCGGCCGCCGCGTCCACCGCTGCTGTCCGGCTCGACCTTCCTGCTGTGCACGCCGCTCTGCCACGGCGGCGGGACGACGGCGGACCTCGCGCTGGCGGCGGGCGGCACGGTGGTGCTGCAGGACGGGTTCGACGCCGGGGCCGTGCTGGCGGCGGTCGAGCGGTACCGGGTGTCCCGGATGTACCTGCCGCCGCACCTGCTCTATCGGCTGCTGGACCACCCGCTACTGCCGGTGACCGACACCGGCAGTCTGCGCCGCGTCGGCTACACCGGCTGCCCGCCCTCGCCCCGGCGGCTGGCGGAGGCGACCCGGCGGCTGGGCCGGGTGCTGCACCAGACCTACAGCCTGACGGAGTGCGGGCCGGTCGCCCGGCTGGGCCCGGACGAGCACCTGGACCCGCGGCTGCTGTCCACCGCCGGCCGCCCGTACCCGGACACCGGGGTGCGGATCCTGGACGAGGACGGTGCGCCGCTGCCGCCCGGCCTGACCGGGGAGATCTGCGTCCGGACGCCGACCGCGATGGTCGGCTACTGGCGCGACCCGGACTCGACCGCCCGGGTGCTGCGCGAGGGCTGGCTGCACACCGGCGACCTGGGCAGCCTGGACGCGGCCGGCTATCTGACGGTGGCCGGGCGGCGGGATCCGATGGCGATCATCGAGGGGCACAATGTGTTCCCCCGCGAGGTCGAGGAGCCGCTGCGCGCCCACCCGGACGTCCGCGAGGCGGTGATGTTCACGACCACCGACCCGGACCGGCTGGAGCGCGTCCACGCCGCGGTGGCCCTGGCGGACGGCTCCCGGACGACGGCGGAGCAACTGCGGCGCTGGAGCCGGGAACACGGCGGCACCCGGTGCACGCCGGACACCGTCCTGCTGCTGTCGGCCATCCCGCTGAACGGGCTCGGGAAGCCGGACCTCGGTCTGCTGCGCGCCTTGACGGCCGACGCAGCCCGTAAGGAGTCCGGCGCCCGCACGGGGGGCGACGCCCGCACGGAGTCCGGCGCCTGCACGGAGGATGACGGCGCCGGCCGGGCCGCCGCCACCGCGGGGGCGTGCGAGGGGGCGTGACGCGCCTCGCGAGTGCTTCGAGCGCCCACGCGGGCGGCCTCTTGCACGGTACCCGGCGGGAAGAACCGTCCGTGGGCACTCGACCGTGCGGGCCCACCTGCCGATACCTCCCTGGCAGCGTTCCCCGCACCGTCCCCAGGAGGCACTCCCTTGACCTGGCTACGCGTCCTGACCGCACTGGGCATCCTCGCCGTGGCGGCCAGTGCCCTGCTCGTCTTCGCCCTGTGCACCGCCACCTCCCGCGGCGAGCGGGCCGCGCAGGGGACGCCGCCCGATCTCCGGGCGGACGCCGAGGGAAGCGGCCTCTTCCGGCGGACGGGCGGCGACGGCTGACACCGCCCACCCGCCGGAAGGCGGTCAGTGCCCCGCGATGTCGTCCGGGCGCACCGCGATGTGGTCGGCCGCGAGGTCGACCGCGACGCGGTGCTCCATGCCCAGCGCCTCCAGGAACTTGACCGGCAGCTGGACCCGGCCGGTGCGGTCCAGCATCACGTACTCGCGCTCGTTGACCGACTCCTCGCCGTGCTCGTCCGTCACGGTGCGGCGCAGCACCTCGCTGCTGGTCCGCCCGTCCCGGATGGCGACCGTGCGGCGAACCTCGCCCGCGACCATCGGGTCGTGGGTGACGATGACGACGGTCGCGCCGAGTTCGCGGTTGACGGTGCGGAAGGCCTCGAAGATCACGCCCGCGGTCTCGGAGTCCAGCTCACCGGTGGGCTCGTCGGCGAGCAGCACCGGCGGGTTGTTGGCCATCGCCACCGCGATCGCCACCCGCTGCTGCTGGCCGCCGGACAGCTCGGCGGGGCGCCGGCGGGCGAGCTCCCCGATCTCCAGTGCCTCCATCAACTCGGCCACCCGGGCGGCCTGTTGCTTCGGTCCGCCGATGCCCGACCGGCGGCCGCGCAGCTGCATCGGCAGGGCGATGTTCTCGGCGGCGGTGAGGAAGGGCAGCAGGTTGCGGGCGGTCTGCTGCCAGATGAAGCCGACCACCTCGCGCCGGTAGCGCAGCCGCTCCCCGGCGGACATCTCCAGCAGGTCGCAGCCCGCCACGGTGGCGGTGCCGGCGGTCGGCACGTCCAGCCCGGCGAGGATGGTGAGCAGGGTGGACTTGCCGCTGCCGGACGCACCGACGAGGGCAACCAGGTCGCCCTTCCGGATGGTCAGTTCCAGTCCCTGGAGCGCCTGGACCTCGACGCCCTCGGTGCTGAAGATCCGCACCAGCCGGTCGCAGACGATGGCCGCGCCCTCGCCGTACGCCTTGGGCGAGGCGGCGGCGAGCGCCCGCTCCCGGAGCTCCTGCAGGCTGGGGGTCGCGACGGCCGTCGGCCCCTGGGGGGTGCTGTTCACCGCTCGTCTCCTGTCTCGACGGTCTGGCTGGTACCGACGGTTGCGCCGGCACGGACGGTCCCGATGGCACGGACGGTCCCGACGGCACGGACGGTCCCGGCGGTACGGACGGTCCCGGCGGTCTGCCGGCCCCCGGGGCCGGACCGGCTCCCGGTGTCCTCCACTGTCGCGGCCCGTGCCGCTGGTTCCGCTGTCACGACTGCTCCCCCGCCCGCAGTTCGGTGGCGATCTGGCGCCGGCCGGCGACCAGCGTCTCCAGCACCACCCCGAGGCCGACCAGCAGGGCCAGGCCCGCGGTGGGCAGCAGCACCGGCATCAGCTCGGGGGTGATCACTTCCCCGACCCTGGCGCCGACCAGCGTCGAGATGTCGAACCCGCCGCCCAGCAGGGCGACCGCCGCCATCGCGACCAGCCCACCCCCGACGGCGGCCGCGAGGGTCTGCGGCAGCGCCTCGATGACGATCAGCGCCAGGCCCTGGCGGGGCCGCAGGCCCATGGTGCGCAGCCGGGCGAGCAGGGCCGTGCGGTCGGGCGCGGCCCGGAACAGCGTCAGCAGCACGGCGAGCAGGGCGTACCCGGCTCCGGCGGCGGCCGCGTACCAGAACAGCCGCTCGGCGGCGTGCTGGAGCGGGTCGTCGCCGAGCGCGGCGGCGGTCTCCCGGCTGCTGTGCACCGTGTATCCCGCCGGCAGGCCGTGGGTGGCCTTGCCGACGGCCGCGGCGTCATCCGCGATCAGCTTGGCCAGACCGACCGGCCGGGCGCCGCTGTTGTCCCGCAGGGCCGTCCTGACTCCTTCGGGGTCGACGTCGCCGACGGCGAACCACTCGTTCACCCGCTTGGCATCCGGCAGTCGCTCCCAGGCCGGGCCGGCGGGAACGACGACGAACGGCTTGCCCGGGTCCGGCAGTGCGGGGGTGGCGCCGACCGTGCCGGTGACGGTGAGGCGCAGGTCGTTGCCGTTGGGCGTGCGCACCTGGGACGACCCTTCTGCCAGGCGCTTGGCCAGGTCGCGGCTGACCAGGGCGGGCACCGGGGTGTCCCGGCCACCGGAGGCCCCGGCCAGCTTCGCCGGATCGAACTCGCCGACCCCGAGGGTCCGGGCGATCTCGGCGTACGCCGCCGGATCGACCACCATCACGAGGTAGGCCTCGGTGTAGGTCTGGTCGGCGCCGAGGATGCGGGTCTTGGGCTCGACCCAGACCGCGGTCGAGGCCCGGACGCCCGGCAGGGCACCGGCGGCCTTGGTGAACGGCTCGGTCAGGGTGGCGTAGCCCGGGAGGGAGACGCCGATGTCCCCGCCCGTGGCGATGCGCGCGGCGCGGGTCCGCACGTGATCGACGGTGTCGAGCACGGTGGCACCAAAACCGGTCGTGGTGACGGCGATCAGCAGGGCGAGCAGCGGCAGCACGGAGGGCTTGCGGCGGCCCGAGCTGTCGCGGGCGGCCCGGGCCAGGCCGAGGAAGCCGATCAGGCTGCGGCTCCGGCCGGCCAGTGCCGCCAGCCAGCCGACCACCACGGGCTCGATCCGCGCCAGTAGCAGCCCGCCGGTGACGGCGAGCAGGAGCGGGGCGGCGACCAGCAGCGGATCCAGTCCGGCGCCGGTACCGACGCCCCGGCGCCGGACCTCCGCCACGGCCGCGGCGGTGACCGCCAGGACGGCGATCTCGCCGACCAATCGGCGTCGGCCGCCGGCCGCCGGCCGGCGCGCCCACAGCAGGGCCGCGCGGGCCGGGAAGGCCAGCAGCGCGATCAGGGTCGCGGCCAGGGCCGCCAGCACCGAGCGGTCCCACCGCGGGGTGGGCAGCAGCACCAGGGCGAGGGCCGTTCCGAGCACGGCGGCCGGCAGGACGGTGACCGCGCCCTCGCCGATCAGCCGTCGCAGCACCCCGGCAAGGGAGCCACCGCGGGCCTGGAGCAGCCTGATCTCGGCGGTGCGCCGGTCGGTGGTGAGGGCGGCGGCCAGGAACAGCACCACGGTGGCGACGCCCGCCACGCCGGCCGGGCCGATCGCGCTGAGTGGCAGCGAGGCCTGGTAGCGCGCGTCCGCCCGGGTGAGGATGTCGGGCAGGTTCGAGCTGGTGTGCAGGTCGGCGCGCCCGGTCGCGGTGACCAGGGAAGTGGCGTCGCGCCCGGCCAGGAAGGAGCTGATGACGCTGCGGGTGCGGTCGAGCCGGTCGGCGTGCAGCGAGGCGGGGTCGACGGGCAGCCGCCAGAAGATCTCGGCGCTCGAACCCCAGTGGGCCATCGCGGGCAGACTGCCGCCGTCGACGAACCCGCTGGTGGTCCAGTGCTCGAGGTCGGGGTCGGTCCTCAGGCAGGCGCGGACCGAGCAGCCGAGGTCGTCCCAGAACGGATCCAGGGGGTCGTTGGCCTGGTAGAAGCCGACCACCACGGTGGCCCGCTTGACTCCCGAGCCCTCCTCACCGTTGTCGATGACGTCACCGAGCTTGATGTGGATGGTCTCGGCGGCCTTCTTGCTGATCACGATCGGCAGCGGGCGGCCGGTGGCACCGGGGGTCGGCCAGGTGCCGTCGGTGAGGGTGGCCCGGCCCGGCAGATCGTGCAGGTAGAGCAGGCTGAGGTCCGGGAAGATCTTCTCCGCGATCCGGGCGTACCCCGGATTGCCCATGATGCGGGAGGTCAGGGCGCGGGCTCCGTAGGCCTCGCCCGACCGGGCCGGTGTCAGCTCACGGCCGACGGTCTCGCCCAGGGTCTGCTGCACCCGGTCGAGTTTGACCGCGTCGTCGTCGTCGCGGACCTTGGAGGTGGTCAGCAGGCTGCTCTGGACGAGGCCCTTCTGGCGGACGAAGTCCTGGAGCGCCGCGTCCGCGCCCCGGTCCGCGATGCGGGGGAAGGCCGCCGCCAGGAAGACGGTGACGAACGCGAGGGCCGCCATGAGCAGCGCGGCGAGCGGATTCGCCCGCAGCCTGGTGCGGACCCAGCCCGCGGGGCGGTGGGCGGTGTCGGTGGTGGGCACGCGGGTGCCGGCCTGGGTGGTCACATCTCCTCCACGTGGCGCAGCCGGTTGGCCACGTCTCGACGGCGACGTCCGATGAGGAAGGCCGACAGCAGCGGGGCGACGGCGATCGCGGCCGCGAACAGCAGTGCCTGGCCGACGGGCAGCTCGATCAGCGCCTCGGGCATCGGGCGGCGGGCGGCGGGCGTCAGGACGACGAACGGGACGATCAGGTGGACGAGCAGCGCGCCGAGGGCCAGCCCGACGGTCCCGCCGAGTCCGACCAGCAGCGCCTGTTCGGCGGCGACGGTGCGGGTGACCTGCTTGCGCGGCGCGCCCAGGGCGAGCAGCAGCGCGGAGTCCCGGGCGCGCTCGTGGGCGGAGCCGGCCACGGCGGCGACGAAGCCGATCGCGGCGAGCAGCGCGGTGACCAGCGCGATGGCCATCAGCGCGTTCTGCGGGGCGGCGCCCACCGGGTCGCTGAGCATTCCCTCGGCGACCTCGTCGTACAGCTGAACGTCCTGGGAGCCCGGGGCGGCCCGCAGTGCGGCGGCCAGCTCGGCCGGAGCGTGGTCGCCCGGCCCGGTGGCGGGCAGCCACCACTCGGCGTGGCTGGGCAGGGTGCGGCCCTGAGCGGCCAACAGTCGCGCGGTGGTCGCCAGGTCGACGACCAGTGCGTTGCGACCGGTCGCGGGCAGGGCCTGGACCACCGCGGTGATCCTGACCTGGACGACGGCGCCGGCGATCGGCACCCGGACGACGTCGCCGACCGATGCGCCGACGAGCTTCAGGTAGTCCTGGGTGGCGACGCCGCTCACGACGTTCGGCGTCTCCGTTCCCGCGATGCCGAGGACGGCCCGCAGGGGGACCTTCTCCGGGGCGTAGCCGACGGTGAACAGCCGCCCGGCGTCGGCCGGTTCGGGCCGTACGGTGACCGGCGGCGCGGCCCCGGGCCGGAGGGCCGGCCCGTCGACCACGTCTCCCTTCCAGGAGAGGCCGGCCGGCACCTGAACGTCGGTCGCGGGCCCGTCCGCGGTGTCCGAGACGGCCAGCCGGCCGACGGTCACCTCGCCCACGGCCCGGTCGCGGAAGGAGACGGTCGCCCCGACCAGGGTCAGCGGTGCGGCGACGGAGCCCACCGGGGCGTCGACCAGCGTGCTCAGCTGGGCCGAGGCCCGCTGATCGCCGCTGGCCGGGAGGTCGGCGAACGGGGCCTTGTGGACGTAACCGAAGCGGTCCCGCAGCAGCAGCGTCACCTCCGGCGGGGACGGGAGCGGCGTGAACGGGCCACTGTTGGCGAACACTTGCCGGACGGCCAGGTCGGCGTCGATCCGCAGCGGGCGGCCGGGCAGCGTGACGCCGGCCTGCGCGCCGGTCGGCGCCGGCTGGGCGAGCGTGCCGAACACCTTCGCCCGGTCGCCCCCGCCGAGCAGGTCGTCGCGGAACGGGACCCGCTCGGCGAGGGCGGCGGAATCCACCGCGAGGATCTGCCCGGTGCCGTTCGACAGGTTCTGGTCCTCGCGGTCCACCGGGATCAGCCGGTCGCCGCCGGGCAGTGCGCCGTAGTGGCCGCCCTGGCCCATCAGCGAGCTGTGCGCGGCGGAGATGCGCAGGCCGCCGGCCGTGTCGAAGGAGGCCTGGTCGTACTGGGAGGCGGTCCACGTGGCGTGCTGGCCGAGCGCGAGCACTCCGGTGGCCACGGCCATCACCAGCAGCAGCACGGGTCCGGTGGCGCGGGCGGGCTGACGGGCCAGCTGCCAGCCGACCATGGCCGGGCCGAGGCCGTTGCCCCGGGCGGCGACCCGGGCGCCCAGCCGGGCGACCAGGGGCAGCAGCCGCAGCACGATCAGGGTGCCCGCGCACAGCGCCAGGGTGGGGGTGGCGACCAGCAGCGGGTCGACGCCGAGGTCACCGGAGGAGTCGGCGGACAGCCCGCCGCCGTACTGGTCGAGCTGCTGGTAGGCGAGCACGGCCAGGCCGAGCACCGCGAGGTCACCGCCGTTGCGGGCGATGCCGGAGACCATCGCCTGGCGGCCGCCGGCCCGGCGGCGCAGGGCGGCGCCGGCCCCGCGCAACAGGCTGGGCACGGTGGTCAGGACGATGCAGCCGAGGGCGCAGATCAGGGCCACCGGCCAAAGCGTCCAACGCAGTTGGGCATCCATGGCGACCTGGTGGGATCGACCGAGGCCGGCCAGGACGCGGACCAGGAACGGCGTGAGCACGGGGGCGAACACCGCGGCCGGGAGGGCGAACAGCACCGACTCCAGGGCGGTGAAACCGCCGAGCCGGGCACCGGAGGCACCGCGGGCGGCGAGCAGTTCGTTCTCCCGCTCCTGACGGGTCGAGATCAGCCGGACGACCAGCAGCAGGGCCGCCGCGGCGAGCACCGCGAGTTGCAGGGCGCCGATCAGCAGGGTGGACCTGGCAACCATCAGACTTGCCGTCAGTTCACGTACCACGTCCGGAAGTTCGGTGCTCGCGGCGAGGCTGGAGGTCTTCCGCAGATCGTCGGCCAAGAGCTGGGCGCGGTCGCCGATGGCCTCGGCCGTGTCCTGGTCGACTCCCGCGAAGTCGGCGTCGAGCAGCCAGCCGCGGCTGCTCTGCGGCAGGCCACCCGTGGTGAAGGCGCTCTGGTCGACCATCATCGGGCCGTAGGTGGTGAACCCGCCGCTCTGGATCTCGTGACCGCCGACCGGGTCGAGGTGCCAGTACGGGGCGAACGGGTCGGCGGCCCGGTAGGTTCCGGTGATCCGGACGGTCAGCGGTTTGCCGTCCACCCGGTCGGCGAGCCGGACGTCCACGGGCAGCGCCTGGGCGGTCAGGCCGAGGCGGGCCAACACGGCCTGCGGGGCGGCGACCTGCGGAACGGCGGACTGGACGGGTCCGCCGACGGCGTCCGGCCAGGCACCGGCGGTCAGCCTCACCTGGTCGCGGTCGAGATCGGCGAGGACCGTCAGGTCGGCCTTGGCCGTGCCGGGCTGACCGGCCGTCGCGGTTCCGGCGGCGTCACCGCCCGGCAGGCCGTAGGAGCGGCTGCGCAACAGGCTGTCGGTGCGTACGGGCAGGCCCCCGAAGAGCTTCTGCCGGTAGGCGGCGAGCGCCGCGTCGTCCTTCTGCCGCTCTTCGAGGCCGTGTTCGGCGGTCACCACCACGGTGGTCCGGGCATGGCCCGGACCCTGGAGCGTTTGTCGCAGACCCGCCTGACCGACGCCGCTGTTGAAGGTCACCAGGGCGGTCAGCACCGCCGTGGTGATCAGTACCGTCAGCAGGACGGCAGCAGCCAGCGGCAGTCGCCCGCGCAGTCTGCGCACGACGAAGCCGAGCATCGAGATTCCTCCCCCGGATTACGTCCCCGGTAGCGTCGACCGGCCCCGCCCATCGATCCGGTCCGGGCACAAATCGGCCACGGGCGGACACTTCGAGAGCACTCCGGCGCATTGATCACCGGCATTCGGTCACCGGATAGCGGACGATGCTGTCAGAAACAGTCCAGAAACGGAAGGGACTTGCGCGAATCAAGTAAGCAGTGAGCAAATTCCATCATTGATAGCATCCCGGCCGGGATGCCCCATTGAAATGCCATGCACACTTCACAACTCCGGTTCCATCGCGCTCCTTTGGCCGACGAGCTCCGTCCGCACGGATTCCTTCCCGGGATCCTGAACCGGCGGAGCCGCCGTACCCGTAGAGCCGAATGGAACCGGGCAACCACGCCCACTGGGGGGACGACGCATGACGCAGGACCAGGCCGCCACCGTCACCACCACGACCACGGACGCCGAGCCGATGGTGGCCGTGACCGATCTCCGACGCAGCTTCGGCACCGGCGAGCGGGCCGTGCACGCCCTGCGCGGCGTCTCCTTCACGATCGGCCGCGGCGAACTCACCGCGCTCAAGGGCCGATCCGGCTCCGGCAAGACCACCCTGCTCAACCTGGTCGGCGGCCTGGACTCCCCGACCGCAGGCGGCATCTCCCTCGACGGCATCGACCTCGGCGGACTGAACGAGGACGGACGACTCGCCCTGCGACGGGAGCGGATCGGCTTCGTCTTCCAGTCCTTCGGACTGATCCCGATGCTCACCGCCGCCGAGAACGTCGGCGTACCGATGCGGCTGCGCAAGGTCGCGGCGGCGGAGCGCGAGGAGCGCGCGCACGCCCTGCTGGCGCTGGTCGGCCTGGCCGACCACGCCAACCAGCGCCCGGGCGAACTCTCCGGCGGTCAGCAACAGCGCGTCGCCATCGCCCGTGCGCTGGCCAACGAGCCGGGCCTGATCATCGCCGACGAGCCGACCGGTCAGCTGGACTCGGAGACCGGCCGCTCGATCATGGAGCTGCTGCGCGCGGTGGTGCGCAGCGAGGGCGTCACGGTGCTGGTCGCCACCCACGACCCGACGCTGATGGAACTCGCCGACCGCGTGATCGAGCTCCGGGACGGGCGGGTCGTCGAGGCGGAGTCGGCGCAGGCCGCGTAATTCGCGGAAAACCGGTCGGCCGCACGCCGACCGGTCATTCGACTGCGGAAGGCCCGAATGGGAGAGCGTGACGATTCGTCACCTCGGATGGGTTCGGCGACGATCTTCCGCCGATTTCCCGGGGAGTTCCGGGAGTTCCGGGACCGGGAGTTCCGGGAGTTCCGGGAGCGATTCGAGCCGGAAACACGGTTGTGGTGGCCGGCACCGCCGACCACCACAACCGTCACCTCGTCCGTCAGGCCTTCAGGCCGTCAGAGCGTCAGACATTCAGAGCTTCAGAGCTTCAGACCGCCGGGAAGATCTCCGCGTCCGGCTTCAGCAGCTGGCCCGGCTTCGGCGCGGTGCCGTCCACCAGGTAGCGGGTGACCAGGTCGTTCAGCGCCTTGCTGCGGCCGACGGCGCAGTGCTCGATCGAGTCGACGCTGACCAGCACCGCGTTGCCCAGCTCCTGCTGCATCCGCTGCGCGAACTTGTACTGGGTCGCCGGGTCGTAGAGGTTGCCGATGACCATCACGGTGTTGGAGGTCTTCTTGTTCCACGGGCCGGAGAAGCGCTCGGCGTCCCGGGCCGGGGCCGGCCAGCTGGCGCACGCGGGCGCGTCGAAGGCCTGGTAGCGGCCGAAGGTCGGCGACTCCTGCTCCCAGGTCTTGGCCACGTTCGCGAACACCCGGTCGTTCGACGGGTACGGCTTGTCCTGGCAGTTGACGCCCATGTAGGAGTCGTCGGCGGTGTACTCGGAGTCCGCCGGGGCCTCCCGCAGCGCGCGCGGCAGGTTCACGGTGAGGAGGTTGGCGTCCTCCTCCGAGACGTTCGCCTTCGGGGCCAGCAGGTTGGCGGCGTTCGGCTTCTGCAGCACCTGGTACGTGGCCTGCAGCGACTTGGCCAGCGGGGCCAGCTTGGCCTGCGAGTACAGGGCGCCGGCGACCTCGCTGGTGAAGCTGGACAGCGTCACCTGGGAGCCGTTCGGCAGCGTGATCGGGCTGGTCCGCAGGTGGTCGCGGAGCCCGTCGAACTTGGCCCGGGTGTCACCCTCGCCGAAGGCGCAGCGCGGGGCACCCGCGGCCTGGCAGCGCTTCAGGAACTCGTCCAGGGCCAGCTCGAAGCCGCCCGCGCGCTGGCGGTCGTACTCCAGGCCGTTGTGCAGGCGCAGGTTGGGGTCGACGTTGCCGTCGATGATGACCGCGCGGACCTTGTTCGGGTACATGTTGGCGTACGTCGAACCGATCAGGGTGCCGTAGGAGAAGCCGGCGAAGGTGAGCTGGGAGTCACCGACGGCGCGGCGCATCCGGTCGAGGTCGCGCACCACGTTGATGGTCGACATGTGCTCGATCAGCGGGCCGGCGTTCTTGCTGCAGGCGTCCGTGTAGTCCTGGTCCGCGTCCAGGGTCTCGTTGACCTCGGCCTTGGTGACCGGAACGCCGACCATGCGGTTGTTGACCGCGTCGGCGTCCTCCTGGGTCTTGAAGCACTTGAGGGGGTTGCTCCGGGCCACACCGCGCGGGTCGAAGCCGATCAGGTCGAACTTCGACTGCACCTCGGGGCCGAAGCGGCTGGTCGTCGCCCACAGGTAGCCGCTGCCGCCCGGGCCGCCCGGGTTGAGGAACAGCGAGCCGATCCGCTTCGACGGGTCGCTCGCCCGGCGCCGCATCATCGCGATGCCGATCTTCTCACCCGACGGGTTGTCGTAGTCCAGCGGCACGGGGTAGACGGCGCAGTCGTAGATGCCCGGGTCCGGCTTGGTCGGGTCGGGGTTGCACGGGGTCCAGGCGACGGGGTCGACCTTCGCCTCGGCCAGACCCGGGGCCGGGTCGATCGGCGCCGCCGACGCGGCGACGGCGGAACCGGTGACAAGTGCGAGGGCGCAGGCGACCGCTCCGGCCATCGTGGATATGCGGGACAAGGAACCTCCTCGGTCCTGAAAAAGGGCTGCCCCAGCCTGTCAGCCGGAGATCTCCGTGGGAAGACCTCGGGGCAGCGCAAAGTTCTCCGCACACCATTCCGCGGACCGCAGAATATTCTGTGAATGAACAGACTTGACGGTCGGTTGACCTGACGATTGGTCATCCGATGCCGATCCGCCGCAGCCGTCGACGACGCGGGTATGGCGACGCGTCGGAGCAGTGCTTCCACCGGACGACGGAGAAGCGGCGTCAGCTACCGCCCGCCCCGCGCAGGGCCGCCGTCACCAGTCCCTGGATCTCGTCGGCCCCGGGCTCTCCCCCGCCCACCAGGCGGTCGAAGACCAGACCGTCGATACAGGCGAGCAGCGTGCCGGTCCGCCCGTCCGGGTCCGGCACGCCCCGCTCGGCGAGGAAGGCCCGGACGGCGGCGCGCCCCGCGTTCTCCCGTGGCACGAGGATCTCCCGCAGTTCGGGATCACGGACGCTCTCCACCGCGCACGCGTACCGAGCCAATGAGCGTCGCCGTCCCTCACCGGAAAGCCGATGCCGCATCAACTCCCCGATGCCGTCGACCAGTTCTGCCACCGAGCGGACGGGAACCAGCTCGCCCATGGTCTGCAGCTCACCCTGGTCCAGCTCCACGAGCCGGCGCACCAGTGCGGTGAGCAGCGCCTGCCGGGTCCGCAGGTAGGCCGAGGTGGTGCCGGCCGGCAGCCCGGCCGCCGCGTCCACCGCCCGGTGGGTCAGCCCGCGCACCCCCAGGTCCGCCAGCACCCCGATCGCCGCGTCCGCCAACACCGTCCGCCGGTCCGGCCGCCCCTGCTCCTCGTCTCTGCGCATCCCCCTTTTCTACCGGCACCGCCCCCGTGGCCAGTACCGGCGCCGGACCCTCCCGGCCGCTGCCGGGGGCAGCCTCTCCGGTTCGGGATACGACCGGCCGAGGGCTCGGCGTGCGGGCCCTCCCCGCCTTCTCCGGGCCCCACCCCACCGCCCGCCCCCGCCGCCCGGGCCGACGTAAGGCCGCAGTACCCTCCTTCTACATCTGTAGAAAGCAGCGTGTGACACGGGAGGGACCGGGCATGGGCAGCAACAGCGCGGTGGTGGTCGGGGGCGGGATCGGCGGGCTGGCGGCCGCGATCGGGCTCCGACTGGTGGGGTGGAACGTGACGGTGATCGAGCGGGCGACCGTCCTGGACGACGCGGGGGCCGGCATCTCGCTGGCCGCGAACGGGATGCGCGCGCTCGCCGCCCTGGGCGTCGGCGCGGCGGTCGAGGCGGCCTCGCGCCGCCAGTACACCGGCGGCACCCGCACGCCGGACGGCCGCCGGCTGGCGGTGATGGACGGGCGGGCGCTGGAGCGGGAGCTGGGCGCGCCGATCGTGGGCATTCCGCGCGCGGCCCTGCACCGGATCCTGCGCGAAGTCCTGCCGCCCGAGTGCCTGGTGACCGGCGCCGAGGCGACCGAGGTGGACACCGCGCACCCCTCCCGGATCCGGGTCACCCACGGGGACAGCACCCTGGACGCCGACCTCCTCGTGGCGGCCGACGGGGTCAACAGCCGCATCCGGCGCCACCTCTTCCCGGGCCATCCCGGGCCGGTGTACAGCGGCTCGACGGTGCTGCGGGCGATCACCGAGCGCCCGGTCGACGGACTGACCGCCGACTTCGAGATCACCTGGGGCCACGGCGCCGAGTTCGGCCACCTCGCCTTCCCGGACGGCACGGCCGAATGGCACGCCGTCCTCAACGCCCCGGCCGGGGTCCGCTACCGCGACCCGCTGACGGAGGTCCGCCGCCGCTTCGCGCGCTGGCACGAACCGGTCCCCGCACTGCTCGCCGCGACCCGCCCGGAGGCGGTTCTGCACCATGACGTCAACGAGCTGGCCACCCCGCTGCCCTCGTACGTCGCGGGCCGGACCGCCCTGCTCGGCGACGCGGCGCACGCCATGACGCCCCACCTCGGCCAGGGCGCCTGCCAGGCCCTGGAGGACGCGGTGACCCTGGCGGCGGCCCTCGCCGGGGAGCGGACGGTCGAGGGCGCGCTCGCCCACTACGACGCGGTCCGCCGGCCCCGAAGCCAGACCGTCGCCCGCGACGCCCGCCGGGCCGGCCGGATGGGCCAGCAGCTGGCGAACCCGCTGGCGGTCGGCCTGCGCAACGCCGCGATCCGGCTCACTCCGCCCGGCGTGATGGTCCGGACCGTCCTGAAGCACGCCGACTGGACGCCACCCCGGATCGCGCCCCGCACCGCCTAGATCCCGCGCGCCCGGGGCCCCCGCCCCCCGAACCCCCGTACCACCCGGGGGAGGGCCGCCTCCCACACTTGACGACCCATCCGATTAGGCGCCATATTACTTCTCGTGACACAGCACCCCGAGCCCGACCAGGGCGCCCCCAGCCTCGACCAGGCCCGACGCCAGATCGCCCGCTACGGCCTCACGGCCGACCCGCAGGCGGTCCTGGTCGCGGCCCGGCTGATGGCGGCGGGCGCCCGGGTCGGCCAGGCCGGCGAAGTGCACTTCGGCCGCTTCGGGCTCTCCACCGGCCGCTACCGCCTGCTGGCCGACCTGGAGGACCACGGCGGCGAGAAGTCGCCCTCCCAGCTCGCGGCGAGCCTCGGCGTCACCCGGGCGACCGTGACCGGCCTGGTCGACGGCCTGGAACGGGAGGGCCTGGTGGCCCGCCGGCCGTCCACCGAGGACGGGCGCGGCAACGTGGTGATCCTCACCGCGCGCGGCGCCGACAAGCTGCGTGACGTGGCGCCCGAGCACTTCGCCCGGATGCAGGCGATAATCGGCGGCCTCTCGGTCGAGGAGCGCACCACCTTCCTCGACCTGCTGGCCCGGGTGGTCGCGGGGATCGACGCACTGACCGCGGACTGACTCCGGACTGATCGCGGACCGATCGCGGACCGACCACCGGCCGACCGCGAACCCGCCCGGACCGCACCCCACACCCCGCACCTCGCACCCCGAAGGCGGGCCGCCCGACGGCCCGCCTTTCCTCAAACCCCACTAGTTAGGCACCTAAGCACAAATACTTAGGCGCCTCATCGGATTCACCGGAACCGCAACCCCGAATGTGAGGACACCCCATGAGCAAGAAGGCCCCCGGCGCTCCCCCGCCATTCGTCCTGTGGCGGGAGGTCTTGGTCGCCTACCTCATGCCCGCCGTCACGGCCGGCCTCGGCGGAGCCGCCACCCGGCAGCAGCAGCTGGTGGTTGCCGCGCTCACCACCATCGGCGGCACCTCGGCCCTCGTGGCCGCCGCCCTCGGCGCCGTCCTGCGCCGCCGCCCGGTCCGCATCCGGCCCGTCCGGACCCCGCGCGCCGTGGCGGCCGCCATCCTCGGCCTGGCCGCCGCCGCGCTCGGCCTCGCCGTCGGCCTGGCCGCCGCGCGCTGGCTCCCGCACGTCCCGGCCCTCGCCGACAGCCCCTGGCCGAAGCGACTGCCGGTCGATCTCCCGGTCTCCGCCGCCATCGCCGCCACCATCACCACCTGGCGCTGGCGCGGGAGCCGCCGCACCCGCGAGCCGCAGCACCGACTCCACACCGCACCCCGACCCGAAGGGCAGACATCATGATCGTCATCATGGGAGCCGCCGGCGCCACCGGCGGAGCCACCCTCCGCAGCCTCGCCGCCCTCGGCGCCTCGACTCGCGCGCTCAGCCGCGACCCCGCCCGCCTGGCCGCCGGACTGGACGAGCGCACGCTCGCCCGCACCGAGCCGTTCCAGGCCGACGCCGCCGACCCGGCCTCCCTCCGCACGGCCTTCCACGGCGCCCAGCAGCTCTTCCTCACCATGGCCAACAGCCCGGACCAGGTCCGGTACGAGCTGAACGCGATCGACGCGGCCCTCGACTGCGGGGTGGAGCACATCGTCAAGGTCTCCGCACCCGCCGCCGAGCCGGACTCCCCGGTCGCGGTCTCCCGCGGCCACCACCTGATCGAGGAGCGCCTGCGCTCCTCCGGCGTCACCACCACCGTCCTGCGCCCGTACGCGTTCATGCAGAAGCTGCTGCTCCTGGCGCCCGGGATCGCCGCCGCCGGGGTGGTGCACGGCGCGACCGGCCTGGCGCGCTGCAACTACGTGGACGTCCGCGACATCGGCGACCTCGCCGCCGACACCCTCACCCGCCCGGATCTGGCGGGCGGCACCTACCCGCTCACCGGCGGGCGGGCCTACAGCCACCCGGAACTCACCACCCTGCTGGGCGAGCTGCTCGGCCGCCCGGTCCGCTACGTCGACCTGCCCCCGGCCGAGCTGCACGCCCACCTGGTCGCGCGGGCCGGGATGCCGGCCTGGCTCGCCGCCCACGTGGTGGAGATCCAGCGGCTCGCCGTGCTCCGCCGGGAGACCCCGGACGGCACCTTCACCCACGTCACCGGGCGCAGCCCCCGTACCCTGGAAGCGTTCCTCCAGGAGCATCTGCACCGCTTCCGCTGACCGTCCCGCCTCGGTCCGGCCCCGCCCCGCGGCGGGCCCGGACCGACCGGGACACCGGGCCGAAAGGACCGCGAAAACGGCCGAAGCGCCGGACCCGCCACCCGAAGGGAGCAGTATTCGCTGTGGTGTGGATCACGAACGAAAATGCGAACTGACGAACCGTCAACTCGACTGACCGGTCGTCACTCCGGTTCCACGAAGCCTCAGTTGTCGACTGATGCGACGTCAGATTCGCTCCGCCTCGGCCAAGTTGGCCACACACCTCCCCCTGCGCCGCCGAAGATCCGGAGCTACCATCGGTCAGGTTGTCCGCTCCGGCCCCGGAGTGGGGTCACCCGGTTACGGCGAGTGGTCCCACCGCCCCCAAGGGCCGGGCATCGATCGGAACGGGGCGAGGACGAGGAGCGCACGGGCTGCCATGACAGCTGAACCGAGCCAGTCGAACGAACCGAGCCGACCGCTGCAGACCGCCCAGCCGCCGCACGCCCTGTTCCCGGGCCGCCCGGCCGCCGCGCCGCGCACCCTGGTGGACGTCCTGGACGCCACCGTGCGCGCCCATCCGGACGAGCCGGCCCTGGACGACGGCCGCGCCGTGCTCAGCTACCGCGCGCTGGCCGCCGAGGTCGAGCGGCTGCGCCGCCGGCTCGCCGCTGCCGGGATCGGCCCCGGCGACCGGGTCGGCGTGCGGGTGCCCTCCGGCACCAACGACCTGTACGTCTCGATCCTCGCCGTGCTCGCCGCCGGGGCCGCCTACGTCCCGGTCGACGCGGAGGACCCGGACGAGCGCGCCGAGCTGGTCTTCGGCGAGGCCGGCGTCGCCGCCGTGCTGGGCGCCGAGCGCGCCCTCGCCACCACGGCCGAGCGCGCACCCGCCGCCGAACGCCGTCCCACCCCGGCCGACGACGCCTGGATCATCTTCACCTCCGGCTCCACCGGCAAGCCCAAGGGCGTCGCCGTCAGCCACCGCAACGCCGCCGCCTTCGTCGACGCCGAGGCCGCGCTCTTCCTCCAGGACGAGCCGATCGGCCCCGGCGACCGGGTGATGGCCGGCCTGTCGGTGGCCTTCGACGCCTCCTGCGAGGAGATGTGGCTGGCCTGGCGGCACGGCGCCTGCCTGGTGCCCGTCCCCCGCTCCCAGGTGCGCAGCGGCGCCGACCTCGGCCCCTGGCTCGCCGAGCAGGAGATCACCGTGGTCTCCACCGTCCCGACCCTGGCCGCGCTGTGGCCGGCCGAGGCGCTGAACGAGGTGCGGCTGCTGATCTTCGGCGGCGAGGCCTGCCCGCCCGAGCTGGTGCAGCGCCTGGTCACCGAGGGCCGCGAGGTGTGGAACACCTACGGCCCCACCGAGGCCACCGTGGTCGCCTGCGCCGCGCTGCTCACCGGCGACGGCCCGGTGCGCATCGGCCTGCCGCTGGACGGCTGGGACCTCGCCGTGGTGGACGAGGCCGGCGAGCCGGTCGCCCCCGGCGGCACCGGCCAGCTGGTGATCGGCGGGGTCGGCCTGGCCCGCTACCTCGACCCGGAGAAGGACGCCGAGAAGTACGCCCCGCTGCCTTCGCTGGGCTGGGAGCGCGCCTACCGCAGCGGCGACCTGGTCCAGGCCGACCCGGCCGGCCTGCTGTTCCTCGGCCGCACCGACGAGCAGATCAAGCTGGGCGGGCGCCGGATCGAGCTCGGCGAGGTCGACGCGGCGCTGCAGGCCCTGCCCGGCGTGGCGGGCGCGGCCGCCGCCGTGCGGACCGCGCGCGGCGGCAACCAGCTGCTGGTCGGCTACCTGGTGGTCCAGGACGGCTTCGACCGCGAGCAGGCCGTCGAGCGGCTGCGCGCCGAGCTGCCCGCCGCCCTCGTCCCGCTGCTCGCGACGGTCGGGACCCTGCCGACCCGGACCTCCGGCAAGGTGGACCGCAACGCCCTGCCCTGGCCGCTGCCCGACCTGGAGGCCGCCGGCCCCGGTGAGCAGCTGTACGGCACCGAGGCGTGGCTGGCCGAGCAGTGGTCCGAGATCCTCGGCATCAAGGTCGGCGGCCCGCGCGACGACTTCTTCGCGATCGGCGGCGGCAGCCTGGCCGCCGCCCGGCTGACCACCCTGCTGCGCACCCGCTACCCGAGCGCGGCCGTCCTCGACATCTACCAGCACCCGACGCTGCGCAAGCTCGCCCGACACCTGGAGCGCACCGCCGCGGACCGCACCGAGGCCCGCACCGTCACCCTGGTGCCGACCAGGGCCAAGCTGCTGCAGTTGCTCCTGCTGATCCCGCTGTTCACCGTGGTCGGCCTGCGCTGGACGGTCGCCCTGCTGGCCGCCGGCAACCTGCTCACGCACCTCGGGGACTACCCGTGGGCGCCCACCGCCTCCTGGTGGTGGGTCGGCGCGGGCGCGCTGGCCCTGTACACCCCGGCGGGGCGGCTGGCGGTCTCGGCGGGCGGCGCCCGGCTGCTGCTGCGCGGCCTGCGCCCCGGCAGCCACCCGCGCGGCGGCGCCGTCCACCTGCGGCTCTGGGCGGCCGAGCGGCTCGCCGAGCTGAGCGGCGCCACCTCGCTGTCCGGCGCCTGGCTGGTGCGCTACGCCCGTGCGCTGGGCTGCAAGGTCGCGTCCGACGTCGACCTGCACTCGCTGCCGCCGGTCACCGGGATGCTCAAGCTCGGCCGCGGCTGCGCGGTCGAGGCCGAGGTCGACCTGTGCGGCTACTGGCTGGACGGCGACCGGCTGCTGATCGGCCAGGTCAAGGTCGGCTCCGGCGCCGTGGTCGGCACCCGTTCGACGCTGCTGCCCGGTGCCCGGGTGGGCAAGCGCGCCCAGGTGGTGGCCGGCTCCAGCGTCACCGGCCAGGTGCCGACCGGCCAGCGCTGGGGCGGCGCGCCCGCCGCCAAGCTGGGCCGCGCCGAGCGCACCTGGCCCAAGGAGCGTCCGCACCGCCAGGCCCGCTGGGCCGCGCTGTACGGCGCCAGCGGTGCCGTGCTCGGCCTGCTCCCGGCGCTGCCCGCCCTGGCCGGCCTCGCCGTGCTCTCCGGCTTCGTCCACCAGGGCGACTCGCTCGCCGCGGCCCTCGGCGGCGCGCTGCTCGGCCTGCTGCCCGCGACCCTCGCGTACGGCGCGGTGTACGCGGCGCAGCTGCTGGCGCTGGTCCGGCTGCTCAGCATCGGCCTGGTGCCCGGCACCCACCCGCTGCACGGCCGGGTCGGCTGGCAGGCGTGGACGGTCACCCAGCTGATGGACCGGGCCCGTGAGGTGTTGTTCCCGCTGTACGCCGGGCTGGTCACGCCGCTGTGGCTGCGGGCGCTCGGGATGCGGATCGGCCGGGGCGCCGAGGTGTCGACGGTGCTGGCGCTGCCCAGCCTGACCACGGTGGGTGACCACGCTTTTCTGGCCGACGACACGCTGATCGCCCCGTACGAGCTGGGCGGCGGTTGGGTCCGGCTCGGCGAGGCGAAGGTCGGCGACCGGGCCTTCCTCGGGAACTCGGGGATGACCGCGCCGGGCCGCTCGGTGCCCAAGCGCGGCCTGGTCGGCGTGTTGTCGGCGACGCCGGCGAAGGCGAAGAAGGGCGGCTCGTACCTGGGCATGCCCCCGATGCGGCTGCCGCGCTCGGCGGACCAGGCCGATCAGAGCCTGACGTACGAGCCGCCGGCCCGGCTGCTGTGGGCGCGCGGGCTGGTCGAGGTGGTCCGGGTGGTGCCGGTGCTGGCCTCGGGCGCGCTGGGCCTGCTGACGGTGGCGGCGCTGTCCTGGCTGGCGGCGGGCTCGCCGCTGACCGCGGCGCTGCTGTCGGGCGCGGTACTGCTGGGCGCCGGTGCGGTGGCCTGTCTGGTCGCGGTGGCGGCGAAGTGGCTGCTGGTCGGGCGGTTCCGGGCGGTGGAGCACCCGCTGTGGAGCAGCTTCGTGTGGCGCAACGAGCTGGCGGACACCTTCGTGGAGATGCTGGCGGTGCCCTGGCTGGTCGGCGCGGTGCCGGGCACGCCGGTGCTGAACCTGTGGCTGCGCGGGCTCGGCGCGAAGGTCGGGCGCGGCGTGTGGTGCGAGAGCTACTGGCTGCCGGAGGCCGACCTGGTCACCCTCGGTGACGGGGTCAGCATCAACCGGGGCTGCGTCGTGCAGACCCACCTCTTCCACGACCGGATCATGCGGATGGATACTGTGGTCCTCCGCGAGGGCGCCACCCTGGGCCCGGGCGGGATCGTGCTGCCCGGCAGCACGGTGGGCGCGCGCAGTACGCTGGGCCCGGCCTCGCTGGTGATGCGCGCCGAGTCCGTCCCCGCCGACACGCGGTGGCTGGGCAACCCCATCGAGGTGTGGCAGACCACGTCATGACCGCCTCGACGACCACCCGTCCCGGCCCGCAGGAAGCGCTCGTCCCCGTGAAGTCCAAGCACGCCCCCGCGGCCGCCGGCGCCCCGGACCCGTACTTCCCGAACAGCGGCGACCACCGCTACCGGGTGCACCGCTACGAACTGACGCTGGACTACCGGCCCGGTCCCAACCGGCTGGCCGGCTCGGCCCGGCTGAGCGCGGTCGCGGACACCGCCCTGGCGGAGTTCGCGCTCGACCTGGCCGAGTTCCGGATCGGGCGGGTGCTGGTCGGCGGCCGGGCCGCCCGCTACACCCACCGCGCCGGCAAGCTCCGCATCCGCCCGGCGAAGCCGCTCGCGGCGGGCGCCGCGTTCACCGTCGAGGTGCACTACTCCGGCAACCCGCGCCCGGTGCGCAGCCCGTGGGGCGGCCTGGGCTGGGAGGAGCTGACCGAGGGCGCGCTGGTGGCCAGCCAGCCGGTCGGCGCGCCGTCCTGGTTCCCGTGCAACGACCGGCCGGCCGACAAGGCGACCTACCAGATCGCGGTCACCACGCCGTCCCCGTTCACCGTGGTGGCGGGCGGCCGGCTGCTGACCCGCACCACCCGGGCGTCCAGCACCACCTGGGTGTACGAGCAGAGCGCGCCGACCCCGACGTACCTGGTGACGGTGTCGATCGGCCACTACCGGGCGGTGCCGCTGGCCGCCCGGCCGGCCGTGCCGCAGACCGGGTACGTGCCGGAGCGGCTGGCCGACGGGTTCGCCCGGGACTTCGCCCGGCAGCCGGAGATGCTGAGCTACTTCGGCGAGGTCTTCGGGCCGTACCCGTTCGGCGAGTACGCGGTCGTCCTCGCCGACGAGGAGCTGGACGTCCCGGTGGAGGCGCAGGGCGTCGCCACCTTCGGCACCAACCACCTCGGCGGCGGCTGGGAGCGCGAGCGGCTGATCGCGCACGAGCTGGCCCACCAGTGGTTCGGCAACAGCGTGACGATCGCCGACTGGCGGCACATCTGGCTCAACGAGGGCTTCGCCAAGTACGCGGAGTGGCTCTGGTCCGAGCACGCCGGCGGCCCCGCCGCGGCCACCCGCGCGGCCGTCGCACACACGCTGCTGGGCGGGCAGCCGCAGGACCTGACCCTCGGCGACCCGACCCGCAAGCTGATGTTCGACGACCGGCTGTACCAGCGCGGCGGTCTCGTCGTGCACGCGCTGCGGCGGACGCTGGGCGACGACGCGTTCTTCGCGATGCTGCGGGACTGGACGAGCCTCAACCGGCACGGCGTGGTGAACACCGCCGACCTCCGGGCGCACGCCTCCCGGTACACCACCACCCCGCTCGGCCCGCTCTTCGAGGCCTGGCTGGAACGGCCGGAACTGCCGCCGCTGCCGGGCTGAGCACGCGGCGGGGCAGGCCGGTGGTCCGGTCGGACACGGGGCCGGACTGGGCTACTGTCCGTCGGATGTCGACGACTTTCGAAGGCCACATGACCGACCTGCCCCCCGAGCTGCTGCCGGGCACCCGCCGCGCCCTGCTGCACCGGGTCGCCGTCACCCAGGCCGAGGGGCGCGCGCCCGCCGTGGTCGCCGGGGTGGTGCGGGACGGGCAGCCGGTGTGGAGCGGCGCCCGCAGCATGATCGACGGGCACGCGCCCACCCCCGACGTCCAGTTCCGGATCGGCTCGCTCACCAAGACCTTCGTCGCCGTACTGGTGCTGCGGCTGCGCGACGAGGGCCTGCTCGACCTCGCCGACCCGCTCTCCCGCCACCTGCCCGGCACCGCGGCCGACGACGCGACCGTCGCCCAGCTGCTCTCGCACTCCTCGGGGCTCGCCGCGGAGACCCCCGGCCCGTGGTGGGAGCGGACCGAGGGCTCGCTGCGGCCCGGCCTCGCCGACCTGCTGGAGGCCGAACGCCCGCTCAAGCACCCGGCCGGCCGCCTCCTCCACTACTCCAACCCCGGCTACGCGCTGCTCGGCGCGCTGGTGGAGAAGCTGCGCGGCGAACCCTGGGGCGAGGCGCTGCGCCGCGAGGTGCTGGCCCCGCTCGGCATGGACCGCACCACGCTGCTGCCCGAGCACCCGCACGCCGGGGGCTTCGCCGTCCACCCGTGGGCCGACGTCATGCGGCCCGAACCGCTCACCGACACCGGCCTGATGGGCCCGGCCGGCCAACTCTGGTCCACCGGCACCGATCTGGCCCGCTGGGCGGCCTTCCTCACCTCGGGCGACGACAAGGTGCTCTCCACCGGAACCCTCGCCGAGATGCGCCGCCCCGTCGTCGCCCCGCTCGACGACGCGTGGACCACGACCTTCGGCCTCGGCCTGCAACTGCTCCGCCACGAGGGCCGGTTGCTGTACGGGCACTCCGGCTCGATGCCCGGGTTCACGGCGGGCCTGTGGGTCAGCGCGGCCGACGGACTGGCCGCTTACGCGCTCGCCAACGCCACCAGCGGCGCCAACACCCCGCTGCTGGCCGCCCAGTTGATCGCACTCACCGCCGAGCAGGAGCCCCGGCTGCCCGAACCCTGGCGCCCGCTGCCCGAGGTCGACCAGGAGCTTCTGGCGCTCACCGGCCCCTGGTACTGGGGCGCCGCCCCGAACGTGCTGCGGCTGCGGCCCGGCGGCGTCCTGGAGCTCACCCAGCTCGCGGGCGGCACCCGGGGCTCGCGCTTCCGGCCCGAGCCGGACGGCACCTGGACCGGCCTGGACAACTACTACGCGGGGGAGACCCTGCGGGTGGTCCGGGGCTCCGACGGCACGGTCAGCCACCTCGACATCGGCTCCTTCGTCTACACCCGCGAACCGTACGCCCCGGCCGACGCCGTCCCGGGCGGCGTCGAGCCGGAGGGCTGGCAGGCGATGTGAGCAGGATGCACGAGAGCACCCGGTGAGCAGGACGGACAAGGGCACCGGGTGAGCCGGGTGGGTCGGCCGCGGTGACCGGGTCTGCGGGGATGACCGGGGTGACCGGGGTGACCGGGGTGACCGGGTCTGCGGGGGTGACCGAGGTGACCGGGGTGACCGGGTCTGCGGGGGCGTGCGGTGCAGCCGTACGCCCCCGTTGTCCACCCCTTGCGAACGACCGCCCGGTGCCGGTCGGATGACCGGCAGGCCACGGGTGGTCCCATTCAACAGGTGCACATCTGCGCTCCGCCGGGCCGCAACGTGAATGCCAACCGGCTCGGAGAGACATACCGAGACCGGTTCGCGTCCATGCCCAACCACCTGCGGACCGGGACGGTGCCCTGGCGATCCTCGGCACCGCCGATCGTGCTGCCCTGGAGGGTCCGCCATGACCACCGTCCCCACGTACGCTCCGTCCGCAGTAGCCCCCACCCACGACACCCCGGCGGTCCCCGCCCCCCGCCACCGCACCACCCCGGCCCCCGCGCCCACCGCCGCCCCCGCCTACACCGTCTCCCTCGCCCGCGACGAGGACGACGTGCGCGCCGCCCAACGGCTGCGTCACCAGGTGTTCGGCGCCGAGCTGGGCGCCGTCCTGCACAGCCCGGTCGCGGGCCTGGACGTCGACCCGTTCGACGAGTACTGCGACCACCTCCTGGTCCGCGAGAGCGAGCAGGGCACCGTCGTCGGCACCTACCGGCTGCTGCGCCCCGAGGCGGCCCGACGGGCCGGACGGATGTACTCCGAGGGCGAGTTCGACCTGTCCGCCCTGGCGCCGGTCCGCCCCGGCCTGGTCGAGCTCGGACGCTCCTGCATCCACCCGGACCACCGGGGCAACGGCGCCGTCATCAACCTGATGTGGGGCGGCATCGCCCGCTACCTCGCCGACACCGGCAACACCTGGGTCGGCGGCTGCTGCTCCATCGGCCTCGACGACGGCGGCGCCACCGCGGCCCGGGTCTGGGACACCGTCAGCGCCAAGCACCTGGCCCCCGCCGAGTACCGGGTCGCCCCGCACCGCCGCTGGGACGCCACCGGTGTGCCGCGCGCCGAGCGGGGAGCGCTGCCGGCCCTGCTCCGCGGCTACCTGCGGCTGGGCGCCTGGGTCTGCGGGGAGCCCGCGTACGACCCGGACTTCGACTGCGCGGACCTGTACGTGCTGCTCTCGCTGGAGCGCACCGACCCGCGCTACCTGCGGCACTTCCTCGCCGGGCTGCCCGGCACGGGCACCGCGTCATGAGCGTCTGGCTGCCCACGGCGACCTGCCGGCCCGAGACCTGCCTGGCCGACCCCTCCCCGGAGGTCTCCCACGCCCGGCGGGTGCTGCGGTTGACGGCCTGTCTGGCGGTGGTCGTGGCGGGCGTGGTGCTCAGCCTGCCGGTCCGCCTCTTCCCGAGCGACGGCCGGGAGCGGCTGGTCCGGCTCTGGGCCCGCGTCCTGCTGCGCACGCTCGGGGTGACCGTCCACCTTGCCGGGCCCGGCACCGGGGCCGGGGCCGGGGCCGGGGCCGGGAGCACCGGTCCCGGTGGCGGGCATGGCGGCAGGCATGGCACCGGACCCGGCGGCGGGCATGGCACCGGACCCGGCGGCGGAGGTGGCGGCGGGGTGCTCGTGGTGGCCAACCACGTGTCCTGGCTGGACATCCCGTTGCTGGCCGCCGGACGGCCCGGCCGGTCACTGGCCAAGACCGAGGTCCGGCAGTGGCCGGTGCTCGGCCCGCTGGTCGCGTGGGGCGGCACCGTCTTCCTGGACCGCGACCGGCTGCGGACCCTGCCGGACACCGTCGCCGCGGTGGCCGAGGAGCTGCGCGCCGGACACCCGGTGATCGTCTTCCCGGAGGGCTCGACCTGGTGCGGGCGGGAGAGCGGTCGGTTCCGGCCCGCGCTGTTCCAGGCCGCGGTGGACGCGGGCGCCTGCGTCCAGCCGGTGACCATCCGCTACCGGCTGGCGGACGGGCGGCCCACCAGCGTCCCCGCCTTCGTCGGGGACGACGGGCTGCTCACCTCGCTCGCCCGGGTGGTCGCGGCGCGCGGGCTGGTCGCCGACGTGACCTTCCTGCCGCCGATCCCGCCGCCCGCTCCGCGGCCCACCCGCGCGGGCGCCCGACGCGACCTGGCCCGCGCGGCGCAGGCGGCCATCGAAGGGATCCACTGACCGGCCGCCACGGCGGCGGCCGGTCAGGCCCGGTGGGCCTCGGCAGACTCCACGGACTCGACGGACTCCACCGACTCGGCAGACTCGGCAGACTCCACCGACTCGGCGGACTCCGACGGCTGCGGGCGCCGTACGGCGACGGCACCGCCCGGGGCGACCGGTCCGGCCCGGCCGAGCAGCACGGCGACCAGGACCGCGGTGACGGCGAGCGCGGCCGCACCGCACAGGACGGCGAGGTGGATGCCGTCGATGAACGCACCGTCCACCGCGTCCCGGACCGGGCCGGGAAGGGGAGCCGACGGCGCCGACGCCCCCGGGCCGCCGGCGCCGTGCAGCGCGCCGGCGGGCGCGCCCGCGATCGGGCCGATCGCCTCCGGCGGGACGCCGAGCCGGTGCAGGGCGGCCGTCAGGGAGTCCGTCAACCGGTTGGTCAGCACGGCGCCCAGCACGGCGATCCCCAGGACGCCGCCGAGCTCCCGCAGCGTGTTGACGGTCGCCGAGGCCATCCCCGTCTGCGTCGGGGAGACCCGCGTCATCACCGCGATCGACACCGGGGTGAAGGTCAGCCCCATCCCGAGGCCCATCGCGAACAGCGTCCACAGGTACTGCGGGTAGCGGGCGTGGTCGCCGTACAGCGCCAGTCCGCCGAGGCCCGCCGCGCACAGCGCGAGGCCGAGCACCAGCGGCGGCCGGGGACCATACCGCGCGGTCAGCCGGCCGGACAGCGGCGCAGCGACCACCAGCATCGCGGTCATCGGCAGCCCGGCGTAGCCGGCCGCAGCCGGGGACCACCCGAGGGTGCCCTGCATCATCAGTGGCAGGAAGAACAGCGCGCCGAACATCCCGAAGCTGACCATGAAGCCGCTGAGCAGCGCGCCGCCCAGGGCCCCGTCACGGAACAGCCGAAGCTCCACCATCGGCTCGGTGAGGCGCAGTTCGAGCGCCAGGAAGGCGATCAGCAGGACGACGGCCGCGGCGCCGCAGCCGAGCACCCGGGCATCGGTCCAGCCCCGGGACGGCCCTTCGACCAGTGCGTAGACCAGCAGCGCCAGGCCGGTGGCGGACAGGGCGAGGCCGCCGAGGTCGATCCGGCGCGGTCGCGGCGGGATGTCCGGCAGGACGCGCACCGCGAGCAGCAGCCCGGCGACGCCGATCGGCACGTTGATCCAGAACACGCTGGCCCAGCCGAGGTGCTCGACCATCGGGCCGCCGACTACCGGGCCCACCGAGAGGCCGAGCGCGGAGACCCCGGACCAGGTGGCGATGGCTCCGGCCCGCTCGCGCTCGTCGGTGAAGACGTGCCGCAGCAGCGCGAGGCTGCCGGGGGTGAGCAGGGCTGCCCCGACGCCCTGCAGCATCCGGGCGCCGACCAGCACACCGATCGTCCCGGCGAGGGCGGCGAGGGCCGAGCCCGCCGTGAACAGGGCGAGGCCGAGGCGGAACACCTTGGTGCGGCCGTACCGGTCGCCGAGCGCGCCACCGGTCAGCACGAGGGCCGCGTAGACCAGGCTGTAGCCCTCGGCGATCCACTGCAGGCCGCTGATCCCGGTGTCCAGGTCCTGCCCGATGCGGGGCAGGGCGTTGTTGACGATGACGTTGTCCAGCATGGACATGAACATGGTGACGCAGAGCGTGAGCAGCGCGAGCCGCCGACGGCGGGCGCTCGACCCGTCCATGGATTCCCTCCCGAGCATGAGCACCTAACACTGTTAGGGGTTGATCCGGCAGCCACAGAGTGCCCCTAACGGTGTTAGATTGCAAGTGGGACATCCACGACGGCACCGCACGACAGCACGGGAGGCGTCCGCACAGCCATGGCGGAGAACGACGCGACCACGCCGGGGAACGGCGCGACCCCACCGGAGAAGAGCACCGGGACACCCGCCCTGACCAGGGAGGCCCTCGCCCAGGCAGCCCTGCGCGTACTGGAACGGGACGGCCTCGCCGGGCTGTCGATGCGCAAGGTCGCCGCCGAGGTCGGCGTCAAGGCGGCCTCGCTGTACTGGCACGTGCGCAACAAGGAGGAACTGCTCGACCTGCTCAACGACGCCATCATGGCCTCGGCCGAGCCCCCGCCCCGCGAGGGCGACTGGCGCGCGCAGCTCCGCGGCTACTGCTGGCGCCACCGCCGGCTCCTGCACGACAACCGCGACGCCGCGAAGGTCGTCGCCGGCCGCCTCGCCCCCGGACCCCACGTGTTCGGGCTGCTGGAGGACCAGCTGGACCGACTGCGGGAGGCCGGGTTCTCCGACGCGCACGCCGCCCTGACGACCTACCTGCTGAGCTCCTTCGTCCAGGGCTTCGTCCTGCAGGAGCAGTCGCCGATCTCGGCCGCCGAGGCCGGCGGGGCCAGCCGGCTCGACGCCGTCACCGCGGTCCGCGACCGCTTCCGCGCCCTGCCCGTCGAGGCCTTCCCCAACCTGGTCGAGCTGGCCGGCGACCTCACCGAGCCCGACCTCGACGTCCGGTTCGAGTTCTGCGTCGAACGCATCCTCGACGGCCTCGCGACGCTGCTGCCGCCGGAACGGCGCTGATCCGGCCCCGCCCACCGCGTCCCGACTGCCCCACCCGTACCGGGACTGCGGGGTAGGCTCGCCGAGCACCCCTGCCCGTACGACCACGGAGGAGTCACCGATGCCCGGCCCGTACCCGATCCACGAACCTTACGCCCAGGGCCTGTTGGACGTCGGCGACGGGCAGCGGATGTACTGGAACGCCTCCGGCAGCCCGGCGGGGACCCCGGCCGCGGTGGTGCACGGCGGGCCCGGCTCCGGCCACAGCCCGGGCGCCCGGCGGTACTTCGACCCGGAGCGCTACCACGTCGTCCAGTTCGACCAGCGCGGCTGCGGGCGGAGCCTGCCGCACGCCGCCGATCCGTCGACCGTGATGGAGCACAACACCACCGGCCACCTGATCGCCGACATGGAGCGGCTGCGGGAACACCTCGGCATCGACAAGTGGCTGCTGTACGGCGGTTCGTGGGGCTCCACGCTGATCCTCGCGTACGCCCAGGCCCACCCGGAGCGGGTCTCCGGGATCGTGATCTGCGGGGTCACCACGACCTCCGACGACGAACTCGACTGGCTCTACCGGGGCGTCGCCCGGCTGATCCCCGGACCGTGGGAGGAGTTCCGGGACTTCCTGCCGGCCGCCGACCGGGACGGCGACCTCCTCGCCGCCTACAGCCGGCTGCTCGACAGCCCCGACGAGACCGTCCGACGGGCCGCCGCCAACGCCTGGGCCACCTGGGAGGACGCGGTCATCTCGCACGAGGCGCTGGGCAAGCCGAACGCGTACACCGACCGCCCCTCCGACGCCCTGATCGCCTTCACCCGGATCACCGCGCACTACTTCTCGCACGGGGCCTTCCTGGAGGGCGGTCAACTGCTGCGCGACGCCGGGCGGCTGACCGGGATCCCGGCCGAGCTGATCCACGGCCGGCTCGACCTCGGCTCACCGCTCGGCACCGCCTGGAAGCTCGCCAAGGCCTGGCCGGACGCCCGCCTGACGGTCATCGACGAGTCCGGGCACACCGGGAGCCCGCGGATGACGGAGGCGGTCCTGGCCGCGATCGAGCGCTTCGCCTGAGCGTCCGGGACGGGCGACGGCGGCCGGGATCCGCGTGGGGCCGGCCACGATTCGCGCTGGCACGGCCGTGAGTTTGCGCGGGCACGGCGGTGATTTCGCACGGGCACGGCCGGTTCGTTCGCCCCAAGTGGCCCATCCCAATGACCCCCTACGATACGACGCATGATCGCCTACGCCCCAGCCGCCCTGTTCTTCGTGTTGTTCGGAGTCGGGGTACTGCGCGACCGCCGCCAGTTCAGCAACGCCGTCTTCCTCGGCATCGCCGTCTCGCTCCTCTCGCTCGCCCTGCTCACCGAACTCCGCCGGGCCCCCAGCCTGGTGGTGGAGGGCGTCGCGGCCGCGATCATCCTGCTGCCGGCCTTCGGCACCGTGGCCCTGGTCTGGTTCCTGATCGCCAACGGGATGACCATGATCCGCAAGGAGGGCAGACGGCCCGCCAACCTGCTGTCGCTGCTCGCCGGACTGGGCATCATCGCCGTCACCCTGCTGCTGCTCGCCGCCCTCGCCACCGGCTCCCGGCGGCTGGCCGTCCTGGCGGGCACCGCCGTCCTGGTGGTGCTCTACGTCTCGTTCCTGTTCGTCTGCTTCGTCGGCTACGCGTTCCTGTACAGCCGCCACCGGCCGCACCGGAACGTCGACTTCGTGGTCGTCCTCGGTTCCGGGCTGATCGGCGGCGAGCGCGTCCCGCCGCTGCTGGCCAGCCGACTGAACCGGGGCCGTGAGGCGTACGAGAAGCAGGCCGCTCGGGGCAACCCCCCGGTGCTGATCACCTCGGGCGGCCAGGGGCCGGACGAGAAGCTGCCGGAGTCCCACGCGATGGCCGACTACCTGACCGAACGCGGATTCCCGGCCGAGCACATCGAACGGGAGGACCGCTCGCGCACCACCGAGGAGAACCTGCTCTTCAGCAAGGCCGTCATGGAGCGGGCCAAGCCCGACTACCAGTGCGTCGTGGTCACCAACAACTTCCACGCCTTCCGGGCGGCGCTGCTCGCCCGCAAGACCGGTGTCAACGGACACGTGCTCGGCTCGCCCACCGCCCGGTACTACTGGCCGAGCGCGACCATCCGTGAGTTCGCGGCGGTGTTCCTCTCGCACAAGCTCGTCAACTTCGGGATCTGCGGACTCCTCGCGCTCTGCGGGGTGCTCGCGGCGCTCTGAGCAGCCCCGGTTCCGGGCCCCGGGCTTCGGGTTCCGTCGGGTCCCGTCGGGCGCTGCCGGTTTCCGTGGGACTCGGTGGGGCTCAACGGGGCTCAATCGGGGCTCAGTCGGGGCTCAGTGGGGGCGTGCCCCGGCCGCTTCGGCGGCCGGGGCACGGTCGTTCCGCCGACCGCTCGCTCCGCGGGCCCGTCAGACCGACGGACGGGGCGTCAGGATCGCGCAGGTGGTGGTGGCGTGCGCGTAGAGCTTGCCGTTCTCCGCGCCGACCACCCGGGCCTCGGCGGTCGCCATCGTCCGGCCCAGGTGCAGCACTTCGGCCTCGCAGCGCACCGGCGCCGAGTCGGCGAACAGCGGCCGCAGCATGTGCACGTTCAGCTGCGTGGTCGTGTAGCCCAGCCCGGCGGGCAGCTTGCTCAGCACGGCGCAGCCGAGCGCCGAGTCGAGCAGGGTGGCCAGGTAGCCGCCGTGCACGGTGTTCATCGGGTTGTGGAGGTGGTCGCCGAAGTGGCCCTCGAACACGGCCGTTCCCGGCTTCACCTCGGTGAGGTGGAAGCCCATGGTGCTGCAGATCGAGGGCTCCGGGATCCGCCCGGCGATCCACTCCAGCAGGATCTCCTCGCCGGTCAGGTGGGAGTACTCGGCGATCGGCGGCCCGGCCGTCCAGGTGTGGGTCCGGGTGCGCAGCTCCTGGCCGTCCGGACGCTGCTGCTCGTCGGATTCGATCTCGGAAGTCGTCATGTGATCAACCTGCCCGGTTCGGTGATCCGTCTCAAGTGCCTTCCGGTGTACGGCAGGGCAACCTCCGCCCGGGCGCACCCCGAGCGGCGGGGCGAACCATGGCGGATCGCGCCATGCGCGGGCGGCGGACCTCGGGTGACCACCACATGGCTCCGGGGTGCGCGGCGCGCCACGCTGCACGGGATCCGCCCCCGCCGCCTCCCCCACCCAGGAGTCCCCATGCCCCTGCGCCCCGTCGCCGCCGCGCTGTTGGCCGTTGCCGCCCTCGCGGTCCCCACCGCCGCGCCCGTCCCCGCCACGGCGGACACCAGCCCCTCCGTCACCGGCTCCCCTGCCGTCGCCACGAGCACCGCCACCGCCGTCCTCGCCGTGGCCGCCGCCGACCCGGTGAGCGGCACGTTCCAGCAGGTCACCGGGTTCGGCCCGAACCCGGGCAACCTGGCGATGTACACCTACACCCCCGCCGCACTGCCCGTCGGCGCCCCCCTGGTGGTCGCCCTGCACGGCTGCCTGCAGAACGCCACCGACTACTACCGCGACTCCGGCTGGACCACGCTCGCCGACCGCTACGGCTTCGCCGTGGTGTTCCCGCAGACGGGCAGCGCCAACAACAGCCTGTCCTGCTTCAGCTGGTTCGACACGGGCAAGGACGCCCGGGGCGTCGGCGAGGCCGAGTCGGTGGTCGAGATGGTCGCCAAGGCCGAGGCCCTGTACGGCTCGGACGCCCGGCGGGTGTTCGCCACCGGGCTCTCCGCCGGTGGCGGGATGACCGCCGACCTGCTGGCCGACTACCCCGACGTGTTCGCCGGCGGGGCGGTCGACTCCGGTCTGCCCGCCCACTGCGCCACCACCCAGGGCGCAGCCTCGGGCTGCCAGAACAACGACCAGGGGCTCACCCCGGCGCAGTGGGGCGACAAGGTCCGGGCCGCGTACCCGGGTTACACCGGACCGTGGCCCCGGGTGGCGATCTGGCAGGGCAGCGCCGACACCGTGGTCCGGCCGGTGAACGCGACCGAACTGCGCGACCAGTGGACCGACGTCCAGGGCGTCGACCGCCGGCCCACCAGCACCCGGAGCCTCCCGGGCGGCACCAGCCAGGAGCTCTACGCCGACGCCTCCGGGCGCCCCGCCGTGGCACTGTTCACGGTCAGCGGGATGGGCCACGGACTGGCTGTCCACCCGGGCTCCGGGCCCGACCAGTGCGGGGCGACCGGCGCCTACTTCCTCGACACGATCTGCTCCGGCTACTACACCGCGCAGTTCTGGGGCCTGGACGGCGGCACCGGACCGACTTCCCCCGGCCTGCCCGCCCCGGTCGGGCTGACCGCCACCCCGGCCGGGGCGAGCTCGATCACCCTCGGCTGGCAGGCCGTCAACGGTGCCGCCTCGTACCGGGTCTACCGCGACGGCACGCAGGTCGGTACCCCCGGCGGCCCGTCGTTCACCGACACCGGTCTCACCGCCGGCACGACCTACGGCTACACCGTCGCGGCGGTCGACGCGACCGGCGCGGTGGGCGCCCGATCGGCGACGGTCACGGCGACCACCTCCGGAAGCGCACCCCAGTGCTTCACCGCGAGCAACTACGACCAGGTGCTGGCCGGCCGCGCCACCCGGAGCGGCGGCCTGACCTACGCGCTCGGCTCGGGCCAGAGCATGGGCCTCTGGAACACCTTCGTCACCCACACCCTCAGGCAGACCGGCCCGGGCTACTTCGTGCTCGCCGACGGCCTGTGCTGAGCCGGCGACAACCGAAGCAGCAACGACGGACGCCGCGGCGGCCTCCGGCTCCGGGATCATCCCACCCCCTCACCTGCCCGGAGCCCGGCGAACAGGTCGCTCTCGACCCCGCCCGCTCCGGCTGCCCCGGCTGCCCTGCCCGCCCCGGTCGCCCCGGCTGATGTGGGCACCCGGCTCCGGGCCAGGTGGTAGTCCTCGGTCGGCCAGACCTCGCGCTCGATGTCCCGCGGGTGGGCCATGAACGCGACTCCCGGGGCGACCTGGGTGGCGTGCGCCAGCAGCGCGGCGTCCCGTACGGCGAACTGCTCGGCGCACGTGATCCGGGTGGTGGTCGCCAGGGCGGGCGGGGTGTCGGGCCACTCGGCGAGCAACTCGCCCATGGCCGACGGGACACCATGCTGCGTCATGCCGTCGTGCAGCGCCTGGAACCAGGCCCGGGAGAGCGCCAGATGGTAGTAGAGCTTGGCGGCCTGCCAGGGCGAGCCCGCCCCGGGGTAGCACGCCGGATCGGCGGCGGCTTCGAACGCCGCCACGGTGACCCGGTGGGTCATCACGTGGTCCGGGTGCGGGTACCCGCCGGTCTCGTCGTAGGTGATCACCACGTGCGGACGGAACTCGCGGATCAGGGCGACCAGCGGCGCCGCGGCGACGTCGAGCGGCTGGGCGGCGAAGCAGCCCTCGGGCAACGGTTCGTCCGGCCCCGGCATCCCGGAGTCCACGAAACCGAGGAACTGCTGGCGCACCCCGAGGATCTCCCGGGCGGCCGCCATCTCCTCACGCCGGATCCGGGCGAGGTCGGCCCGGACCTCGGGGCGGTCCATCGCCGGGTTGAGCACCGAGCCGCGCTCACCGCCGGTGCAGGTGGCGACCAGGACCTCCACCCCCTCGGCGGCGTACCGGGCGAGGGTGGCCGCGCCCTTGCTCGACTCGTCGTCGGGGTGCGCGTGCACGGTGAGCAGGCGCAGATCGCCGGGGTGCTTGGTGAACACAGGTACCTCCGTGGATATCGATGGGTCGATCAGTCGACCGAAGGACTGTCGGTCCCACGGCGGCCGATCAATGGACGGCCGATCAATGGACGGCCGTTCAGAGGACGGCAGTTCGAAGGGCAGACGACCGGGAAGTGGCGGTCAGTCAGGCAGTGCTCTTGCGGGTGTTCGGGTAGAGCCAGGCCGGCGCGATCGCCAGCGCGGACAGGGCCAGCACCCACCAGAAGGTCTCCCCGAAGGCCGCGCCCGGCCGCTCCGGATGTCCGTGCTGCGCCTGCTGGAGGGCCAGCGTCAGCACCGCCGTGCCGAGCGCCCCACCGACCCGGTTCAGCACGTTGACCGCGCCGGCCGCCGCCGGGACCTGGGCCTTCTCGACGCTCCCGTACACCGCTGCCAGGCCGGGGATCGCGATGATCCCCATGCCCGCGCCGCGCAGCGCCAGCGAGGCGGCGATCAGCCAGTGGGCCGGATCGGAGCCGCTGCCCAGCCGGGTGAACGCGAGCGTGCCGACCAGCGAGCAGGCGATACCGGTCATGATCAGCGGACGGGGCGCGAGGCGGTCGGTTATTCGGGCGGCCAGCATCGCGGTGACCGCCGTGCCGAGGGCCTGCGGAGCGAGCAGCAGTCCGGCCTCCACCGCCCCGGCGTGCTGAACCTGCTGGTAGTAGAGCGGCACCAGGAACATCGAGCTGTAGAGCGCGGCACCCTGCAGGAAGCTGTTCGCCGTCGCCACGGCGAAGCCGCGCCGGGCGAACAGCCGCAGGTCGATCAGCGGCGTCCTCGCCCCACCGCGCCCCACCCGCAGCGCGTACCCGCCGTAGACCGCCACCAGCACCGCTCCCCCGGTGAGGACGGCCCAGCCGAGCGACCCGCCGTCACCGATCGTCGAGAACCCGTAGACCAGCCCGGTCAGGCCGGGTGAGAGCAGCAGCAGGCCGGTCACGTCCAGCCGGGGCTTCGGTGCCTCCGACGTCTCGTCGGCCGGCAGCCAGCGGGCGGCCAGCAGCAGCGTCAGCAGCCCGACCGGGATGTTCAGCAGGAACATCCAGCGCCAGTCGAGGTGCTCCAGCACCAGCCCGCCGAGGATCGGCCCCAGCACGGGGGCCAGGCTGATCGGGAGCATCAGGGTGCCCATCACCCGCCCGACCCGGGACGGCCCGGCCGCCTGTACGATGATCGCCTGGCCGAGCGGTTGGATCATCCCGCCGCCGATCCCCTGCAGCACCCGGAAGGCGATCAGACTGCCCGTCGACCAGGCCAGACCGCACAGCGCCGATCCGAGGACGAACAGGACGACCGAGGCCAGCCACGCCCGCCGCGCCCCGAAGCGGCCGGCGGCCCAGCCCGAGAGCGGCATGGTCAGCGAGATCGCCAGCAGGTACCCGGTGGCCACCCACTGCACCGCCGCGATCGAGCTGTGCAGATCGCGGCCGACGGAGTCGATGCCGACGTTCACGATCGTGGTGTCCAGCAGCGCCAGGATCGGGCCCAGCGCGAGCACCGCGCCCATCTTCCACAGGCCCGGCGGAATCGCCTCCGGCTCCGGTGCGCGGACTCCCCCGCGGCCCTTCGCAGTGACGGATGTGGTCATGCGCCCTCCCCTGGTCGCTCCTTGAGCGAACCGCCCTCGAACCCTCCGGCGGTCACGCCGGCGGGCGGTCACCCCGGCGGTCACCCCGACCGCCCGAGAAGAACTTAGGACGGACCCAGCGATTGGGTCAAGCCTAATTCCTGTACCCGACCCAGCGAGCTGCGCTAGGCTCCCGCCATGACCGAGACCGGGACCACGCCGAACCTCCGCGAACTCAACAAGCGCCGCACCCGCGAGGCGATCTCGCACGCCGCGACCAGGCTCTTCATCGAGCAGGGCTTCGACCGGACGACCATCGCCGAGGTCGCGGCGGCCGCGGGCGTCGCCAAGATGACCGTCACCAACCACTTCCCGCGCAAGGAGGACCTCTTCTTCGACCTGCACGAGGAGCTCGTCGGCCGGCTCGCCCGGGCCGTCGCCGAGCGCGCGCCGGGCGAGTCCGCGCTCGCCGCGCTGCGCCGTGACTGCCTGGCCGGGATCGACCGGCACGACGCCCGGCTCGGCTTCTCCGGCCCGGCGTTCGCCCGCACGGTCTTCGACAGCCCGGCCCTGGTCGCCCGGCTGCGCGAGGTGCACGAGCAGTGCGAGACCGCCCTCGCCGAGGCGCTCGCCGCGGCCGTGCACGAGAGACCCGTCGGCTTCGAGAGCCGGGTCGCCGCCGCGCTCCTCGCCGCCGTCGACCGGGCGGTGTTCACCGAGGTGCTCCGCCGCACCCTGGCCGACGAGGCCCCCGCCGCGATCGCCGCCGCGGTCCGCCCCTCCGCCGTCCACGCGTACGACCGGCTGGAGGGCGCACTGGGCGGCTTCGCCGTACGGGAATCCGGCGATCCGGCCGGGACGGAGAACCCTTGACGAAAGGTTGACCTGCTCACGGCAGAAGGTTGACGATCACCGCCTCTATCGTCGGCCCATGCCCTCACAGCCCATCAGGCCGACCACGCTTCCGGTCCTGCCGTACCGCAAGCCCACCCGGGGCCGCGACTACTGGGTCCTGAACGACGTCCTGCCCGATCCGGACGCCGTCCGCGAGCGCTGTCTGGCCCGCGGCGAGTGGACCGAGGGATACCCGCACCGCCCCGAGACCTGGCCCGGCCTGCGCACCATGCCGGGCCTGGAGCCCGACGAACTGGCCCGGGTCGAGGGCCTGGTCCGCAAGGCCACCGGCGCCTCCCGGCTCTGGGTGCAGAGCACCCCGGGCGGCGGCACCCTCAACCACAACTGCGTCCAGGTGGTCGGCGCCGGGGAGTCGGAGTCCCGCCCGCACACGGACTCCCGCGCGCTCTGCCGCTACGCGGCCGTGCTCTACCTCAGCCCGGGCGCCCCCAAGGACGCCGGCACCAGCTTCTACCGCCAGCAGTTCCCCGGCGGCCGCCTCGGCGGCAACGTGGTCGACGCCCCGCACAACAACCTCGTCGAGGCGCTCGGCACCCGCCGCGTGCCCGCCGACCACTTCGTCGAGGACGTCCGCGTCCCCAACCGCTACAACCAACTGCTGCTCTACCACGCCAATCTGATCCACAGCGCCACCGGCTACTACGGCAACGAGCTGGCGGAGCGCCGGATGACGGCGGTGTTCTTCTGGATGGCCTGACGGCCTGACGGTGTGACCCGCTGACGGTGCCGGCCTGACGGTGTGACCCGCTGACGGCGGAACGCACTGACGGCCCGACGTCGCCGGCGGCCGGCTCAGGGAGCCCCGACGTGCGCCAGGCTCGCCCGCGTCAGCGCCGCCGCCCACCGGGCCACGTCCTGCGCCGCGACGAGCTCCGCCAGACCCGCGGGGCTCGTCGGCAGCCCCAGCGTCCGGGCTTCCGCCAGCACCCGCTCGTCGAAGTACGGTCGCAGTGAGGGCCAGACCGCCTGCGCCTCCCGCCGGAAGATCCCGGCCCCGACCGGCCCGATCCGGGGAAACTCCCGCAGCAGCTCGCCGATCCGCCCCGACTCGCCGCCGGCCTCCTCCCGCAGCCGCCGCAGATCACCGTGCCAACGGTCGAGCAGCAGCTCGGCGCCCGTCCCGAGCGCGGTGGCGGTGCTCTCGTCGTAGCGCACGTAGTGGGCCCGGCCGAGCGCGGCGACGAGCGTGCCGCGCCGGGCGTCGACCATCGCGCGCGGCGTCCGCAGCCCGGCGGCCGACAGCTCGCGCGCCGCCGCCGTCGCGGTGTCGGCGCTGATCCGCACCGAGCACAGCACGGTCAGGACGAGCAGCCGGTAGAGCGGCGAGGGCTTGTCGCGCAGCATGATCCCGGCCTCCTCCGCGTAGGTGCGGCCGAACCGGTCCAGCAGCTCGGCAACGGTCGTCTCCACGGCCATCACCTCCTCCCTCCCACGCTCGCCCTGATTCGGACCCTTCGCACCAGGGGACGCTCGCCGCATGAACCAGCACCCGACCGACCGGCACCCGACCGGCCAGGATCCGACGGACCACGACCACCCGGGCCACGACCAGGCGGACCACGACCAGGCGGACCACGACCGCCCGAACCACTACGACGCGAACCACGACCACCCGGACCGGCCCGCCGTGCCGCCGACCGAGACGGTCCGCCCCGAGTGGTCCTCGATCGACGAGCTGCCCACCGCCGATCTGCTCCGACTGATGAACGCCGAGGACCGCACCGTCGCCGCCACCGTCGGCGGACAGCTGGAGCGGATCGCCACCGTGGTCGACGCGGTGGCCGCCCGGATGGCGCGCGGCGGACGGCTGGTCTACGCCGGGGCCGGAACGGCCGGCCGACTCGGAGTACTGGACGCCGCCGAGTGCCCGCCGACCTTCGGCACCGACCCGGCAGTCGTCGTGGGCCTGATCGCGGGCGGCCGGAGGGCCGTGACGCAGGCCGCCGAGGGTGCCGAGGACCGCCCTGACCTCGCCGAGGCCGACGTGGCCGCGCTGGTCCTCACCCCCGCCGACGCCCTGGTCGGGATCTCCGCCTCCGGCCGCACGCCGTACGCGGTGGCGGCCGTCCGGGCCGCGCGGGCCGCCGGCGCACTGACCGTCGGGCTGGCCTGCAACCGCGGTTCGGCGCTGGCGGCCGCCGCCGAGCTGGCCGTCGAGGTGGAGGTGGGCCCCGAGGTGCTGGCCGGCTCGACCCGGCTCAAGGCGGGCACCGCGCAGAAGCTGGTGCTCAACATGCTGTCGACGGCCGTGATGGTCCGCCTCGGCCGGACGTACGGAAATCTGATGGTCGACGTCCGGGCCACCAACACCAAGCTGCGCGAGCGCGCCCGCCGGATCGTCGCCGAGGCCACCGGCGCCGACGACCGGAGCGTCAGCCACGCCCTCACCGCGACCGACGGACGGGCCAAGGACGCCATCCTGCTCCTGCTCGCCGACGTGGACGCCCCCACCGCCGCCCGACTCCTCACTGCCGCGAACGGCCACCTCCGCGAGGCCCTGACGGCAGCCCGGGACAGCCGATCCGACCCCACGCCGTTCCCTTCGGGTGAGCCGGCCTGACGATCCGGCGGGACCCTTCGGGCCTCCGCCACCGCCTCCGCCTCCACCGGCCCGAACCCTGTTCCGCGAGCGGCGCGTGTGCCATGCTGCACCGGCCAGGTTCCAGCAACTGATCGGACACTGATGATCCGTCGGATGGCCGCACTCGTGGTCGTAGCCGCCGCCCTGCTGCCCGTCACGACGGCGCACGACCGGCACGCCCCGACGTCCGCCGTCGCGCTCGACGACAGCGGCGCCTCCACCTCGGGGGGACACACGCAGACCCGCGAGCCCACTCACGGCTGAGCCGACCGGCTCCGCGGCGGGCGGGCGACGGCTGCCAGAACCGACCGGGTCAGTCCTGGTCCGGTCAGTCCTGGTCCAGCGCGGACAGCACGTCGCCGACCAGCCGGGTGGCGAAGTCGTTGCCGTTGCCGGAGATCCGGTTGATGTACTCGGCGAGCAGGACCGCGGTGGCCTCCATGGGGTTCATCTCGGCCTCCGTCCAGGAACCGTACTGCGCGCGCCACAGCGTCGGGCTCAGGCCGGTCCCCGCGGCGATGAGCAGAGCGGCCATCGTGGGGACCACTTCCGGACGGAAGGTCCTCGGCATCATCCGCATCGTGGCCACCAGGCTGGGCACCACGTGGTCGACCGCGTCCTCGTCATGCTCCTCGAACGCCGATCGCAGCCATTTCATGTACATGTAGACGAGCGTGCAGACGCCTTCCAGCAGCTCCTCGGCCTCCGTGGGGCCGTAGGACGCGACGATCTCGTCGACCATCCGCTGCCGTTCCGGGTCGTCCCCGCTCCTGCCGTCGTAGACGGCTCGGAGCCGGGAGTCGATCACCAGCAGTGCTGCACTCACATCGCCTACGGGAGCGTGTGCGGGGTCGCAGGGCGGCACGGGACTCCTTCTCGAGCATCCGGGTGGTTCCGGCGCGTCCCAGCGTAGGCGGCCGACCGGACGGCGTCCGGCGCATCGCGCCGGACCACCCCTGCGGGTGACGCGCCCGGTACGCCGCCCCGGCCCCCGCAGTGGTCGCGCACGGCGGGCGGGGAGAATCCGACGGGTCGTCACGAGGAGGCCCGATGAACATCCCCGGTCCCGAACCCCGCCCGGACGGCGGGGTGGGCGCCATCGCGCGGGCGGGCGGTCTGCACACCTACCAGCTGTGGTTGCACGCCGAGTTCGGACCGGTCGTGCGCTTCCAGCTGCCCGGCGCCGGGACCGCCGTGTCGATCGCCGATCCGGTGCTGCTGGAGGCCACGGCCCACCTCGACGAGCGGCCGGAGCGGCTCTTCTCCTTCCTGGACCCGTTGTTCGAGGCGGGCAACCTCCAGGTGCTCCCGGCCGACGAGCACGCCCCGTGGCGTCGTCTGCTGCTCACGGTCCTGGCCGGACGGCCCTCGCACGAACGGCACTTCGCCCGTTTCGCGGCCCTGGCGACCGGACTCGCCGACCGCTGGGCCGCCCTGCCCTCCGGCGGGCCCGTCGAACTCCAACGGGAGCTCACCGGGATCTCCCTCCAGATGATCTGCGGATATGCCCTGGGCGGTGAGGTCGAGGACCCGGACGCCGTGGTCGAGGCCTTCGAGATGGTGCTCGGCGACCACCTGGAGCGCCTCTACCTGCTTCCGGCGGCACAGGCCGCGGACCGGCGCGCCGAGCGGACCGCGCAGGCGCTCGCCCACCTGCGGGCGACGGCCGACGGGGTGATCGCGGCGCACCGTCCGGGCCGCCGCGACGACCGCAGCGACCTGGTCGGCTCCCTCGTGGAGGCCGGCGAGCGCCCCGCGCGGATCCGCGACACCGTCCTCGCGATGATGCTGGCCGCCCATCACACCACGGGCGTGGCCGTCTCCTGGACCCTGCACCTGCTCGGCTCGCACCCGGCGGAGGCCGAGCGCGCCGGCGAGGAGCTCGATCGCGTCCTCGGTGACCGCGCGGCGCCGGGCTACGCCGACCTGCAGCGGCTTCCGTACCTGGGCATGGTCCTCCGGGAGTCGCTGCGCCGCTACCCGCCCGGCCCGTACGGTGTCCGGCGGACCGCGGGGCCACTGGCCGTCGGCGGGTACGTGATCCCGGCCGGGGAGGTCGTCTTCTACCCGTTCTGGGCCGTCCACCTGAACCCCGCGTACTGGCCGGAGCCGGAGCGGTTCCGGCCGGAGCGCTTCACCCCGGAGGAGTCGGCCGGCCGCCCCCGGCTGGCGTGGATCCCCTTCGGCGTGGGCCCGCGCGGCTGCGAGGGGGCCCGACTGGCCACGGTGGAGGCCCTGTTGCTGCTGGCCGTCCTGCTCAAGCGCTTCCGCTTCCGGCCCGAGCCCGGCCACCCGGTGGTCCCGATCGAGCGGTTCGTCCTCTGGGCCGCGGACGACATCCGCATGCTGGCGGACCCGCGGACGGCGTAGTCGCCGGATACCGCGCGCCACTGCGACCCTGCGCCACGGCTTCCCCGCACCGCGGCGACGCTGCGTCACGCCGACCCCCGGGCGCCGCGGCTACCGTGCGTCGCCGCGCAGGGTGAGCACGTAGGTGGCGGTGAGCGCGACGGCACGGTCGTCGTCCCGGGTCAGGCCCGTGAGGGCGTGTGACGCCGTGCTGCCCGGGATGTCCGCGAGCGCCTGGGTCAGCCGTCGGCGGGCCGGCGTGCCGGTGGTGCCGCGGGTGAGACGGTCGACGAGCCCGGTGGCGATCCGCTCCGCCGACACGGGGTCAGCCGCCAACGTGCTCAGCGCATCGGCCGCGTCGACGTCGTTCCTCGCCTCGACGATCATGTCGATCAGCGTCGGGACCGCGTCGGCCACTCCGCGCTCCCCGAGCGCCAGGGCCGCGTACCCGCGGACCACGACGTCGGGGTGCGCGAGGGCGTCCCGCAGCACTGCGGTCGCCTCGTCGGTCGGGATCTCGGCGACGGACCGGACGGCACGTTCGCGCACCGCGGCCTCGGGTGAGCCGAGCCCCGTGGCCAACGGTGCGACCGCGTCCTCGCCCGACTGCGCCAGAGCCCACCGAAGGGCTCCCGCGACGATCGGGTCGGGCTCGCCCAGCACCGCCTCGGCCAGGGCCTCCACCGGTACGGACGTCTCCTCGACCGCGGCGACCGCGGCCAGGGCCGCGCGCTGCCGCGCCCCCGCATTGTTCGACTCCAGCGCCTGGAGGAGCGAGACGATCCGGAGGACGCCGTCCCAACCGCCCGGTTCCGCGGCACCGATCCGCCGCAGTCGGGTGAGCAGCTCCGTCTCCGCCGCGATGCGCTCCAGGGTCCGGCGGATCAGGTCGTCGACGAGCTCCGCGGGCGCGAAGCCGGGATCGTCGAGGGCGCGCCCGACGTCGCTCAGCGACAGCCCCAGTGAGCGCAGGCTCTCGATGTGGAAGATCCGCCGGATGTTCTCCTCGGAGTACTCCCGGTAGCCGGAACCGGTCCGACCCGACGGCCGCACCAGGCCCAGCGATTCGTAGTGCCTGAGCATGCGGGCACTGACCCCGGACCGCTGCGCGACGTCACCGATCAACACTGCCTACCGGCCCTCCTTGTCGGCCCCGCCGAGCGCGACGACGCGCTTCGCCTCCTCGATCGCGAACTCGAATCCCGCATCCGGGTCGCGCCACAACCCTTCCGTGGCGATCGCGTGCGCGCGTACGAGGGGGTCGGGATCCGTCGTGGCGGCGCCCAGGGCCGGCAGCATCACCTCCCCGAGCGCGATCAACGCCCGACTGAGACTCAGCTGCGTCTCGCGGTCGCCTCGCCCGAGCTGCGTGGCCAACACTACGGCCAGCTCGTGCTCCGCACCTTCGGGCACCAGCACGACCGCGGCGCGCCAGGCGGTCCGGGCGACCTCCTCGTCGGGGTCGGACAGCAGCGCCGGCGTGATCGCCGGCCACGCCCGCCGGTCCCCGATCTTGGACAGCGTGTGCAGTGCCTGGCTCCGCGCCTGCGCACGCTCCGAGCGGACCTCGTCGAGCAGCGCCGGGACGGTCGCCCCCGCAGCGTGGCGGGTGAGCGCCCAGGTGAGCATCTCGCGCACGTAGAACTCGGGTTCGACCGCGCACCGCTCGATCAACGTACCCACGAACCCCGGGTCCGGCGTCGTGCCGAGCGCCAGCGCCGCCTGCAGCCGGACCGACGAGTCGTCGCTCTCCAGCGCCCGGAGGGCCGGGGTCGTAGCCGTGGTCGTGTTCTCCGTCGACATGGTCATAAGGACCACCTCCTCGGCCACAGTGAAGGCCTTGTCACCGTGTCAAGGTCAAGCGGAGCCGGACCGGAGTCGCGGCGCAGCCACGGGGAGAGGACCTAGCCCAGCCGAAGGTCTCCCGCCGTCACGACCTCACCGAGGCGCGGGAAGTCCAGTTCCACCGACGCCCGGTGCTCCTCCGCCGTGAGCGCGGCCATCGCGTCCTCGACGAACACCAGCTCGTAGCCGTGGTCGGCGGCCGCGCGGGCGCTCGACTCCACCCCGAGGTTGGTGGCGATCCCGGCGAACACCAGGGTCTCCACGCCCCGCTCCCGGAGCAGCTCGTGCAGGCCGGTGCCCTGGAAGGCGCCGATGGTGTGCTTGACCACCACCTCGTCGGTCACCGCCTCGACCTCCGCGAGCAGTCCGCTCCCGGGCGGCTGCTCGGCGACGTTCGGCCGCTCGACCCGGACGGCGACGACCGGGGCGCCGGCAGCGCGGAAGGAGCGGGCGAGCTCCAGCGAGGTCGCCACCACGTCCGAACCGGGGCGCGGTGCAAGCGGGTTGGCGACGATCCGGCTCATCAGGTCGATCAGGACCAGGGCCGTGCTGCGGGGATCAAGGGTGGTCATGGCGCCAACCTAGCCCATCCCCCGGCCCGCCCGACTCGGCCGGCTCGACGGACGGCACCGACGAGGCCGACGAGGCCGACGAGGCCGACGAGGCCGACTCCCGGGAGATCTCGGCCCGGAACCCCTCGATCATCACGCGCAGCCCGTACTCGAAGTCGGCGTCGTGGTCGGTCATCCGCAGCACGTCGACCGCCTCGCGCAGCAGCGGCAGTTCGCGCAGCGCGTCGTCCGGGAAGGGCGGGCGCTCGCGGTCCGCGGCGTCCTGCCGCCAGGCCTGCTCCTCGGTGACCCAGCCCATGATGTACCGGTCGACGGTCAGCAGCAGCCGCAGCGCCGTGCGCGGGCGCAGCCCGGCCCGACAGAGGGCGCTCAACTGGGCCTCGACGGCCGGGAGTTCCTCCTCGGTGGGCAGGGTGCCGGCGTGCACCCGGGCGCCGTCGCGGTAGGCGAGCAGGGCGTTGCGCTTGGCGCGGGCGTCGGCGGCGATCCACTCCGGCCAGTGCTCCGGCTCCGGCTCGCGGTCGGGTGGGAGCGCCTCGGCGAGCATCGCCTCGGCCATCAGGTCGAGCAGTTCCCGCTTGCTCTTGAAGTGCCAGTACAGCGCCGGCGACTGGACGCCGAGTTCGCGGGCGAGCCGCCGGGTGGTCAGCCCTTCGATGCCCTCCTCGTTGAGCAGGCGCAGCGCGGTGCGCACCACCTCGTCGCGTTGCAGCGCCATCCGATCGGCCTCCCGGGTTAATCGCTTGCCAGGCCCACCTTATCGCCGATAAGTTCCCGAGCCGGTCCTTATCGGTGATAAGGACGGCCCCCGCGACGCCGACGGCCACGAAGGGATCAACCCCCGCATGACCTCCGCCCCCGAGACACCCGAGACACCCGAGACAGCCCAGGCACCCGACACACCCGGGGCACCCACCGCTCCGGACGCCCCCGGCACACCCGGCCGCTTCTGGTCCCGGCTGCTCCCGAACACCGCACCCTGGCGGTCCTCCCGGGACTTCCGCCTGGCCTGGACCTCCGGCACGGTCACCCTGTTCGGCTCGATCTTCACCATGACGGCGATCCCCCTGCAGATCGCCGACCTCACCGGCTCGCCGTGGGCCGTGGGAGCGGTCGGCGCGGTGGAACTGGTACCCACCGTCCTGTTCGGCCTCTACGGCGGCGTCCTCGCCGACCGGGCGGACCGCCGCACGGTCGCCCTGGTCTCCGAGGTGGCACTGGCCGCGCTCAGCGCCCTGCTGCTGGTCAACGCGCTGTTCGGCGCCCCCGCCGTCTGGCCGCTCTACGTCGCGGCCGGGCTGGCGGCGGCACTGCAGGGCATCCAGCAGCCGTCGGTCGAGGCGATGATCCCGCGGCTGGTGCCGCACGATCAGCTGGTGGCGGCCGGGGCGCTGCTCTCGCTGCGCTGGAGCGTCGGCGGGGTGGTGGGTCCGGCCGCCGCCGGTCTGCTGATCGCGACGGCCGGGGTCCCGGCCGCCTTCCTGGTCGACCTCGGCACCTTCCTGCTCTCGATCGCCCTGCTCGCCCGGATCCGTCCCGTCCCCTCGGAGCGGGATGCCGAGAGGCCGCAGCTGGGCGAGTTCGTCGAGGGCGCGCGGTACGCCGCGCGGCGGCCCGACCTGATCGGCACCTACCTGGCCGATCTCGCGGCCACCGTGTTCGCGCTGCCCACCGCGCTGTTCCCGTTCCTGGCCGAGGACCTGGACGCCACGTGGGCGCTCGGCCTGCTCTACTCCGCCGGCGCGGTGGGCAGCCTGATCGCCGCGGCGACGGGCGGCTGGACGGAGCGGGTGCACCGGCACGGCCGGCTGGTCGTGCTCTCCGCCGCCCTGGTCGGCGCGGCGACGGCCGCCGCCGCCTTCGCCCCGGGCTTGTGGGTCGTCCTGCTCTGCCTGATCGTCGCGGGCAGCGCGCACTGGATCGGTGACACCTTCCGCAGCGCGATCTGGAACCAGTCCATTCCGGACGAACTCCGTGGCCGTGCCGCCGGGTTGGAGATGCTGATCGGTTCCGCCGGGCCGGCCCTGGGGGATCTCCGGGCCGGCGGCCTCGCCGCCCGGCAGGGCATCCGGGCCGCGCTGCGCACCGGTGGCCTGCTCTGCTTCGGCAGCGCCGCCCTCCTGCCCGCCGCGCTCCCCGCGCTCTGGCGCTACGACCAGCGCGCACGCCCCGCGGCACCGGCGTCCGAAGCGGCTCCCGAGCCGGCCCCCGAGCCCGCGACCGAACCGGCCACGGAGCTCAGCTCATGACCCAACCCCTCGCCCTCCGGTCCCCGTCCACACCTGTCCCGACGCCGACGCCGACGCCGACACCGACACCGACACCGACTCCGGCGCCCCGGACGTCACCCTCCGCCGCCTACCGCCGAACCGCCGTTCAGACGCCCGCGGCAGCGGCTCCGGCCGAACTGCCGGCAACCCCGGCAGCACGCTCACACCGTGAGTGCCCGAGCCGAAGCCCCGATCGGCGCCGGGAGTTCGGTCCGCCCGCGCAGGTAGCGGTCCACGGCCGCGGCCGCGGCCCGTCCTTCGGCGATCGCCCAGACGATGAGCGACTGTCCGCGCCCGGCGTCCCCCGCGACGAACACGCCCTCGGCCGCGGTGGCGAAGCCGTCGTCCCTGGTCAGGGTTCCCTCCGGCCCGGTGGCGAGGCCGAGTTGGGCGAAGAGCAGCTGGTCCGGCTCCGGCCCGGTGAAGCCGAGGGCGAGCAGCGCCAGCTGCGCCGGCAGGCTCCGCTCGGTGCCGGCCCGCGGGCTGCGGTCGGGGGGCTCGGCCTCGGCGAAGCGGACGGCGGCCAGTCGGCCGTCCGGGCCCGCCTCGAAGCAGACGGTGACCGCCGCGAACACCCGGGGCCCGGCCGCGGCGGCGCCGGACTCCTCGTGCGACGTGGTCTCCCGGTACACCTTGGGATGGACCGGCCAGGGCTGCCCGGGCGCCCGGCGCTCCGGCGGGCGCGGGTTGATGTCCAGCTGGGTGACCGAGGCGGCGCGCTGACGCAGCGCCGTGCCCAGGCAGTCGGCCGCGGTGTCCCCGCCCCCGACGATCACCACGTGGCGGCCCTCGGCGGAGACCGGCGAGGCCGGGAGGTCACCCTCGTCCACCCGGTTCGCCCAGGTCAGGTAGTCCATCGCCTGGTGCACCCCGGACAGTTCGCGCCCCGGCACCGGCAGCTCCCGGCGGGCCGTCGCACCCACCGCGACGACCAGCGCGTCGTACCCGGCGCGCAGCTCCTCGCCCGCTACGTCCCGGCCGACCCACACCCCGCTGCGGAACACGGTGCCCTCCTCCCGCAGCTGGTCCAGCCGCCGCTCCAGCCGGTGCTTCTCCAGCCGGAACGGCGGGATGCCGTACCGCAGCAGGCCGCCCGGCCGGTCGGCCCGCTCGTACACCGTGGTGGCGTGCCCGGCACGGGTCAGCTGCTGGGCGGCGGCCAGCCCGGCCGGGCCCGATCCGATCACCGCGACCCGCCGCCCTCCGCCCCGTCCGCCCACCCGCTCGGGCGGGTGCGGCCCGTCCCAGCCCTCGTCCCAGGCCCGGTCGGCGATCGCCAGCTCGACGTTCTTGATGGTCACCGCGTCCCCGTCGATCGCCAGCACGCAGGCGCTCTCGCAGGGCGCCGGGCAGAGCCGGCCGGTGAACTCCGGGAAGTTGTTCGTGGCCAGCAGCCGGGCCGCCGCCGCCCGCCAGTCCTCCGCCGCCACCAGCCTGTTCCACTCCGGCACCAGGTTCCCCAGCGGGCAGGCGCTGTGGCAGAACGGCAGCCCGCAGTCCATGCACCGCTCCGCCTGCCCGCCCACCACCGGCAGCAACGCGCCCGGCCGGTACACCTCCCGCCGGTCCCCCAGCCGCTCCCGTGCGTCCCGCCGCGCCCGCTCCGCGCGCGGGGTGGTGAAGGGGGCCATCCGGTCTGCCATCGCGGCCTCCGGCAGGGCGTGCCGACAGTGACCAGGCGGCCCACCCGGCGGCGCGCCACCGTGTGGCCACGGTACGCCCACGAAGGAGCACGCGGAAGAGGCGGCCGGTCGCGCCCGCCCGACCGCCCCTCCGACCCGCACGAAACCGCCGTGAGCACGCCAGGGACAATCTCCGTCATGACCCACACCGTGCTGATCGCCGAGGACGACCGGGCCATCCGCGACTCGCTCGCCCGCGCGCTGATGCTGGAGGGCTACCGGGTGCGGATAGCCGCGAACGGCACCCAGACGCTGGCCGTCCTCGCCGAACAGCGCCCGGACGTCCTCGTGCTCGACGTGATGATGCCCGAGCCGAACGGCCTGGAGGTCTGCCGCCGGCTGCGCACCGCCGGCGACCGCACCCCGGTGCTGATGCTCACCGCCCGGGTCGAGGTCCCGGACCGGATCGCCGGTCTGGACGCCGGAGCCGACGACTACCTGGTCAAGCCCTTCGACGTGAACGAGCTGTTCGCCCGCCTCCGCGCCCTGCTGCGCCGCGACCGGAGCGCCCCGACCGCCGACGTCCTGAGCGTCGCCGACCTGCGGGTCGAGCCCCCCGCCCGGCGGGCCTGGCGGGCCGGCGAGGAGCTGGAGTTGTCCCGCACCGAGTTCGACCTGCTGGAGCTGCTGACCCGGCACGCCGGAGCCGTCCTCGATCAGGCCACCCTGTACGAGCGGATCTGGGGCTACGACTTCGGCCCCGGCTCGAAGAACCTCGCCGTCTTCATCGGCTACCTGCGCCGAAAGCTCGACCGCCCCGGTCTGGCCCCACTGATCCACACCGTCCGCGGCGTCGGCTACACGCTGCGCGAGCCGTGACCGGCCCGGCGTCGCGCCGCCCGCGTCTGCCGCGCCCGGGCCTGCGCACCACCCTCTCGCTCGCCTTCGCCGCCATCGCCGCCCTGGTGGCGGTCCTGATCGGCGCGCTCGGCTACCACGCCGCCGCCCGGCTGATCCGGGACGACGAGACCGCCGACTTCGGCGCGGCCGTCGACTCCGTCGCCCGGCAGGCCGCACAGGAGACCCTCTTCCCGGGCGACTTCGCCGGCCCGAGCGGCCTGAGTGACGACCTGCTGCGCCCGATCCGGGTGACCTCGCAGGCACTCGCCCCCGACGCCCGGCTGCTCCCCGGCACCGCCCGGCTCGACCTGCCGTCGACGCCGACGGACCTCGAACTCGCCCGGGCCGACGAGCCCGGCCGCACCGTGACCGGGCTGCGCCGGCTGCACGGCGACACCCTCCGGGTGGGCGTGGTCTCGCTCGGCGGCCACCGCGGCGCGGTCCAGATCATCCAGCAGGTCGGTCCCAGCGAACAGTTGCTGGCCACCCTGCGGCTCCGCACCTCCGTCCTGGTGGCGGTCGTCGCGGTGTGCGCGGGCGGCGCCGGCTGGCTGCTCGCCCGCCGGATCACCGGCCGGCTGGTCCGGCTCACCGACGCCGCCGAACTGGTCGCCGCCAGCGGGCGGTTGGACGTCCCGGTGCCCGCCGCCGGAACGGACGAGGTGGGCCGGCTCGGCCGGGCCTTCGACCGGATGCTGGTCCGGCTCGCCACCGCCAAGGAGAACCAGCGCCGGCTCGTCCAGGACGCCGGACACGAGCTGCGCACCCCGCTGACCAGCCTGCGCACCAACCTCGCCGTACTGCCCGCCCTGGACCGGCTGCCGCCCGCCGAGCGCGCCGCACTGATGGCCGATCTGACCGATGAGGCAAGGGAGTTGACCCAGCTGGTGGAGGAGCTGGTGGCGCTCGCCGCGGAGCGCAGGTCGGACGAGCCGCCGACCGAGGTGGTGCTGGCCGAGGTGGTCCGCGGGGCCGCCGCCCAGGCCCGGCGGCGCAGCGACCGGGAGATCCTGGTGGACGCGGACGACACCGTGGTCACCGCCCGCGCGGACGCGCTGGCCCGCGCGGTGGGCAATCTGCTGGACAACGCCGCGAAGTTCGACCCGGCCGGCGCGGGCCCGATCGAGGTGGTGGTGCGCGGCCCGCGGGTGGAGGTGCGCGACCGCGGCCCGGGTATCGACGAGGCCGACCTCGGCCGGGTCTTCGACCGCTTCTACCGGGCCACCGCCGCCCGCAGCCTGCCCGGCTCGGGGCTGGGCCTGGCGATCGTGCACGAGGTGGCCCGCTCGCACGGCGGCACCGCCTTCGCCGCCAACCGCGAGGGCGGCGGCGCGGTGATCGGCTTCACGCTCGGCGGCTGACGGGGCACGGAGGACGGGCCCGGTGCGCAGCGGCGACACCGGGCCCGAGCGATCGCGGAGCCCGCCGGTGATCAACCGGACGTCAGGCCCAGACCGACGTCAGCAGCCCCCGCCCGAGCCAGTCGGTCTCGTCCTTCACCCCGGGCAGGACGAAGAAGTACCCGCCGCCGGTCGGCGAGATGTAGTCCACCAGCGGCTCCCCGATGAGCCGGGTCTGGGTGGCCTCGAACTGCCGCACCACGTCCTGCTGGTAGCAGCAGAACACCAGGCCCATGTCCAGGTTGCCCGCCTTGTCGATGCCCCGGTCGTAGTTGAAGCCGCGGCGCAGGATGCGCGAGTCGTCGGTGTCGGCGGTGCGCGGGTTGGCGAGGCGGATGTGCGCGTCGAGCGGGATCGCCTTGCCGTCCGGGTCCTTGGCGTAGTCCGGCGCGTCGGTCTCCTGGTGGCCGTCGAGCGGGGCGCCGGTGTCGCGGCGGCGGCCGAACATCTTCTCCTGCTCGGTGAGGGTGACGCGGTCCCAGAACTCGATCAGCATCCGGATGATCCGGATCACCTGGTAGCTGCCGCCGACGGCCCAGGCGGGCTCGCCCGTCGCGCCGTTCACCCAGATCAGGCGGTCCGTCTCCCGGGACGAGCCGGTGTCCGGGTTGACGATGCCGTCCTTGAAGCCGAGCAGGTTGCGCTGGGCGCCGTCCGGCCGGGACTGGTTCTGGAAGCCGTCGATCCGCCAGAGGATCTGCAGCGCGCCCCGGGTGTGCCGGGTGATGTCGCGCAGCGCGTGCAGCACGGTGTCCTGGCGGTCGGCGCAGATCTGCAGCGAGAGGTCGCCGTGCAGTTCGGCGGCCTGCAGGTTGTCGTTGGGGAAGGTCTTCATCGGCGTCAGCTTGAGCGGCCTGGCCTTGGCCAGCCCGTAGCGGTCGTCGAAGAGGGAGGCTCCGACGCCGACCGTGACGGTCAGGTTGTCGGTGGGGAGGGTCGGGCCGAGGATGCCGCTGTCCGAGGGCGGCGCGCCGACGCCGAGGTCGGGCGGGGTGCCGCCGGCGGTGAGGAAGCGGATCCGCTCGGTCAGGGTCTTGAGGAGGTCTTCGAGGCCCTTGCGGTCCTGGGCGATCACCTGGCACGAGACGAAGGCCGCGTGGGCGGGGGCCGGGGTGGTGATCCCGGCCTGGTGGGCGCCGTGGAACAGGACCGCCCCGCTCTTCGCCTGCCGGCCGTCCCCGGCGGAGGCCGGACCGGCCCCGAGGGTGAGGGCGCCGCCGGCGAGCGCGGCCGCTCCGGCACCCGCGCCCAGCGCGGCCCGGACGACGCTGCGCCGGGCCGGACGGGCCGGGCAACCGCTCTCCGTCGCGGCCGCAGCGGAGGCCTGGGCATCAACCTGGGCATCAGCCTGCGCAGTGGCCGGGGCGGTACCCTCGGCAGCGCCCTGGACAGCACCCTGGCCGGTGGTGTGCGGGTACGGGCAGGAGCCGGCGGCTGCGGTGTGGTCGGTCATCAGGCGGCCTTCCGGATTTCGAGCAGGGCGGGGATCGGAGCGAGGTCTTCGAGCAGTTGGCCGGTGGCGCCGTCGAGCTGACGGCGGCTGTCGGCGGGCAGCCGGTCGACCGGGGTCCAGCCCTCGGGCGTGCGGGCGGCGGCGACGAGGTCGCCGACCCGCTTCATCCCGGCGTTCACCCGCACCAGCAGCTGCGGGTCCCGCTCGTCGAGCAGCGGCTGCAACAGGGTCAGCAGCTCCTGGGTGCCCGCCAGGTCGGCCTGGGCGGTGGCCAGGGTGGTGCCGCTGCCCATGTCGGTGTCGCCGGTCAGCTCGAACTGGAGGGTGTTCTCCAGGATCTCGTGGGCGCGCAGCGGCAGGTCGGCCGGGTCGAAGTCCTGCGCCGGGAAGTCGTGCACCAGCTTGGCGACGTTCTGCGCCAGCTCGTCCGCGACGGGCGTCAGGTCGGCGGCGGACTGGCCGTGCCAGAGGCCGTACTCCAGGCGCAGGAAGCCGGTGAAGCCCGGGTCCCGGTACTTGTCGGGGAGGCCGTCCGGGCGCCCGTCGATCTTGCCGTCGAGGTCGGCGAAGGTGCCGTAGGCCGCGCCGAGCGAGGCGTACTGCAGGTGTGCGGTGAGCCAGTCGGCCCTGGCGGTGGCGAGGTCGCCGGAGTGCACGTCGGTCTGGAGCTTCTGGGTCTGCGTCATGAGGGTGGCGAGGCCCTGGTCGACGTAGCCCCGGTAGCTGTCGAGCGGGCCCTTGAGGTCGTCCTCGGCGACCGGCTTGACGGCCTTGACCTCGCTGCCGCCGCTGATGTGTACGGCGGCGGAGGTGACGGTGTTCCCGCCGGTGGGCACACAGCGCCAGGCGTAGTCGCCCGAGCCGATGGTGGCGGTCAGGGCCCGGGTGGTGCCGGGGGCCAGGCCCTCGACCTCGCCGTAGACGGCGCCGGTGCCCGGGTCGACCAGGTACACCTCGGAGACCTTGTCGCCGGTGTTGTGCATCTGGAACACCTGCTGGCCGGGCCGGGGCGTGCCGAATCCCTTGCCGCAGTCCCGCTCGGAGACGGTGACGGTGGCGGAGCCGTCCGGTTTGCCGTCGCTGATCGCGATGACGGCGCCGGCCACCACGACCGGTACGGCGACCAGTGCGGTCGGCAGCACCCAGCGCGGACGGCCGGGGCGCGCCGACTGCGGCTTCCCGTCGACGGGCGCAGCCTCGTCGCCGGGCGCGGCCGCCCCGGAACCAGCAGCGGAAGCGGCGGCGGAACCCGCCGTGGAACCCGCGGCCGGGGTCGTGGCCGGCCTGCCCGCACCGCCCCGGACGCCCTCGATGAACATCGTCATCACGATGCCCAGGTACGCGACGTAGCCGACGACCTGCAGGACCGTCATGGTGACGGTCAGGTTGAGCGTGCCCTGGACGAGCGTGGCGTACCAGGACGAGGCGTCCAGGTGCCCGCTCAGGTCGAAGGCGTACGTGCCGCGCCCGCCGACCAGGCCGGACTCCTGGAGGTCGCGCAGGCCGTAGCCGAGCACGCCCGCCGCGACGACGATCAGGCCGGCGCCGGTGACGGTGAAGAACCGGGTGAGGTTCATCGTCAGTGCCCGCCGGTACAGGCCCCAGCACAGCCCGGTGGAGAGCAGCAGGCCGACGGCCGCGCCGATCAGCGGGCCGGTGGACTCCCCGGCGGTGCGCACGTTGGTCCACAGGAAGAGCGAGGTCTCCAGACCCTCGCGGGCGACCGCGAGGAAGCTGGTGAGGACCAGCGCGCCGGCGCCCATCGCCAGCGAGGCCCGGACCTTCTCCTTCAGTTCGGCGGAGAGGGTGCGGGCCGAGCGGCGCATCCAGAACACCATCGCGGTGACGAAGCCGACCGCGATGAGGCTGAGCACCCCGCCGAACGCCTCCTGGGCGCGGCCGGAGAGGTTCGCGGCGGTGAAGGTGAGCACGGCGCCGAAGCTCAGACTGAGCGCCAGGGCCGCCGCGACGCCCGTCCACACCTGGGGCAAGCGGCCCTTCTGGCCGGCCCGGACCAGCGTGGCGACCAGGATCGACACGATCAGTCCGGCTTCCAGGCCCTCGCGCAGCCCGATCAGGAAGCTGGGAAACGCCTCATCCCACATGCAGCGGGCTCCTCCCCCGGGCCGTCCCGGGCCGTCACCTGTCTCGCCCCGCCGCGGTGGCGGTGGAGCGGCACGGCCGAACGCCCCGGACAGGGTGGTCCGGGGCGTTGCGGCTTAGCTTAGGCAAACCTTAGAGCCGTGCTGGTCAACTGCACCCCAGCTTCAGGTAAGGGTTCGGTATGGGAACCCCCATGCGCCCCCCGGAGCGGACAGCATGCCTCATCGCCCCTCGGCCGTCACCCCCACCACTGCTCGGGCACCGGCTCCGGCTCGGCCGGGACCGTCACCGGTTCGGCGCAGCGCACCAGCAGGTCGCCCGCCTCCGTCTCGGCGACCAGGTAGCCGCACTCGCGCAGCACGAGGGCGGCCGCGCCGCTCACCGCCGCGCGCGCCTCCCGGGTGGGCGGTCCGCCCGGCTCCGCGCCCGGCGTCCAGCCGACCACCACGCCCTCGGGGTGGTGGTCGATCCACAGCGGTGAGGCGCCCGGCGCGGTGTCGAACCCGGCCCGGGCCAGGGCCTCGGTGACGTCCTCGAAGAGTTCACGGTGATCCACCATTGGCGCAGCGTAGGCCCCGGACCGCGCGACCCCGGGACACGGCGCGCGCCGAACGGCTCCAGTGGCACCCGACCGCAGCATCGGCACCCGTTGGACCGACCGGCGGCCAGCCGATCGGGCGTCAGGAACCCCCGTCCGGCCCGACACGCGAGGCCGGACGGGCCGATGGACGTGCACAGTCGGCCCCCTGCCGACAGCATGACAGAGTAAGCGCTCCATCACCCTGAGCAACGAGTCCAGCGGGCCGAGCAGGTCCGCGCGCCGGTCCGCCCGGCGGGCCCGTATCGAGAGGTCCCATGATCACAACACTTCGCCGGCCGGCGTTCCCGCCGACGGGGCTCCGGTCCGGCACGTCGAGGACGCCGGGGAGCCCGTCGTGAGAGCCGACCAGCAGTCGCAGCCGGGACCGGTGACCAGTACGCGCGCCAAGCCCGCGAACGCGGCCGAGTCCATGGCCGACTGGACCGACGGCCGACTCGGCATCTACTCCCTGGCCAAGTCCAACCTGCGCAAGATCTTCCCGGACCACTGGTCCTTCATGCTGGGCGAGATCGCGCTCTACACCTTCGTCATCATCATCCTCACCGGCGTCTGGCTGACCATGTTCTTCCAGCCGAGCATGAGCGAGGTCATCTACGACGGTACGTACGTCCCGCTCAGGGGCATCGAGATGTCCCAGGCCTACGCCTCGACACTGGACATCAGCTTCGACATCCGCGGCGGCCTGCTGATGCGCCAGATCCACCACTGGTCGGCGATCGTCTTCGTCGCCTCGATGCTGACGCACATGATGCGCGTCTACTTCACCGGCGCGTTCCGCAAGCCGCGCGAGATCAACTGGATCTTCGGCGCGGCCCTGCTGTTCCTCGGCATGTTCGACGGCTTCATGGGCTACTCGCTGCCGGACGACCTGCTCTCCGGCACCGGCATCCGGTTCATGGAGGGCGCGATCCTGGCCGTGCCCATCGTCGGCAGCTACCTGCAGTTCTTCATGTTCGGCGGCCAGTTCCCGGGCTTCGTCATCATCCCGCGGCTGTTCACCGTCCACGTGCTGCTGATTCCCGGGATCATGGTGGGCCTGCTCGCGGCGCACCTGATCCTGGTCTTCTACCACAAGCACACCCAGTTCGCCGGGCCCGGTCGGACCAACAAGAACGTGGTCGGCATGCCGTTGCTGCCGGTCTACACCGCCAAGGCGGGCGGCTTCTTCTTCCTGGTCTTCGGCGTGGTCGCGTTCATGTCGGCGATCGCCACGGTGAACCCGATCTGGGCGTACGGCCCGTACCGGCCCGACCAGGTGTCCACCGACGCCCAGCCGGACTGGTACATGGGCTTCTCCGAGGGCCTGATCCGGGTGATGCCCGGCTGGGAGGTCAGCGTCTGGGGCGGCCACACCCTCAACCTCGGGGTGTTCATCCCGCTGATGGTCTTCCCCCTTGTCCTGGTGGCCATCTGGGCCTACCCGTTCGTGGAGGCCTGGGCCGCCGGGGACCGCGGCGAGCACCACATCGCCGACCGGCCGCGCAACGCCCCGGTCCGTACGGCCTTCGGCGCGGCCTGGATGGGCCTCTACCTGGTCCTGCTGGCCGGCGGCGGCAACGACCTGCTGGCCACCCACTTCCACCTGTCGATCAACACGATCACCTATGCGGTGCGGGTCGGCGTCTTCGTCGTGCCGGTGGTCGTCTTCGTGATCGTCAAGCGTTGGTGCCTGGGCCTGCAGCGGCGGGACAAGGAGAAGGTGCTGCACGGCCGGGAGACCGGCGTCATCAAGCGCCTGCAGCACGGCGAGTACGTCGAGATCCACGCACCGCTCCCGCCGGGCCGGCTCTACACCCTCACGGCGCACGACCAGCCGCAGCCGGGGGTCCTGCCGCCGGAGGTGGACGAGAACGGCGTGGCCCGCAAGACCGGGCTGTGGACCCGCGCGCGGGTGAAGCTGTCCCGCGGCTTCTACGGCCGGGGCAGCCAGATCCCGAAGCCCACCGCCGAGGAGCACGAGGAGGTCACCAGCGGCCACGGCCACCACTGATCCCGCTCCCGGACACGACGAGGGCCCGCTGCGCCGAAACGGCGCGGCGGGCCCTCGTGCTGCGTGCCGGCCGTGCTCACCGGCGGGGGGGCTCAGCCCCGCAGGGCTGCCGGGACGACGGCGAACAGGGCCGCCGCGAGGGTGACGGAGAGGCAGAGCGCCGCCCAGCGGGTGCAGATCCGGCGGCACTCGGCGCGGTAGCGGGCGGCCAGCCGGCGGCAGCGCTCGACCGCGCGATCCACGACCTCCTCGGCGTAGCGCAGCCGGTCGGCGGTGTAGGCCTGTTCGAGGCTCTCCCGTTCGGCGGCCGGGAGCCAGGGGAACTGTCCGGCGAAGGCACGGGCGTCCCGCTCGGCCGCCGCGACCTCGGCCTCCCAGGCCAGGAAGCCCTCGATGCGGGCGAACCCCACCCGGGAGTCCGCCCGGCGGCCCGTCCCGGCGGGCCTGCCCCGGCGGGGGTTCCGCGCTCTCGGCGGGCGCTGTCTGCCACCCATGACCGCTCCTCGTGTCGAGTCGTCCCGCCTGGTCGGCCGCGCGGGAGTGGGCTGTGCGTGGCGGATCGCTCCGCAACCAGGCAACTACTATCAGTGACCACATGGGGGCAGCGGACGACGCGCCGAGACTCCCGCGGGCCACCCCGTCCCGACGCGATCCAAAGTTGCGTGCCGCGCACTCTTGCGTGGCACGCAGTTTTTGCGCGACAGTAGGGGCCATGACGACGGATCAGCCCGGCCTGCGGGAACGGAAGAAGGCCGCGACGCGGGCGGCACTGAGCTGGGCGGCGCTGCGCCTGGCCGTGGAACGGGGGCTGGAGAACGTCCGGGTGGAGGACATCGCGGCAGCGGCCGGGGTGTCCCCGCGCACATACAACAACTACTTCTCCAGCAAGGCCGAGGCGATCGTCTCCCGCCACCAGGAGCGCGTCCGGCAGGCCGCCGAGGCACTGCGGGCACGGCCCGCCGCGGAGCCGCTGTGGGAGGCGCTGACCCACGCCGTGCTCGAACCGTTCGGGCCCGTGGTCGAGCAACCGGATCCGCAGTGGACCGCCGCGGTGCGGCTGCTGCTGCGCGAACCGGTGCTCCAGGCCGAACTGTGGCGCGGCGGGGCGGAGGCGGAGGCCGGACTCGCGGCCTCGGTGGCCGCCAGGACCGGGACCGACGCGGCCCGGGACCTCTACCCGAAGCTGGTCGCCGCGGCGGCCATGGCCGCGGTCAAGACCGCCAACGACCAGTACCTGAACGCCGACCCGCCGGTGCCGTTCCAGCCGCTGCTCACCGCGGCGCTGCACCTGCTGGCGGCCGGGCTGCCCGATCCGTCGGCCCGATGAAACCGTCTTGTCCGAGGGGGACTTGAGATGATCCACGACGTCGCCGTCGTCGGCGCCGGCCCGAACGGGCTGATGCTGGCCTGCGAACTGGCACTGGCCGGGATCCGACCGGTGGTGCTGGAACGGTTGCCCGAACGCTCCCTGGCCCAGAAGGCCAACGGCCTGGTCGGCCAGGTGATCCGCCTGCTCGACCACCGGGGCCTGTACGAGCCGCTCGGCGGCCCGGGCACACCGCAGCCCGTACCCCGCTTCGTGTTCGGCGCCTTCCCGCTGGAACTGCACCGGCTCGACGACAACCCGCTGCACGCCCTGCCGGTGCCGCAGCACCGGATCGAGGAGGTCCTGGAGGACCGCGCCCGCGAACTCGGCATCACCGCGCGCCGCGGCTGCGAGGTCACCGGGCTCACCCAGGACGCCACCGGGGTGACCGTCGACTACCGGGGGCCGGACGGCTCCGGGCAGTTGCGCGCCCGCTACCTGGTCGGCGCCGACGGCGGACGCAGCACCGTCCGCAAGCTGGCCGGGATCGACTTCCCCGGGGTCACCTCGCCCGACCCGGTCTCGCGCATCGCCCACGTCCTGCTGCCCGAGGACGTGCGCACCACCGACACCGGCGAGTTCCTGCTGCCCGGCTGCCCCACCCCGGTCCGCCCGTTCACCCACACCCGCACCGAGCACGGCGTCTTCGTCCTCGGCCCCTTCGGACCGGACGCCACCATGGTCGCCACCATGGAGTGGGGCGGCCCGCCGGCGGACGAGTCGAGCCCGCTCACCCTGGACGAGCTGCGCGCCAGCGTCCGCCGGGTGACCGGCGCCGACCTCGCACTCACCCCGGCCCGTACGCCCGGCCCGTTCACCCCGCGCCGCCAGGTCGGCCACAACACCCGGCTCGCCGAGCGCTACCGGCAGGGCCGCGTCCTGCTGGTCGGCGACGCCGCGCACGTGCACGCCGCGACCGGCGGCCCCGGCCTCAACCTCGGCCTGCAGGACGCCGCCAACCTCGGCTGGAAGCTCGCCGCCGAGCTGTGGCGCTGGGCCCCGCCCGGCCTGCTGGACAGCTACCACCGCGAGCGGTACCCGATCGGCGAGCGGGTCTTCATGCACTCCCAGGCCCAGATGGCACTGATGTCCCCCGGCCCGGGAACCACGGCGGTGCGCGCCCTGTTCGACGAACTGCTGTCGCACCGGGACAACCTCGGGCGGATCGCCGCGCTGATGGCCGGCAGCGACATCCGCTACGACACCGACTGCCCGCACCCGCTCGCCGGGCGCTTCGTCCCCGACCTCGCCCTGACCACCGCCGCCGGGTCGTTCCGGATCGCCGAACTCACCCGCAGCGGCCGCCCGTTGCTGCTCGACCTCACCGGCGGTGAGCTCGCCGACCACGCGACGGGCTGGAAGGACCGGGTCGACGGCATCGCCGCCGACTGCGCCGAGCCGCCGGCCGGCGCCCTGCTGCTGCGCCCGGACGGCTACGTGGCCTGGGCGTGCGAGGCCGGCGGGGCGGACCCGGACGGGCTCACCCGGGCGCTGCGCACCTGGTTCGGCGAGCCCCGCGCCTGAGTACCCGCACCCAGGCGCACTGAGTACCCCGACGCTGCCCGACGGCCGGGACCGGACGGCAGCATGGGCCGTATGAGCGAACTCCCGCGCACCTCCGGCCGCCCGACCGGCTCCGCCCGCGGGCGGTGGTGGACCGCCGTGACGATCTCCACCGCGGTGTACCTGATGCTGCTGCCCCCGGCGGGGGCCCTCCGCGGTCTCGCCGAGATGATGACCGACCCCTGCGACGGCCCGGCGTCCTGCCCGTCGACCCGGGCCCATCTGGCCGTGGCGGACTACGGGTTGTTCACGCTGCTCGCCCTGATCGTGCTCCAGTGGCCGGTCGTGTACCTGATCCCCCGGGGCCGGGTGCTGGTCACGCTGCTCCCGGGGGTGGCGCTGGCGGTCGCCGTGGTCGCGATGTTCACCATCGAGGGGAACACCTGATCCGGTGTCCCGGACGCTCCGACGACACTGACCCCTGGTCAACTATGGTCGTCGCCGGCACGTTCGGCAGGGACGCGCCGCCATCCGACGAGACGGGGAAACAGTGCGCATCGGAATCATCGGCACCGGCATGGTCGGGCAGACCCTGGGGAGCAAGCTGGTCTCGCTCGGCCACCAGGTGACGCTGGGCTCCCGCAGCAAGGACAACGAGAAGGGGCTGGCCTGGGCCGCACAGGCCGGCCCCGACGCCCGGTGCGGGACCTTCGCCGAGGCCGCCGCCTTCGGCGAGGTGGTGCTGAACGCCACCGGCGGGACGGTCTCCCTCGCCGCGCTGCGGGCCGCCGGGGCGGAAAACCTCGCGGGGAAGCTGCTGATCGACGTCTCCAACCCGCTGGCGTTCGGCCCGGAGGGCCGGGTGACGCTGGACCCGGTGAACACCGACAGCGTCGGCGAGCAGATCCAGCGCGAGTTCCCCGAGGCCAGGGTGGTCAAGGCGCTCAACACCGTCAACTGCGAGCTGATGGTGGAGCCGGGCCGACTGAGCGGCGAGCACAACCTCTTCATCGCCGGCGACGACGCGGCGGCCAAGGCCGAGACCGTCGCGCTGCTCGGCGGCTTCGGCTGGCCGGCCGAGTGGATCATCGACCTCGGGGACATCTCGGCCGCCCGGGCGACGGAGATGATGATGCCGCTCTGGCTCCGGCTGATGGGGCACTTCGGCAGCGCCGAGTTCAACTACGCGTTCCGGCGCCCCGCGTAACGCGGACGGGCCCGCCCCCGGTGCGCCGGGGGCGGGCCCCGTGCTCGCGACCCCGGGCCCTGCCGGGTCCCGGGCTGCGGGGGTCGTGTCGCGGGGGTCGCGTCGCGGTGGGGGACAATGGACCGCATGTCCCGACGCAACTCCGCGGCCCGCTCCGCCGCTCCCCGGCTGCTGCCCTCCTCCCCCTGCCCGTGCGGCCTGCCCGCCGCCTACGGCGACTGCTGCGGCCGGCTGCACCGCGGCCAGGCGGCGGCCGGCACCGCCGAGTCGCTGATGCGCTCCCGGTTCAGCGCCTTCGCCGCGCAGGACGAGGCGTACCTGCTGCGGACCTGGCACCCGGACACCAGGCCCGCCGAGGTCGACTTCGACCCGGCGCTGCGCTGGACCCGGCTGGAGGTGGTCTCCACCACCGAGGGCGGGGCGTTCCACGCGGAGGGCACGGTCGCCTTCCGGGCGCACTGGACCGAGGGCGGCGAGGAGGGCGTGCTCACCGAGAACAGCCGCTTCGTGCGGCACGAGGGCGCCTGGGTGTACCTCGACGCCCTCTCGCTCGGCTGAGCCGCCCCCGGGGTGCCTACAGGTAGTCGTCCAGGCGGCCCAGCGAGAAGCCGGCCGCGGTGACGTCGTTGACGACCTTGCGCAGCAGGTCCGGCATGGTCGCCTTCCAGATGTCGGTGCCCCGGAAGTGGGTGAGGATGATGTCGCCCGGGTGCAGCGCACGGTCGTCGTAACGCCACTCCATGTGGTCCGGGAAGGCCTCCTCGTTCCACATGGGCACCGCCTGCACCCCGCAGGATGCCGCCGCGCGCAGCGTGTCGTCGTTGTACTCGCCGTACGGCGGCCGGAACAGCCGGGGGCGGACACCGATCTGCTGCTCCAGCTGGTCCTGCTGGTTGCAGATCTCCTGGCGCTGGGTCTCGTAGTCCAGGACCTTCAGGTTGCGGTGGTTGATCGTGTGGTTGTTGATCTCCACGCCCTGGGCGTGCAGGTCCCGGAAGTAGCCGTAGTTCTCGCGGGCGAGGTAGTCGGACACGAAGGCACTGATCGGGACCCCCAGCTCCTCGGCCATCCGGGAGAACGCGGGGTCCTTCTCCGCGCCGTCGTCGACGGTCAGGAAGACCACCTTGTCGTCGGTCGGCACCCGGTAGACCACCGGCGGGCGGTCCTCCGCGAGCTTGACGCCCTGGACGGGGGTGAGCCGGGCCCTGGTCGCCGGACGCGGCGGGGCCTTCAGCGGCGAGCGCTCCAGACCCCAGCGCTGCGCGGTCTCCAGCGCGGTCCGGGCGGCCGCCTCCTGGCGGGCCACCGCCTCGCTGCCGGCCTCCTCCTCCTGGCGGGCCAGGCCGGGCAGCACCGGCGGCGCCGCCGGCGGGCGGGCCGCGCCGCGGCCGACGGCCTCGGCGGCGGGTGCCGGCTCGGCCTTGGCCGCATCCGCCTTGGCCGGGGCGGCCTTCGGCCCGGCGGGCCCGGCCGGACCGGCGCAGCCGGCGATGACGGCGCCGAGGCAGACGGTGGCCAGCAGGCCGGTCCGCACTGCGCTCCGGCTCTTCTGACTCCCCCTCAAACCCCCATTATTCTGACAATCTGATGGTCTATCCATAGCTGCACTGCTCCCCCACCGCGCACCCCCGCCAATCCCCTCATCACCCGTGCGGGGCAACGGCGCGCCGGACGCCTTGCCGTTCCTTTGCCGTCCACCCGCGCCCGCAGACCGTCCCGCAGGCCCGGCGGGCCCTCCGGGGCCCCGGAAAACCGATTGCGACGGCGGCGACACGGAGCGGATCATGCGCGCATGACGAACACCGCGCCCCTCCGCTCCGACCTCTGGGCCGTCACCACGGCCGACGTGACCACTCCCGAGGCCCTGGAGCTGCTGCGCGAGTACTACTACGACGTGGCAAACCGCTACTACCGCCTGCACCTCGGACAGGAGGGCACCCCGGAGGAGTTGGAGTCAGGCCTGGCCGACTCCCCGAGTGACGACCTCGTCGCGCCCGACGGCGTTTTCCTGCTCGGCCGCCACGACGGCGTCGCCCACTCCTGCGCCGGCCTGCGGCGCCTCGACGCCACCACCGTCGAGCTGACCCGCGTCTACGTCCGCCCCGGCCTGCGCGGCACCGGCGGCGGCGCCCGCCTGCTCGCCGCCGTCGACGAGGCCGCCCGCTCCCTCGGCGCCGACCGGATCGTGCTCGACACCCGCCGCGACCTGGTCGAGGCCTGCGCGCTCTACCTCCGGCACGGATACCGGGAGATCCCCGCCTACAACAGCAGCCGGTACGCCGAGGTCTGGTACGCCAAGGAGCTCACCGTCCGCGTGTAGCAGCGGTGTTGAGCAGGGGTGTTGAGCAGCGACGGGAGCAGCCCGACGAGGCCGGCCGCCCCGGCGGCGGTCGCCGGAGCGGTCCGGGTCTACACCGCGCCGACCTCCGAGGCCGGCTCCGGCCCCTCCGCCAGGGCGGCCGCCAGCTCGGCCGCCGAGGGCGGGGCGGCGCCCGGGCGGGAGACGGTCAGGGCAGCGGCCGTCACCGCGTGGGTCAGGCAGGCCGGCAGGTCGGCGCCGCTCGCCCGGGCGTGCAGGAAGGCGGCCATGAAGGAGTCCCCGGCGCCGACGGTGTCCGCGACCGGTACCGGGACGGCCGCCGCCTCGGCCCGGACGCCCTCGGCGGTGCGGGCGAACGCGCCGTCGGCGCCCAGCGTCACCGCCACCACGGAGGGGCCGAGGGCCAGCCAGCGCTCCGCGACCGCCTCGGGCCGCTCGCCCGGGTAGAGCCAGGCCAGGTCCTCGTCGCTCGCCTTGACCAGGTCGCTCAGCGCCACGCAGCGCTCGACCCGCCGGACGGCCTCGGCCCGCCCGCCCATCAGCGCGGGCCGCACATTGGGGTCGTAGCTGATCTGCGTCCGCCCCCGCCACCGTTCCACCAGGGCCAGCACGGCGGCCGCACCCGGCTCGGTGACGGCGCCGATCGAGCCCAGGTGGATCGCGGCGGGGGTCTGCGCGAGGTCGGTCCGCACCGGCTCGACCGACGGCAGTGTCCAGCCGATGTCGAAGGTGTACCGGGCCCGGCCCTGACCGTCCAGCCGCACCACGGCCGAGGGTGTCCGCGCCACCTCGGCGGCCCGCACCCGCACGCCCGCCGACTCCAGGTGCGCCCGGATCAGCCGACCGTTGGCGTCCGGCCCCAGCTCGGTGAGCAGCGTGGCCGGGCGGCCCAGCCGCGCCAGGCCGTACGCGACGTTGGCGGGACTGCCGCCGGGGTGCACCCGGTCCGGGGCGCCGTCCGTGCGGACGACGTCCGCGACGCACTCACCGATCACCAGGACGCGGGAGGCTGGACTGGTCACGGCGGCTCCTGGCATCCGGTACGGGGCGTCGTCTCGCCCGCCAGCCTACGGGGTGCGCCAGGGCATGGAAGTACGGCCGCCGGACCTGGCCAGGAGTTCCGACGGCCGTGGCCCCGTCCGTCAGGGGACGAAGCACTCCCGACGTTAGACGGCCCCCGGGGGCCCCGCCATCACGGTGGGCCGTCCGGGGGACGACGGCGTGTCGTCGGATCTCACGGATTCGCACCCCCGCCGGCCCGGCGGTCCACTAGCATCCGTCCGCGGTTCTCCTGTCCCGGCGGCCTCCGTGCCCGCTCCGTTCGCGAAGTGCGGTGACCCCCCTTGTCCAAGCCCCGTGCCGGCCTCGCCCTGTCGCTCGTGCTCAGCGCGGCGCTGCTGTCCGCGAGCGTCCCGTCGGCCGGTGCGGCCGGGCTGGGCGATCCGGTCTTCCCCTCGCTCGGCAACACCGGGTACCGGGCGCTCGCGTACGACCTGGCCTTCGACTACCGGGCCGACACCCGCACCGTGGAGGGCACCGCCGTGATCACCGTCCGGCCCGAGCGCACCCTCGCCCACCTGGAGCTGGACGCACTCGGACTGGCCGTGCACGCCGTCCGGGTCGGTGACCGGCCGGCGGACTTCGCGACGCACGACGAGAAGCTGACCGTCACCCCGACCGGGCCGTTCCGACCGGGCGCCACCACCGAGTTGACGGTCGAGTACACCGTCGACCCGCGGGCCGCGCTGCCGCACACCGGCTGGGTCCCCACCCCGGACGGGTTCGCGGTGGCCGGCCAGCCGCAGAGCGCGCACACCGTGTTCCCCTGCAACGACCACCCGAGCGACAAGGCCCGGTTCGCCATCGCGGTCACCGCGCCGGACGCTCTCCTGGGCGTCGCCAACGGCGAGTTGACGCGGACCGAGCCGCACGCCGACGGCCGGACCACCCGTCGGTACGTCTCGCGCGAGCCGATGGCCACCGAGCTGGTCCAGGTCTCGGTCGGCCACTACACCGTCCGCGAGCGCACCGGCCCGCACGGCCTGCCGCTGCGCGACGTCGTCCCGACCGCCCGGGCCGCCGAGCTGGAGCCCGCGCTGGCCCTGACCGCCGACCAACTCGCCTGGGCGGAGGCGCACCTGGGCCGCTTCCCGTTCGAGGCCTACGGCATCCTGCCGGTCGACACGGACGCACCGGACGCCTTCGCCTTCACCGGCCTGGAGACCCAGACCCTCACCCTCTACAAGCCGAACTTCCTGCGCCGACCGGAGGCGGAGATCGGCCCGCACATGATGCACGAGCTGGTGCACTCCTGGTTCGGCGACAGCGTCTCCCCGGCCAGGTGGTCCGACCTCTGGCTGAACGAGGGCCACGCCGACTTCTACGGCCTGCTGTACCGCTACGACCGCGGCTGGCCGGACGACCGGGGCCACACCACGCTGGACGACCGGATGCGCGACGTCTACGGCCTCGGCGACCGGTCGCGGCACGACTCCGGGCCGGTCGCGTCCCCGACCGCCGCGAACCTCTTCGACGGCCAGCGCTACACGGGCGGCGCGCTGGTGCTGTTCGCGCTGCGCGAGAAGGTCGGCGCGGACACCTTCGACCGGATCGAGCGCACCTTCCTGCGGGAGCACCGGTACGGGAACGCGACCACCGCGGACTACGTGCGCACGGCCTCCGCGGTGTCCGGGGAGGACCTGGGCGGGTTCCTCGGCGACTGGCTGTACGGGCTGCGCACGCCGCCGATGCCGGGGCACCCGGACTGGACGGTGCTCCCGGCGGGGAAGGCTCCCGGCGCCGCCGCGGCCACGGGGGTTGCGGGCGGCGCGGGGGCTGCGGGCAGCGCCGTTCGGGAGGGCGGTGCCCTTCGGGAGGGCGGTGCCGGGGTGGCGGGCGGGACCGGGGTGGCCCGGGGCTCGGGGACACTCTGACGGCGCCGCTGGGGCCGCTGTTGCACGCCCCGGCGCGCCGGTGTGCGTCCGGCCGCCGCGTGCGCGCCGCTGACCGGCAGGGGCGGGTGGGGCCATGGTGGTTCCCACGGCCCGCCCGCCGCCCGGCCTGAGTCCCGGTCGGCGCGCGGGCCGTCCAGCTTTCGCGCGTGCCCACCCGCGCTCCCGATCGCGCTCCCCTTCGGGCTCCCGCTCGGGCCGGATGTCAGTGGCCGGTGCTAGCGTTCCCTGCACGATCGAGAAACGGTCGGGGAACGAACGGGGGGATTTCTCATGGGTGTTGAGCTGCGGGAGTTCGGGGTCGAGGTCTACGACCGCTGGACGGCTCTGTGGAACGGCGAGTTGGGGCTGGCCGAGAAGATCATGGCGCCCGATTTCACCCTGCGGTACACGCAGGCGGGCTCGGAGGCGTTCGACGAGGTGCGGACGCCGGCGGGGCTGGCCGAGGTGATCCGGCAGTGGCACGCCAAGCGGTCGGAGCTGCGGTTCGCGGCCGAGGGCATCGCGGTGGTGGATCTGGAGTCGGTCGACGGGGCGGTGTCGGGGCTGGTGGCCCGGCCGTACCTGGCGAGCTTCTCGGACGGCGAGGGTGGCGTGGTGGCGCGCAGCGGGACGGACATCCTGCGGCTCGACGGCGGGCTGATAGCCGAGGTGTGGTCGGTCTCCTCCGGTTCCAGCGGGCGGACGTTCTACCGGGCCTGACACTCCGTCGGCACGCGCGGTCGGAGGGAGTCGCGGGGCGGCCCGGGCGGGCCGCCCCCGTAACCCTTCCGGCGCAGCGTCGTTGGACCGGCCATGAAGAAGCGCAGCATGCTCGCCGTCGCCTCGCTCGCCGTGGGTGTCGTGGCCTCCCTCACCGCGCCGAGTGCGCACGCCAGCGCCGTGGGCGGTCAGGAGGGTCTGCCCGGGCCGCTGAGCAGCGCGCCCGAGGTGGTGCCCGGCCAGGTCGGCGACGCGGGAGGTGTCGTCGGGCACGCCACGGGCTTCGTGACCGGGTCGGCGGACGGACTGGTCGGGGTCACCCCCGCCTAGTCACGCCCGTCCGCCTGCCGCCTGCCCCTGTGTCAGGGCTGTCGCGTCCGGTCAGGACAGCGGGGCTCCGAGGTCCTGGGTCCAGTAGGTGGTGCCGGTCGGGCTGGTGGCCAGGCCGACGCCGACGTCCTTGAAGCCGCAGTCGAGCATGTTCGACTGGTGGATGCCGCCGTCCATCCAGTGGGCGACGACCGTGGCCGGGGCGGTCGGTCCCCGGTCGAGGTTCTCGCCCCACTGGGACCAGCGGTAGCCGGCGGCGGTGATCCGGGTGTCGGCGCGCACGCCGTCCGGGTTCACGTGGTCGAAGAAGCCGCGGGCGGCCATGTCCTCCGAGTGCTTCTGCGCGGCGGAGTGCAGCCGGGGGTCGATCCGCAGCGGGGCACAACCCACCTTGGCGCGTTCGGCGTTGACCAGGTCGACCAGCTGGCGTTCCGGGCCGGCCACCGGCGCGGGGGCGACCGTACGCGTCGGGGTCGGCGTCGGGGTGGGTGTGGGCGTCGCGGTCGGGGTCTCCGTGGGCGTCGGGGTCGGCACCGGCGTCGGGGCGACCGCCACGGGCGCGGCGGCGACGCTCGGGGCTTCCTGGGCCGTGTCCTGGGCGGCCGCCGGAGCGGTCGGCTCCGGGGCGGTCGCCAGCGGGGGCTCGGTGTGCTGCGGCCAGACCAGCGCGAGGGTGGTCACGGCCACCGCCGCGGCCGCGCCGCTCGCCAGGACGGCCTTCCGGGCGGCGGTGCCGGCCCAGCCGCCGTGCCCGCCGGCACCGGCGTGCGCCCCTGCTCCCGTACCGGACCCGGCGCCCGAGCCCGAGCCCAGGCCAGCGCCCGACGCGGCGCCCGAGCCGGCTCCGCCGGCGGCGGTCTGGGCGGCGACGGCGGCCGCGGTGTGCTGGAAGTGGAGCAGGAGCGGCGAGCCGTGCGGGATCGGCACCAGGGCGAGGCCGGCCAGCAGTCCCTCGGCGGGGAAGAGGTCGCGGCCGAGGCCGTCGCAGCCCGCGCAGCTGCGGATGTGACGGGCGATGCGCTTGCGCCAGACCGAGTTCGGGGTGCCGTCGAATCCGGCGGTGAGTTCGGTCAGGTCGGGGCAGCGGGGGTAGGCGCTGAGGGCGCGGACGACCACCCGGCCGGCTTCCAGCTGCTTCTTCATCCGCTGGACGCGGACGGCGGTGTGCGCCGGGCTCAGGTCGAGGGCCTCGGCGAGCTCGGCACGGGTGAGGTCGCCCGCGGCCTCCAGCCACCACAGGGAGAGCAGTTCGCGGTCGTCGGGGTCGAGCCAGCGGGTCGCTTCGGCGACCTCGCGGCGCTGGCCGGAGAGGCCGAGCCGCAGGATGGTCAGGTCGGTGAAGTCGGCCCTGGGGTCGGCGACCTCCCAGGTCTCGTCCAGCCCGCCGACGGCCTGCTGCAGACCCGCGGCGTGACGGCGGCGGACCTGGTTCATGGTGATGGCGACCAGCCAGGAGCGGAACGAGTCCGGGTCGCGGAGCCCGTCCAGGCCGTCCAGGGCCCGGATCATGGTCTCCTGTGCGACGTCGTCGACGTCGGCGTGGCCGCCGAGGGCGCGTCCGGCCACGTTGTAGACGAGCGGCAGCCAGGTGGCGACCAGCGCCTCCTGGGCCTGCCGGTCGCCGGCCTGCGCCGCGAGCACCAGGGTGCTCCCGGTCCTGTTCTGCACATCAGCGTTCATGGTCCGCACTCCGTCTTGCCGTGTTTCCGTCCGCCGCTGCCTCCTCGGAGACCTGTGGGGAGTGATCAGATAACAACAATGTGCGCGGAATCGGAAAATCGGCCCGGCCCGGAAGCGGATCGGGCCGGAACGGAGTGTCGTCGGATCGGCTCGGTGGTGTCCGATCGGTTCGTGGTCGGTTTCGTGGTCGGGTTCGGCTTCCGTGGTCGGGGGCGGGTTCGGCTTCCGTGGTCGGGGCTGGGGCTGGGGGTAGGGACCGGGCACCGGGGGTCGAGGGTCTGCGCCGGCGGCCGGTCAGGCCGGTCAGGCCGGTGCGGCGAACACCTGGGTCCACCACGGACCACCGGAGCCGGTCCGCACGCCCACGCCGAGCTGCTTGAACGCGCAGTTCAGGATGTTGGCGCGGTGGCCCGGGCTGTTCATCCAGGCGTCCATCACGGCAGCCGGGTCCTTCTGGCCGCGGGCGATGTTCTCTCCCCAGGTGCTCCAGCGGTAGCCGGTGGCCTCGATCCGGTGGTCGGCGTGGTAGCCCTCGGGGCTCGCGTGATCGAAGTAGTTGCGGTTGGCCATGTCGTCGCTGTGCGACTGGGCCGCGGTGGCCAGCTTGGGATCGGCGGTGACCGGCCCGCAACCGGCCTTGGCACGCTCGGCGTTGACCAGGTCCACGACGGCCTGGGCGTCGGAGGGGGCCGCGCCGCCGCCGACCGGGGTGGCCGGTCCGGTCGCGGTCCGCTGGGCGGCGGCCGCCCCGGCGGGGGCGGCGGTCCGGGTCGCGCTCGCGGTCGCCTTGGCCGCGGTCGCGGTCGGGGTCGGGGTGGCGGTGGCCGTGGGGGTGGCCGTCGGGGTGGCGGTGGCGGTGGCGGTCGCGGTCGGCGTGGCCGGGTCGCTCGGGGTGGCCGCCGGACCGGTCGCGGCCGGGCCGGACGGCGACACCGGGGTGGCACCGTTCGCTCCCCCGGCGCCGGGGACCTGGATCCCCTCGTGCGTGCCGATCTCGGCGGCGATCAGCGCGTCGGCGGACATCGCCTGGCCCATGACGTCCCGGTCGGCCTGCTTGCCGCCGTACGCGGCGTAGCCGGCACCGGCCAGCGCTGCGATCAGCCCCGTACCGGCGACGGCCGCGACCACCGCGGTGACCGGCACGAACCCGCCGCGCCGACCCCGTCGGCCCCGGCCGACGTGCCGCTGGGCGGCCCGCCGCGCGGCCCGGCCACCGGTCCGGCCCCGGCTGCCGCCCGCGCCGCCGTCGCTGCCGCGGTCACCACCGGTCGCCGGGAGGATGGTCGTCCTGTCGTCGCTGTTCACGTGGTCACGCTTCCTGTTCCGGGTCGGCTGGTCGGGTGTCGACACCTGGGAGACCTCCGGGCGGCGTGCCGATAACAGAAAGTCCGAACGAATGTCCGGCGACCCGGTCACCATCTCAGCGCATCGGGGTGTCCGGGGCCATGTCGTAGGTGAGGAACTGGGTCCGAACGGCGACCTGGTCGTACTTGCCGCGGGCCCGGTAGTTGGTCTCGGAGGTGATCCAGCGGACGGTGTTCCAGCCGCGCTCGGCGGCGATCTCGCGCAGCCGGGCCAGCAGCAGGTCCACCGCCCCGCCGCCCCGGACGTCCGGCGCGACGAAGAGGTCGTCCAGGAAGCAGCCGACGGCCCCGTGCAGCGGACGGACGAACGGCCGGTAGTGGGCGAGCCCGACCGGCCTCCCGTCACCGTCCCGCACCAGCAGCCCGTCCAGCTCGTGGTCCTTGTCGGTGAGCCAGGACCACACCAGCTCGGCCTTCTCCTCGGGACACGGCACCCGGTAGAACTCGCAGTACCCGCGGAAGAGTTCGCGCCAGGCGGCGAACTCGTCGGCCTCGGGCGCGTCGACGCTCCAGCGGACGGTGGGGGTGTCGCTCATTCCGGTCTCCTCGGAGGTCATGGCGGCTCGCGGGCCCAGCATGACGCCCCGTCGACCCGCACCCGAGCTCCACCCCGGCCAAGATCGCCGAGCCGGCACTCCACTCCGGCACTTGGGGATGCGGAACGCACCGGCCGACCCCACGGGCCGACCCCACGGGCCGACGCCACGGGCCGACGCCACGGGCAGGCCGCCACCCGTCGGGGGCGGCGACCGCGGGTGCTCACCGGCTGAGCCGGGTACGGCCGGCCTGGCTGAACGGCGCGCCGATACGGCCTGGAGGGTCGTGCCGGGCTGCGGCGGGGCCGACGGCGGCCGGGGCGGCAGGCGCCGCGTCCGCAGGGCTGCTGAGGCGCGGGCCGCCCGGGGCGCGGATGCTGGGTGGAGGAGGTGGTGGTGTGGCGGGGTTGCGGCGGTTGGCGGAGGTGTCGCGGGCGGTGGCCGCGGAGCCGGGGCGGCGGGCGAAGACGGGGTTGCTGGCCGGGTGTCTGCGGGAGTTGGGGCCGGTGGAGGCGCCGGCGGCGGTGGCCTTGTTGTCCGGGGAGTCGCAGCGGCTGCGGACCGGGGTCGGGCCGGCGGCGCTGCGCGGGTTGCCGGAGCCGGCCGGGGACGCGTCGCTCGGGGTGCGGGAGGTGGAGCGGGAGCTGGAGCGGATCGCGGGGGTGCACGGCGCAGGGGCGCAGTCGGAGCGGCGACGGCTGTTGCACGGGTTGTTCGGGCGGGCGACCGGGGAGGAGCAGGCGTTCCTGCGGGCGGTGCTGGTCGGTGACCTGCGGCAGGGCGCGCTGGACGCGGTGGTCGGGGACGCCGTGGCGCGGGCGGCGGAGGTGCCGTCGGCGGCGGTGCGGCGGGCGCTGATGTTCCGGGGTTCGGCCCGGGCGGTGGCGGAGGCGGCGCTGACCGGCGGGGAGGCCGCGCTGACGGCGTTCCGGCTGGAGGTGGGACGGGCGGTGCGGCCGATGCTGGCCGCTTCCGCGCCGGACGTCGCCTCGGCGCTGGAGCGCACCGGTCCGGCCGCGCTGGAGTGGAAGCTGGACGGGATCAGGGTGCAGGTGCACCGGGACGGTGACGAGGTCGCGGTGTTCACCCGCAGCCTCGACGACATCACCGCGCGCGTCCCCGAGGTGGCGCAGGCCGCGCTGGCGCTGCCGCTGCGCTCGGCGGTGCTGGACGGCGAGGCGATCGCGCTCGGCGCGGACGGGCGGCCGCGCCCGTTCCAGGAGACCGCCGCGCGCACCGCGGCCCGGCGGGACCCGGAGCGGCTGCGCGTCGAAGTCCCGCTCAGCGTGTTCTTCTTCGACCTGCTGCACCGGGACGGTGCGGACCTGGTGGACCGTCCGGGCCGGGAGCGCTGGGCGGCGCTGGCCGAGGCGGTGCCGACGGACCTGCGGGTGGCGCGCACCGAGACCGGGGACCGCGAGCGGGCGCTGGCCTTCTTCCGGGACACGCTGGCCCTCGGCCACGAGGGCGTGCTGGTCAAGGACCCGGCGGCGCCGTACGCGGCCGGGCGCCGCGGCATCGGCTGGATCAAGGTGAAGCCCCGGCACACCCTCGACCTGGTGGTGCTGGCCGCCGAGTGGGGCAGCGGGCGGCGTCGCGGGTTCCTCAGCAACCTGCACCTGGGCGCCCGGGCGGCGGGTGAGCCGGGGCTCGGCCCGTGGGTGATGCTCGGCAAGACCTTCAAGGGCCTCACCGACGAGATGCTCGCCCGGCAGACCGCCGAGCTGCTCGCCCGGGAGACCGAGCGGGACGCCTGGACGGTGCGGGTCCGTCCGGAGCTGGTGGTCGAGATCGCCTTCGACGGTCTGCAGCGCAGCCCCCGCTACCCCGCCGGCCTCGCCCTGCGGTTCGCCCGGGTGTTGCGCTACCGGCCGGACAAGGACGCCACGGAGGCCGACACCGTCGCGACCGTGCGGGAGATCGCCACCGCCGAGGGGCTGTCGTCGTGAACTCGCCCTCGGAACGGCGGAACCACGACTTGTCGGGGTGACGTCAATTCAAACCTGTTGCGCCGCACGGGTGTTCCTACCGGGGCCGAATCGGCCATTCTCAAGGATCCCGCCACCACCCCCTCCGTGGACGGAGCAGTGGCGGTTAGGTTGGCAATGACAACGAGAGGCGGCCGCCGGGCAGCCGGCGGCGCACTGGCGAAAGGTGCCCGACCATGCGGGTGAACGTCGACCGGGACCGCTGCTGCAGCTCCGGGATGTGCGTCGTGAACGTTCCCGAGGTGTTCGACCAGGACGACCAGGACAGCCTGGTGAGACTCCGTCAAACCGACTTCCGGCCCGAGCAGTTCGCCGATCTGCGACTGGCCGCCCAGCTCTGCCCGGGCGGCGCGATCACCGTGACCGAGGACGAAACCGCCGCGACCGAGGACGAACCCGCCGCGGCCGGCGACTGACCGCCCCCACCGCGGCCCACCCCCACCACGACCACCGCGACGGGCGGGTCCGCCGTCGAGTTGCACCGGAGAACACCCACGCAAGGAGACCCCACCTTGACGAGCACTCCCACCACCGGCATCCCCACCCCCACCCCCACCCCCACGACCACCGGTACCGCCACCGTCCGGATCCCGGCACCGCACTCGGCCGGCTGCCCCTTCGGCCCGCCCCCCGCGTACACCGAGGCCGCCGCCACCGCCGCCGTCACCCGCGCCGACCTGCCCGGGGGCGAGTCCTGCTGGCTGGCCACCGGCTACGCCGAGGTCCGCACCGTGCTGTCCGACCGGCGGTTCAGCGCGGACGTGCGCCACCCGAACTTCCCGGCCCTGGTCCCCGGCGTCCGGGAGATCATCGCCGAGAACCCGAGCTTCCTGCGGCTGGACGACCCCGAGCACGCCCGGCTGCGCCGGATGGTCACCGGGGACTTCCTGGTCAAGCGGGTCGAGGCGATGCGCCCGGCCGTCCAGCGGATCGTGGACGAGGCGCTGGACCGGATGACCCTCGGCCGCACCGAGGCCGACCTGGTCGCCGACTTCGCCCTGCCCGTCCCCTCCCTGGTGATCTGCCTGCTGCTCGGAGTCCCCTACGAGGAGCGCGAGTTCTTCCAGGGCATCAGCCGGACCCTGCTCAGCAGCAACAGCACCCCGGAGAAGCTCTCCGAGGCCCAGGACGAGTTGCTGGAGTACCTGAGCGCGCTGGCGGCCCGCAAGCGGGAGCGGCCGGAGGACGACATCCTCAGCCGGCTCGCCGTCCGGGACGACCTGACCCCGCGCGACGTCGCGAGCACCGGTCTGCTGCTGCTGATCGCCGGGCACGAGACCACCGCGAACATGATCTCGCTGTCCACCGCGCTGCTGCTGGACCGGCCCGACCAGGTCGCCAGGCTGGCCGACCCGGCCGCGGTGCCCGGCGCCGTGGAGGAACTGCTGCGCCTCCTCACCATCGTGCACACCGGGCTGCCCCGGGTGGCCCTGGAGGACGTGCGGCTCGGCGGTACGACGATCAGGGCCGGCGAGGGTGTGATCGCGATGGTCTCCACTGCCAACCGGGACGACACGGTGTTCGGCGACGCCGACCGGCGGCCCGCCGACGAGCTGGACCTGGACCGGGACGCCCGGCGGCACATGGCCTTCGGCTTCGGCGTGCACCAGTGCCTCGGCCAGCCGTTGGCCCGCGCCGAGCTGCAGATCGCCCTGGCCACCCTGTTCCGGCGGCTGCCCGGCCTGCGGCTGGCGGTGCCGCGCGGCGAGCTGGCGTTCCGCACCGAGTCGTTCATCCACGGCATGCGGTCGCTGCCCGTGACCTGGTGACCGCACCCGGTCGGGACCCGGGCCCGCGACGCCCCGGCCTCCGGTTCGCCGGTCATCCGGCTGGACCCAGCGCCGGGGCGGGGGCAGGCTGGAAGGGCGAAAGAGAACCCGGCCCGGCCGCGCCCGCGGCTCGGCGTTCCCGGACCGGCCGAGGAGACGGAGCCCACGATGACCGACATGAGCGAACGGTCCGAGGTGAGCACCGACCGTGACGAGGATGTCCGTGCTGCGGACCCCGAGGAGGGCATCACCTCGATGCAGAACCTGCACGCGCAGGACACCTCGCAGGCGGAAGGCGACGCCATGCTGGACGAACCCGGACGGATCGACTGACCGTCCGCCGCCGTACCGACTCGACCGCCCGGTGGGACCGGGCGGTCGCCGCGACCGCAGGTGTCGCTGCCCGGGTGGCGACTCACCGGCGGGGGAGGATAGGCGCATGACCGAACACGACCAAGGCAATCGGCAGGCCCGGCCGCCCGCGGACCCGCGCGCGTCGTGGGCGACCTGGACCACCCAGTCGATCATCAGCGGCCCCGGAGGGGTCACCACCTCCGAGGTCGGCCCGATCTCCGGCGACCTCACCGTGCACACCACCTGGGTGGACGGCGAGGCGCGGCTGACCGTCCAGTACACCGGCGCGCTGGACTGGTACACGGTGTCCGGCAGTCCGGTGCCGGCAGCCGACGAGACCACCGCCCGGGCGATCCACCAGGCGATGGTGAACGGCGTCAAGACGGGCCGGGGCGCGGGGGCCCCACCGCCGCCGACGTCCTGACCACGGCAGACGTCCTGACCGCAGGCGTCCTGACCACGGGGGCGCCGGGGGTTTCCGAACCCTACGGCGCCTCCTCGCCCTCCGGCGCCGCGGTGCCCTTCGCCGAGGTCCCGTTCCCCGTGGTGCCCTTCACCGCCCCGCCCTTCACCGCTCTGCCCTTCACCGCCTTGCCCTTCACCGCCCTGCCCTTGACCGTCGTCCCCTGCACCGCCGGCGCGGCCGCGGTCCAGTAGGCCCGGTCGGCCGGCCGGCGGGCGCGCAGGTCCGCCCGGACCTCGCCGGCCAGCCGACGGGTCTCACGCCGGTTCATGGTGGCGCCGATGCCCGCGCCGACCAGCAGCGGGGTCATCGCGGGCAGGTGGCGCAGCGAGCTGCGGGTGAGCCGTCGGCGCACCTGCTGGCGGACCTCCGCGCCGATCGCCAGCGCGGCGAAGCCGGCGGGCCGGACCAGTAGCGTCGCGTCGATCCCCCGGCGGTTGGCCCAGGCCCCGAGGTACGCCCCGGCCCGCTGGCTGACCGTGCCCTGCGCCGGCGCACCGTAGACCTCGTGCAGCTCGGCGATCAGCTTGATCTCCACCGCCGCCACCGCCAGCGTCTCGGCCGCGATCTCCACCGGCATCGCGGGCGGCACCGGCATCATCGCCGCCGCGCCGACGCCCGCGCCGAGCGCGCCGGAGGCCCGGACGGCTCCGGCGACCAGTCGGTCGGCCAGCTCCTCGGGGAAGGTCGCGCCCGGGTGCTGCGCCCGCAGGGTGGCGAGGTCGCGCACCGGGATCCGCGGGGCGGCCTGCAGCAGCTGCTCGGTGAGGGCCTTGCCGCCGTACGCCGCCCTCCGGGCCGCGCCCCGGGCGGCCCGCCCGCCGGTGCCGAGCAGCCGGGCGGTGTGCGCCACCACGGCCCGGCCCCGGCCGCGCTGCCGCGCCTGGTACGCGGCGGCCGGCTCCTCGCCGACCGGCTGCTCGGCCTCCTCGACCAGTTCGGCGAGCTGTTCGGCCAGGTCCGGCTCGGGGGTCGGCCGGGAACGGCCCGGCCTGCGGAAGACTGCCATGGGATTCAGGTACCCGCGTGGCCCGGGGGCTAGTCGGCGGCGGCCGCCGACTCGGTGATCTCGACCCCGCGCCAGAACGCCACCCGGCCGCGCACGTGCTCGGCCCCGGGCGTCGGATCGGTGTAGAACCACGCCGCGTCGGGGTTGGTCCGCCCCTCCACGTCGAGGGTGTAGTAGCCGGCGGTGCCCTTCCAGCCGCACACCGTGGTGGTCCCGGAGGGCCGCAGGTACTCCGTGCGGACCGACTCGACCGGGAAGTAGTGGTTGCCCTCGACGACGACGGTGTCCTCGCTCTCGGCGATGACGATGCCCTGCCAACTCGCTGTGGTCATGGGGTGATTGTGCCCGACGGGCGATCGCTCCGGGCGGCGATCCGGGCAGCCCGGCCGGTCCGGGGCCGGACGGTCGGACGAGGCCGGACGGTCGGACGAGGCCGGACGGTCAGGGGAGGCCGGACGGTCAGGGGAGCGGATGGGCGTGGACCGGCAGGTGCGGGCTCTGGTGGCCTCCGCTGGCGAGCATCCGCACCTCGCCCGAGTCACTGATCTCGGCCCGGACGATGCCGCTCTCGTCCTCGTACACCGGGTGCCCGCCCGGGCCGGTCGCGCTGGTCCGGGTGACCACCACGACGTCCTGCGGGGCCTGGGTGCCGGGGGTGCCGGGGAACGTGAGGGCGTAACGCTTGTCGGGGTTCATCACCTGATCCTGCTCCCTGTCGGCGTTCGTCCGCGGACGTCCGCTCCGATCCACGGACGGCGGTTGCGATCCACGGCAGTCGTGATCCACGGCGGTCGACGGTGATCCACCGCGGTCCACCGCGGTCCGGTCCGGCCGCTGCGGCCCGGTCACCCGGCGGCGGCCACGACGGACCGGGTGTGCGAGCCGCGGACCTCCAGCTCGGCGAGCAGCCGGGCGGTGGCCTCCGTGACCGCGTCCACGGCCCGGTCGAACGCCTCCCGGTTGTGCGCGGCCGGGGCGCGGAAGCCGGAAACCTTCCGGACGTACTGCAGCGCGGCGGCGTGGAAGTCGTCCTCCCCGGCGTCGGGCGTCACCGGCGGTCGCAGCGTCTTGATGTTGCGGCACATGCACCCAGTCTCGCGCGCGCGGGCCCCGCTGGCGACTTCCTCTCGTCACACACGCCTCATGAGGGCGTCATCCGGCCGGATTAGGATGCCGGACGAACGAATTCGCCCGCCGCGCGCTCCCCCGGTCGTCGGCATCACCCCGGAGTCACCCCCTTGCCTCTCGCGCTGCTCGCGCTGGCCGTCACCGCGTTCGCCATCGGCACCACCGAATTCGCCGCCATGGGGCTGCTCCCCCAAGTCGCCGACAGCCTCCACGTCTCGATCCCGCAGGCGGGCTGGCTGATCTCGGCGTACGCGCTGGGGGTGGTGGTCGGCGCGCCGCTGCTCACCGCGCTGGCGGCCGGCCGGCCGCGCAAGGCGGTGCTGGTGGCCCTGGCCGGGCTGTTCGCCACCGGCAACCTGCTGTGCGCGCTCGCACCCGACTTCTGGACGCTGGCCGCCGCGCGGCTGGTCACCGGGCTGCCGCACGGGGCGTTCTTCGGTGCGGGCGCGGTGGCCGCCGCCGAGCTGGTGGCACCCGACCGGCGGGCCCGTGCGGTGGCGGTGATGTTCTCGGGGCTGACCGTGGCCAACATCGTCGGCGTCCCCGCCGCGACCCTGCTCGGGCAGCACCTGGGCTGGCGGGCGACCATGCTGGTGGTCGTGCTGATCGCCGCCGCCGGGACGCTCGCCATCGCCAGGCTGGTGCCCGCGCTGCCCTCCCCCGGCCAGTCCGGGCTCCGGCACGAACTGCAGGCCTTCCGCAGCGGGCAGCTGTGGCTGGCGCTGGCCACCGTGGTGTTCGGCTGCGGCGGCTTCTTCGCCTGCTACAGCTACATCGCGCCGCTGCTCACCGAGGTCTCCGGGTACGCCACCGGGTCCGTGACCCTGGTGCTGGCGCTGTTCGGGGTCGGGATGACGATCGGCAACGTGCTCGGCGGGTTCGCCGCCGACCGGGCCCTGCGGCCGACGGTCTGCGCGGCGTTCGTACTGCTCTCCGCCACCCTGGCGCTGTTCGCGGTGACCGCGCACGCCCGGTGGTCGGCGGCCGTGACCGTGGTGCTGATCGGGCTGTTCGGCTTCGCGATCGTGCCGGCGGTGCAGACCCTGGTGCTGCAGAAGGCGCGCAGTGCGCCGACGCTGGCCTCGGCGACCGTGCAGGGCGCCTTCAATCTGGCCAACGCCCAGGGCGCCTACTTCGGCGGGCTGGCGCTGGACGCCGGGCTCGGCTGGACCTCGCCGACGCTGGTGGGCGCGGGCCTGGCCGCCTCGGGCGCGCTGGTCGCGGTGCTCGCCTGGGCGGCCGACCGGCGGCGGCCCGCGAGCCCGGCCGGGCTCGCGGTCACCGAGCCGGCCGCCGCCGCCCGTGTCGGGGTGACCCGCGGCTGACGGGACGACCGGTGTCCGGTGGAACGACGGGCCCTCAGCGGGCCCCGATCTCCCGGTGGGCCCCGGCGAGCAGCCGGTAGCCCTCACCGTTGGCCTTGATGCCCGTCCGCTCCTCCTCGCTCAGCTCCCGGCGGACCTTCGCCGGGACGCCCGCGACCAGCGAGCCGGGCGGGACGACCATGCCCTGCGGCACGACCGCGCCGGCCGCGACCAGCGAACCGGCGCCGATCCGGGCGCCGTTCAGCACGGTGGCGTTCATGCCCACCAGGACGTCGTCCTCGACGATGCAGCCGTGCAGCACCGCGTTGTGGCCGACCGAGATCCGCTCGCCGACCACCAGCGGGAAGCCGGGATCGGCGTGCAGGGTGCAGTTGTCCTGGATGTTGCTGCCCGCGCCGACGCTGATGGACTCGGCGTCGCCGCGCAGCACCGCGCCGTACCAGACGCTCGCGCCCGCACCCACCGTCACGTCCCCGACCACGACGGCGTTCGGTGCGACGAAGGCGCTCGGGTCGACGGCGGGCACCCTGCCCCCGACTGCGGCGATCAGCGGCTCTGCCATGTCTCGTCCTCCTGGTGACGGTCGGCCGTGGTGTCGCCGGTCAGCGTAGGGGGTCGGTCACGGCGCCGGGAGGGCGAGGTCGGGTGCGGTTACGGGTGCGGGTGCGGCCGTTCCGGTCTGCGGGCCGCACAGGGCGGTCGTGATCACCTTCTGCCACGCGGCGTCGGCGGTGTCCCGGTCCGGGATGTCGTAGACGGTGGTGCTCGCGGCGAACTGGCGCTTGCCGTCCGCCGAACCCAGCATCATCGTGACGTAGCCGGGGAAGCCGCCGGCGTGACCCCAGAAGGTGCCGCAGGGGGTGTCCACCCGCTGCAGGCCGAGACCGTAGGACCGGCCGTCGCCGTGGTCGGTGGTCTGCTGCATGGCGGCGAGTTCGGCCGGGCGCAGCAGGCGGCCGCCGAGCAGGGCCTTGAGGAAGGTGGTCAGGTCGGCGGTGGTGGAGATGCCGGCGCCGGAGGACCCCGCCGGCGTGGGGTTGAGCGGGGTGAGGTCGACCGGTCCGGTGTCCGTCCTGTCGTAGCCGTGCGCGTGGGGGCCCGGGATGACGGGCGAGTCGCCGGGCATCCAGGTGTCGGCGAGGCCCAGCGGACGGATGATCCTGCGGGTCACCTCCTCGTTCCAGGAGCGGCCGGTGAGCGTCTCGATGATCATGCCGACCAGGACGTAGTCGGTGTCGGAGTACTGCCGGTCCGCGCCGGGCGGGAAGGCGGGCGGATAACGGTGGGAGATGTCGACCAGGTCCCGGAGGGCGTAGTGCTTGAAGCGGCCGCCGTCGAGCCACTCCGGCCGCCGGTGGTCGAAGGCCGGGTCCCGGGTGTAGTCGGCGACGCCGCTGGTGTGGTCGAGCAGCTGCCGGACGGTGATCTCCGTGCTGTTCGGGACGATGCCGGGCAGCAGGCACTCCAGCCGGTCGTCGAGGTCCAGCCGGTGCTCGCCGACCAGCTGGAGCAGCACGGTGGCGACGAAGGTCTCGGTGGCGCTGCCGATCCGGAAGGCCCCGCGGGGGTCGGCGGGTTCGCCGGTGGCGAGGTCGGCGACGCCGGTGGCGTTGCGCCACACCAGCCGGCCGTCCTCGCGGACGGCGGCGAGGGCCGAGGTGGCGTAGCCGGGGTCGGTCATCCCGGCGAGGGCCGCGTCGGCGGCCTGCCAGTCGGTCCCGCGTTCGGGGGTGTCGGCGGTGGCGGGGCGGACGGCGATCCGGCCGTGGGCGTCGCCGCAGCCGGCGGCGGTCGGGCGGCCGGCGGGCCGGGCCACGGCGGCCGGGGCGAGCGCGGCGAGCAGGCCCAGGCCGACGGCGGCGACGACGACGGCGCGCAGGACCGGGCGGTGGCGCCCGGTCGTCGGAGCGGTTCTGACGGCTGTCGGGGCGGCGGTCATGCCGGTCTCCCTGCTCTGGGTCACGGGAGTGGTCAACCTGGCTGTGGTCCCGTGTTCCTGACACCGTGCCAGGGATCGCGCAGGCCGTCGTCGGGCCACGGGGCGGAGACCGACCCGGAACGGACCCGGAGCCGGACCCCGAGACGTCTCGGCCCGCCGGAACCGCCGGAACCACCGGGACCACCGGAACCGCCGGAACCTCCGAACCGTACGACGTGATCATCGTCGGCACCGGGCTGTCCGGCAC